>JBHEKR010000278.1:0-4104 GCA_041859365.1 Candidatus Hydrogenedentales bacterium
AAGATAAACTTGGCAGGGGAACCTTTCAGCGCAACGCCCGACCAAACGGGGGTCTTTGGGTTGCGGTTCGATACGACCCCGCGCACCGCGGCTTTCGCCGGAATCGCCCTTCGGGAATTCTATGGAACACCAACCGTTGACCCGCGCCCACGTCGCCCGCGTCTGGCGTCTGATCTACAGCCACTGGACTTCCGAACAACGGCTTAGCGCTTGGCTGTTACTGGTCGTGGTGCTGTCCGGCAACTTTGCGTTGGTCTACCTGACCGTGCGTTTGAACACCTGGTATCGCGAGTTCTACGACGCCTTGCAGAACTACGACGACGCCGCATTCTGGGCGGCACTGGCAACCTTCGGCATCCTGGCGACGGCTTACATCACCATCGCCGGCGCGCGCTATATCCTGCGCATGTGGTTGCGCATCCGCTGGCGCACCTGGTTGACCGAACGCTACCAGGGGGCCTGGCTGCGCAACAAGGCGTTCTACCGCCTGAAACTGCTGGGGGTACCGGTCGACAATCCCGACCAGCGTATCGCCGATGACCTCAACGGTTTCACCGAACAGACCATGACCCTGTTCCTTGGACTGGTGAACGCGGTTTCGACCCTGCTCAGCTTCGCGGTGGTGTTGTGGAATCTGTCCGCGACCCTCCCACTGACCTTGGGCGACGAGCAATACCAGATACCCGGTTTCCTGTTCTGGGGCGCGCTGATCTACGCCATCGTCGGAACCGGGTTGACGCACTGGATCGGCCGCCGGTTGATTCCGCTCAACTTCCAGCAGGAGAAGATTGAGGCGGACTACCGCTTCAACTTGATGCGTCTGCGCGAAAACCTTGAAGCGGTCGCGCTCTATGGCGGCGAGGAGGTCGAGAACGAACGGTGCCGCGCCCTGTTCGGCCGCGTGATCAAGAACTTTCACTGCATCATTCGTACCGGCTTCAAGGTCGACATGTTCAACGCCGGCTACAGCCAGATATCGGTGATCGTGCCTTATCTGGTGGTTGCGCCAGTTTACTTCAGTACCCGCATGCCGTTCGGCCAGTTGATGCAGATCGGCAACGCCTTCGGCAAGGTCCAGGATTCGCTATCGTTCTTCATCGACGCCTACCAGAGCATCGCGGCGTGGCGTGCGGTCACCCTACGTCTGACCCAGTTCGCCGAGGCCGTGGACGGACTCGACGAGCGCGTCGCCGCGATCACTCAAGCTCGTCGCGAGCGTGCGGCCCAGCCCGCCACGCGCGATTTGGAGATCGACCGACCGGATGGCATGGCGTTATTGCGAGGGTTGGATCTGTCGCTGGACCGGGGAGATTCGCTGCTGATCACCGGGACCTCGGGCGCTGGCAAGAGCACCCTGCTGCGCACCCTGGCCGGGGTGTGGCCCTACGCGCGCGGCACGGTGTATCTGCCCGATGCGGAGGTTCTGTTCGTGCCTCAGCGCCCGTATCTCCCCATCGGCACCCTGCGGGAGGCGTTGCTGTATCCGCAACGCGCCACGCTCGACGACGCCCTATTACGACAGACACTGTGCGATGTCGGACTCGATCGGTTCGCCGAGGCGCTCGATACAGTCGAGGATTGGGCGCAGACCCTGTCGGGCGGCGAACAGCAGCGGGTGGCCTTCGCCCGCATTTTGCTGCGCCGGCCGAGATGGCTGTTCCTCGACGAAGCCAGTTCGGCGCTGGACGAGCCGTCCGAGCAGGCTCTCTATCGGCTGATCCGCGAGCGCCTACCGGAAACGGCCCTCGTCAGCATCGGCCATCGCGGCACGCTTCGAGCCTTTCACGACCGGCAACTGCGACTCGACGGTGCGGGCGGCTGGCAGCTCGCGCCCATTGTGGTCGCGGCTTGAGTGTCAGCGCGCGGGGTCGGCGCCTGGCGGGCTTGGGCGGCTTCCTTTACCGATATGAGGAGTTAAGGCACGGAGGAACGGTAAACCGGGTTCAGTGGCCAACGCGCCCAGGCGTTTGAAACCGGGCGGCCGGTGATGGATGCCCAATGGATTGATGGCATCTCCAAGGCCCTCCAAGGACCGGAAAATCACGATCTCCCTTCGCTCAGTTGACAATGCCTTGCCGGCAACGCCTTGGAGGGCACTGGACTTATGGTAAATTGAATAATTAATTATTTAATTTACCATAAATATATATGGATCAATATGTTGTGAGGGTGGCTGTTAAAATCGGGAGCTTTTCGAGGGCCCCACCAGTAGTTGATTTCGTTGGTGTCCACCATTGCCGATCGACCTCAATGCGCCGACGAGAGCGAGGGCGAAGGCGTTCGAAAGGGTTGCATGTATTTGTTCCCATAGTTTAATTTCAGAATTCCACGACGGCGCGCAGGCTAAGGACCCAGCCATTGACATCGTCCGCATCCACATACTCATCTTTCATGTACTGGGCATCGACGGTCAAGGCCAGGTAGTCGTTAACGGCAAGCCGGTAGTACGCTTCGACAGCATCGGTGCGGGCGATGTCCAGATTGCCGCCGTCCAGATACGCATAGCCAAGACCGATGTTGTCGCCGTCACGCCCCCAGGTTGCGCCGTTGAAGTCGAAGCCACCGCTATAGACGGCCCTGTAATCTACGGCGGCGTCCTGCTTCTGCCAGCCCAGACGGAGGAAGACACCCACCGTCTTGCCCAGGGCCTGGTCGAAGGACAGGCTAAGCGCGCCGAGGTGCTCCAGCTTTTCTCCGCTAGGGTCGGGGTACGCCGTGGAAGTCCCCGAGTACATGACTCGGTAATTGCCTTCGCCCAGCGTCGTGTCGATGCGGTAGCCGATCTCCGCAGCGTAGAAATTGTAGTTGTTGCCATCGTCATTCTCGCCAACGTTCATGCCGACCCCTCTGAAGCTCCAATCCCGGTAGTTCCATACCAGGGCGCCGCCCCAGTCATAGGCAGGCAGAAAGGCGTTACGGGAATTGACGAAGACCTCATTCATGAACTGAGTGAATTCGTCGTTGGCGTAGGCGTTTTCGTTGACGTAGGAGGCCGGGTTGATGATGCCGCCGGTGACCTGCACACGGTTGTCCGCACCGAGTTCGAAGGTATGGGCATACCATGCCTCCAGCAGATAGCTGCGGTCACGCCCGTTGATATCCTTGACATCATCCTCCAGATCAGCCGCCCACGAGGCAAGGACGAAAGGCGATACCGGGTTCAGGCCATTGCCAGCGGCGAAGCCAAACTTGAGGAAGAGTTGATCCTGCTCGGTGGGGTTATAGACGAGCTCGGGTTGGAGCGGGGCACCTCCGCGACAAGCGCTGTCGGCGTCGTCCGCACCCGAGGGTTCCTGGCACTGGAGGGCACCGGCGATGAGTACATTGATTTCTAACTGATCATTGACCTCAACGGCCAAGACCTTGCCCGCCATGAGTAGGTTTAGGGTTAGCGCAATCGCCAGCACCAGGATGGCCGACTCGGGGGCACAGGGATAGGGAGCCGTTCTCATCGTCTCAGTGGCCTCGTTCGAAATGGGTTGTTGTATTCGGTGACTTGCGCTTCGAGTGACCAAGAAGATCACTGTGTGGCCAGCGCACCCTAGCCTTGAGTCGCTCAAGATATGAGAATGATAATCATTCTCATTTAATTGTCAAAAAAGATGACTTCGTAGGGCCACGGCGTTCTGAACGGCTGCTTTCTGCTGGGCATCATTCGGGGCATGTTCGAAGCCGACCACATTGATCGCCGGTAGGCGGAGTTCGACGCTCAGGCTGTTTTCTTCCAGGACCAGTTGCAAGGTTCCGACACCGTGGACATGCGGTGGCGCGGCGAACAACACCGTACTCGTCAAGGTGAGCGCGGTGGCGATGTGGAGAGAGAGCAGAGTTTTCATGGCAGGCAATCTCCGTCAATTCTTCGCCATCGCTGCCACGAGCGCGGGCACGTTGTAGCGGAATAGGCCAATATAGCTATCTCCAGGCTGACCGGCGGGGGCTAGAGCATCGGAATACAGCGTACCCCCCACGACGCCACTGGCCTCGTGGGCAATGCGCTGGACCAGACGCGGGTCACTCATGTTTTCCACAAACAGCGCCCGCGTTTTTTCCTGCTTGATTTGCCGGATCAAGGTAGCGATGGCCTGGGCGGATGGTTCGTTTTCA
>JBHEKR010000487.1:0-2733 GCA_041859365.1 Candidatus Hydrogenedentales bacterium
GCGAAATGATTGCTGCCTTGAATTAGTGCGAAGGGCGGTTGTTCCGTATCCGGCCAAAGCAGATTGACAAGATCACGGCGTTCACCACGTAGAGTGACAAAGCGGGGGAGGATGAGGGGTTCTTTTAGCAGATAACGACCACGGGGAAAGAATACGACCCCGCCACCTTGATCACCAGCAGCCTTGATCGCTGATAGCACAGCTTGGGTGTCGTCATCGGTACCGGTACCAGTTGCCCCAAAGTTACGGATATTGAATTGCTGATCTGGCCACACTTCAGCAACTTTGATTTCCAGTTGGCCCGCTGGACTCCAGGCACTGGCGTCGCCCGAGCCATTGTATAAGTGAAGATCGTAAACACCGGGTTTCAGATCAGTCGGTACGGCAAACCGGGACTCCCATTCGGTAGAGGCTTCCGCCGTTAGCCGGAGTGAGGTGGTTGCGGAGGTCATCTGTAGTATCGCGCTAGCGGGTTTCTGGCCGATGCAACGGCCAAAAATCCGAATCCAACCGCCGGGCGCGGCGCTGATTCCCTGGTCGCCCTGCGCCCAGTACACCGTCGGTGCATTGAGTAATCCGACGGCTGTTTTGTTTCCGTTGGTGATACTGACTTCGTAAACACCCGACTTGAACTGTGTGGGAACCAGAAACTTAAGCGATTGATCCGACGCTTGCAGAGGTTTAACAGTCGTGCCAGTTTTCATCTGTTTCACTGGTCCTGGCGTGCTGTTGGGGACATCATTGAGCGGCGTCAATTTGATTTGGGGGTGGTTTCCGAAATCATCGCCTATGAGCAAAGCGGCCTCGCCCGGTTGCACAGGATCACTAGCCCAAAAGATCTGGGGAGCACCAAGCGCCGGCGCCACGAACAGGGCCAGCAAAACCAGCAAAAGTGATTCAACCATACAGTAGCATCCGTTGCGCAATATTGGACCATTCACCTTTTCTTCAAAAACACGAACAGCCCGGATTTCATTACCAGCGGTGTCAGCCAATTGATGAGCAGCATTAATGCGAATACCGCTCGGCTATTGAAAAAGTACGATGGTTCCGCTTCATAACGGTAAGTGAAGTTGTCGAAGGCATCGGGTGGGAACCAAGTCGTAATAGCGCGTTTATCGTTCAGTTTGAACACAGTGGGGAATACATCGATGGACTGCCGTTCGGGCTGCACTCGGCGCAAAATGCCCACATGTTTGGAATTGTCTCTTTATAACGGATTCTGTTGATAGCGTCTGAGGCCGTTCATGGAGCCTGAGACGAGCAAGTTCTCCAACCAGTTGTCCGCGTACCGTTTACCGTTGAGCCGTTCGGCGGGACATCGCTGGCCGTGATATTTCTTCACGGTACGCGGCGACGAGGGGCAGAAGTTCCACAACAAGGCCAGCGCACGCACGCGTAATTCGGCGGAGGCCAACGTGCCGTGGAAGTACTGCGCGTTAAAGCAGGCTCGATCAAGAAACTTCATCAACCGATCGACGAGGTTGCTGGTGCGATGGGCTCGCGCATGATCGTAGCCGCGGCTGAACTGCGCGCGCTTGGCGCACAGGTCCAGCGTATGGCGTTTCATGGGGGAATCCGGGAGCGTGCGCTCGGCCCATTCCCGCAGCCGGCGCAGGCGCCGGGCAAATGCCGCCTTGCCCGGCGCTCGATAGGCCCCCCAGACTTTCTGGCTCACCTGCGCGAAGCCCTCGGCCAGCGCTTGGGTGGCCCGATCACGGATTTTGAGAAACGCGTGCAAGAAACACAGGATGATCGTAATGCCGGGAAACAAGCGCTTCCAGGCCCCTTGGGTGGCGGCCCAGCCATCGGTGTTGACCGTCGCGGGCGTATAGTCCGCAGCCACGGCCCGGGCTTCCTCAGCAAACACCCCATAGGCTTGCCGCAACGCCGTCTCCGAGGCCGAGTCGGCGACCGATGCCCCCAGCATGCAGCCCTCGCCTGCCGTGGTGGCGATGTAGAGCTTCTCGCCGTCCAACCGGCTGTGCTTCTCATCAGCTACCAGGTGCTGAGGTAGGCGTTCTGGCGCCTTGACCGTCGTGCCGACCACGCTGAGCCGCCCCAGGCTCTGCTCCAGCCGATACCAAAACATCGCATCGCGCCCAAAGACCTGGGCCAGCGCCCAGCAGGGGACATGAAACCGCATCAATAACACGGCCTTTTCCACCTCCGCCACCGACGCCGTCAGGTAGGGCATCACCCACGCCGGCGCCACCGTAAACACCCCCTCATCGGCCGTGAGCCGAACCCGCCGACACCGCAGCCCGGCTTGCTTGCGCGAGGGTTCCGTAACGCCACACAACGCATACCCCCGGTCCCAAGCCTCGGGAAACAGCTCGGGATGCTGGCCATGCATCTGATCCAGTTGCGCTCGGGCAAACTCACCATCGCTCATAAACCGCGCGTAGTCGGCTTCCGCCAACGCCAGCCGAATCGTTCGGTATCCTCGCCTCGGGTGATCGATGACAGTCGTCATGGCGGACTCTGGGTGTTGAGAGGTCGGGTTGGGTCGTGCTAACCCTCAGCTTCTCGTACTCGGAGACGGCTTTCAACCCACCTCCAGCTCATCAACAGAATCCGTTACAAAGAGTAAGATTCATCCCTTCATGCTTCTATCCAAAGGAAATCGACCATGCAATTCTGGTTCGAATTCGCCAGCACCTATTCCTATCCAGCCGCCCTGCGGGTGGAAGCGCTGGCCCGTCGGCATGGGGTCCCGCTGGAATGGAAGGC
>JBHEKR010000565.1:0-4346 GCA_041859365.1 Candidatus Hydrogenedentales bacterium
ACGGTCGACGGGCCCGAAGGCGAACCACCACACGCCTTCGGGCCCACCCCACGAGGAGAGAAATCTTGTTTAAGTTGCTCAAGACCCACACGGTGTTGCCCGGATTCGGGTTGACCCTGGGCTTTACCCTCCTGTACATGAGCCTGATCGTGCTGATCCCCCTTTCGGCGCTTTTCGCGAAAACTGCCACGATGGGGTTCAGCGAGTTCTGGGCAGCGGTCACTTCGGCCCGTGTGCTGGCTTCCTACAAGCTGACCTTCGGCGCGTCATTCGCCGCGGCGCTGGTAAACACGGTGTTCGGGTTTGTCACGGCGTGGGTGCTGGTGCGCTACACCTTCCCTGGAAAGCGGATCGTGGACGCGGCGGTGGATCTGCCCTTCGCCCTGCCCACGGCGGTCTCCGGCATTGCCCTCACCGCCATCTACTCCAAGAACGGATGGATTGGCCAGTTGCTGGAACCGCTGGGCATTAAGGCGGCCTATTCGCCTCTGGGCGTGGCCATCGCCCTTACCTTCATCGGCCTGCCCTTCGTGGTGCGGACGCTTCAGCCCGCGATGGAAGATCTGAACAAGGAACTGGAGGAGGCTGCGGCGAGCCTGGGCGCGACGCGGCTCAAGACTTTTTATCGTGTGCTCCTGCCGCCGCTCGTGCCGCCGCTCTTGACGGGCTTTGCCCTGGCCTTCGCGCGGGCCATCGGCGAGTACGGATCGGTGGTGTTTATCTCGGGCAACATGCCCATGAAGACCGAGATTACGAGTCTGCTGATCATTACGAAGCTGGAACAGTTTGACTACGCGGGTGCTACGGCGATTGCCGTGGTGATGCTGCTGGTGTCTTTCGTGCTGTTGCTCCTCATCAACCTGCTCCAGTGGTGGAGCGTTCGCAATTACCAGGGAGGACACGCATAATGGCGACCGCAGCCTCTCAAAACTTTCCCAAGCCCCAGGCGGCTATTACGGAGCCGCGCTGGCTCCGCATTCTTCTTATTACGATTACCGTGCTGTTCCTCGCCTTCTTCCTCTTTGTGCCGCTGGCGGCCATCTTCACGGAAGCCCTGCGCAAGGGACTCGGCGCCTATTTCAAAAGTTTCAAGGATCCGGCGGCCCTGTCGGCCATCAAGCTGACGCTGCTGGTGACGGGCATCTCGGTGCCGCTGAATCTTGTCTTCGGCCTGGCCGCGAGCTGGGCGCTGGCGAAGTTTCAGTTCTGGGGTCGCAGCGTGCTGATTACATTGATCGATCTGCCCTATGCCGTATCGCCGGTGATTTCGGGCCTGATCTATGTGTTGCTCTTTGGCCTGCAAGGCTGGCTCGGCCCCTGGCTGAACGAGCACGATATCAAGATCATCTTCGCCGTGCCCGGCATCGTGCTGGCCACGATCTTCGTAACCTTTCCCTTTGTGGCGCGGGAGCTGATCCCCATCATGCAGGAGCAGGGCACGGAGAACGAGCAGGCGGCGCTTTCGCTCGGGGCATCGGGCTGGCAGACCTTCTGGCGGGTCACGGTGCCCAATGTGAAATGGGCCCTGCTCTACGGCGTCATCCTGTGCAACGCCCGGGCCATGGGCGAGTTCGGCGCGGTGTCGGTGGTTTCCGGTCACATCCGGGGCAAGACAAACACCCTGCCGCTCCACGTGGAGATTCTGTACAACGAATACAACTTCGTCGCGGCCTTTGCGGCGGCGTCCGTGCTGGCTCTGTTGGCGCTGGTGACGCTCGTGCTGAAGGCCATCGTAGAACGGCTGGCCCACGAGGGCAGCAAGTCCGCATCGTAAGTGCGCCCCATTCGCACAGGAGTTTGAATGATGAGTATTGAAGTTCAAAATGTCACCAAAACCTTCGGCACATTTCGAGCGCTGAACGATGTTTCTCTGACGGTAAATACGGGCGAGCTGGTCGCCCTGCTGGGACCCTCCGGTTCCGGCAAGACGACGCTGCTGCGGATTATCGCGGGCCTGGAGATTCCGGACCCGAATCCTGACACGAAGATCCTGTTTCACGAGGAAGATGTGGCCCGGGTTTCGGTGGGCAAGCGCCGCGTGGGCTTTGTGTTTCAGCACTACGCCCTTTTCCGCCACATGACCATTTTCGAAAACGTGGCCTTCGGTTTGCGGGTACGTCCAAGGGCGACGCGGCCGGCGAAGTCGGTAATCGAAGCGCGCGTACACGAACTGCTCCAACTCGTGCAGCTCGACGGCCTGGCAAAGCGCTATCCGCACCAGCTCTCCGGCGGACAGCGCCAGCGCGTGGCCCTGGCCCGCGCCCTGGCCGTCGAGCCAAGCGTACTCCTGCTGGACGAGCCCTTCGGCGCGCTGGATGCGAAAGTGCGCAAGGAACTCCGCGCGTGGCTTCGCCGTCTGCACGACGAAATCCACGTGACGAGTGTATTCGTGACCCACGATCAGGATGAAGCATTGGAAGTGGCGGATCGTATCGTGGTGATGAACGCGGGCAAGATCGAGCAGGTGGGCACGCCCGACGAAGTCTTCCACCATCCGAAGACGGAATTCGTGATGCGCTTCCTGGGCGAGACGAACGATTTCCATGGTCGCGTGGATTCGGGCACGGTGCAGTTTGGTAATCTGGCCCTCCCCTACCCGGAAGCGCGCCAACAGGTCGTGGGCGATGCGCGGGTCTTCGTGCGGCCCCATGACCTGACGATCGACACGAAGAAAGAAGGCGACTCTTCGCTGGAGGCGTCGGTGGTGCGCGTGCAGTCGGCGGGATCGCTGGTACGGGTGGAACTGCGCACGAGCGACGGACAAGAGCTGGCGGCGGAGGTGTCGCAGGAGCGCTTCGGGACGATGCACATCGCGGTGGGCAGCACGGTCTATGTGCGGCCGCGACACATCCGGGTATTTTCCGGAGTGTAGGCTCGGGCTTGAAGCGACGCAGCAGACACTTGCCGCCCTTTGGGTGAAGCTCCATTCGGTTCGGAGATGCTCATCCGAAGGGCGGTGCATTTTCAATAGTCGGTTCGAGCGCGGTATGGTACCGATGCGCGGCCCCTCCTTCCCTGCGTCTCCGAAGCTGTCGGTATCAGCAGGGCAATCGCATTAAAACTATAGAGTTTGCGGATATATGGAGCGGGGGCTTTCCAGCCCCCGGCCCGCGCAACGCTGTTTCGCGGGCGATGCGGCGATTTTTATCGCATGGTAAACCCCACGAAATAGGGGGCAGGAATGCCCCCTCTCCATACTTTTGCCAACTTTTTAAGTGATTCCAAAGATTTTTTTATGCGATTGCCCTGTCGGTATCAACTATCGCATCCGTCCAGCATAGGGTATAGTATTGGGTAAAGCCCTGTGGCGGGGCCACGATGGGTCGGCAGTTTCTGGAGGCTTGGCATGAAACATTTACGCACTACCATCCTTATTATCGGGGTCTGGGCTACTTTGGCATCTGCCGCAGAGAATCCCGAGCTGTGGCGATTGGTCGCAAATTCGCACACTATTTTTACTGGACATCTGACGGTACCTGTCGATCAAATCCAGGAGGCGATTGCTTCGGGCGAAGGGCGCTATGTGAACATCACGCTGACCGAGACGCGCGCCGTAAAAGGCACGTCTCCGACGAGTCCCATTGTTGTCGTCTACTGGACCGAGCCCAGTACCTACGAACCACCGTTTTCCTTGCTCGACGAACTGAATGGGAAGGAAGCGATACTCTTTCTAATCCAGTCGGACGAGGCCGGACCGAATAGCTTCTTCACGCGTGCCCCCGACGCGCTTCAGGCATTCTCGCCGGAAGGACTTGCGGCGGTCGAGGCGGAAGTGAAGTCCCAGGAGGCGATCCTCAAGGGGTATCAGCTCCCCGGAATAAAGGACGCTGAATTCCGGCGTGTCCGAAAACTGGTTGATTCGCTCACCCATCCGGAGCGGGCGGAAGAAGCGCTCAGCGAACTTCAGACATTGGGAAAAGAGTCGGTGCCCGCGATGATCCACCTGATGGACGATCGGCGATCTTTGACCATCAAGGAGATCGCGGTGTCGAATCCACCCGGCCATTGGGAGGGCCTCGCGCACTACAAGCCGCAGTGCGTTGTGGATGTCATGTCGATATTGTTGGGTCGAATTGCGGGGGAATCCTTCAGCGTTATCTACAATGGCGGCTCCGAGCGAGAGCGCACGGCCGCAGTCGATGCGTGG
Source organism: Candidatus Hydrogenedentales bacterium (assembly GCA_041859365.1). Taxonomy (GTDB): domain Bacteria; phylum Hydrogenedentota; class Hydrogenedentia; order Hydrogenedentales; family JAEUWI01; genus JAEUWI01. The sequence continues at coordinate 4,148 of JBHEKR010000565.1, forward strand.
CGAATTTACCTCCACTATTTGACGCTTGAATCCGAGGCGGAGCGGAGCTCCGGGGACGGCATTCCCAAGCGGAGCTCTTGTCATTGCCCATATGTTGCGGTTTATATTTAATATCCATACCATATATAGCGTTTTATCGCTAAACTACTGCTGGGAGTATGGTTATGGATACATCGGCGTGGGCTCATCGTCACTTCTG
>JBHEKR010000030.1:0-38553 GCA_041859365.1 Candidatus Hydrogenedentales bacterium
CATATCCTGAAATCCCAAGCGTCTGGATGACTACAATTGCACGGAGGGGAGACGCAGCACCCGACGGCACTACCACTTACTCCGGGAGCGTGGCGTGAGATCACGTCCAATCACGGATCACGACGGTCAGTATGGGGAGACTGTGGCCCGAGATCAAGAACTCGCCACGCATCGCGTTGACATATCCCGGCCATCGTCCGTATACTCGCCGTGCCTCTGGTTCTTACCGGGGGCCCCATGCGGGTACAGGGAAGACGGTGAGAATCCGTCGCAGTCGCGCTGCTGTAACCGGGAACGAACGCCGCAATAGCCACTTTCCAACAGGAAGGGAAGGCGCGGTCAGTAGGGTGATCCGGAAGCCAGAATATCTGTTCCGCCTGGGCTGGTTTTGCGACAACTCGCGGGAAAGTTGTTGCGGGACAGGCGTGACCATGCCTCCTGCCCCTTTTTGTCCTTCCCACGCCAGAGGCACAGGTGTGTTATGCCTGCCCGGACATGATCCGCCACAGGCGTACCCCGCCGCGCACCGTCGCGGCACCGTCGGTAACGGATCGATTGTGCAAAAGGAATCCTCATGTTACGTCTCCCCTTCACCCAATCTCTCGTCGTCGTCTTGCTCGCGCTGATGGCTGCCTTCAACGGGAGCGCCACAGAATTTGAGCAGCTGGAGAACTTTCCCCGTGCGGATGCCAGTGCCTTCAACGTCGTTGGTACCGGACTACCCGATGGTCGGCTCCTCGTGTGGAACGGCAATACCGTGTACACCCAGACCGATGTGGACGCCGATGCCTTCACCCCGATTGCCAGCGGTTATGCAGGCGATCCCTCGTTTGTCACCATGGCGCCCGATGGGCGGCACGCCCTTCTCGGCGCGGGCTTCAGCGGCAATCTCTACCTGCTCGACACCGAGAGTCCCGTTGACTTTACCGAGGCTGCCATCGTTGCGAACGTCCCTCACTACGCCGCCGTGTACCTGAGCGACACGCTCGTATTGATCGATGCCGGTGTCTTTGGCGAACCGAGTGAGTTGCGCATCCTCGATCTCGGTGGTGCCAAGGCGGCACCGGTCTCCGTTGTGACGAAATCCGCCCGCTACAAGCAACAGGTGGTCCAGAAGCCCGAAGGCAGCTACTCAGCCTCCCTGGCCCTTGATCACCGTTACAATATCGTCTATGCGATGGACGGAAACACCAACGAACTCCGCTATTTCACCACCGACGAATTGATTGCCGCCCATATCAGCCAGACCACGCTGGACTGGACTGCCGACGGTGAAATTGTGGGCGCGGCCGGAGACTATCTCGGTGGTGGTATCTCTGGAATCACCTCAACCGGGCTCTTGGTCAACGGCGGCTTCGGCGCGGTGAACTTGATTAATTTCGAAATCCCCTCACAAAAAGCAGGCGACGGGGAAATAGTGGAATTGCTCCAGCCCGCAGGTGAGTTCGCCTTTTATTCGGTGATCTTTAATGAGCCCGGTGACAGCATTCACATTTATGTTGGCGATTTTACACCCGATAGCACCATCAACGGCGATGTCTATCGCGTTCATTTGAGTGACGGCGGCGAAGGAGAAGGCGAAGGCGAAGGAGAAGGAGAAGGAGAAGGAGAAGGAGAAGGCGAAGGTGAAGGTGAAGGTGAAGGTGAAGGTGAAGGCGAAGGCGAAGGTGAAGGTGAAGGCGAAGGTGAAGGCGAAGGAGAAGGAGAAGGAGAAGGTGAAGGAGAAGGCGAAGGCGAAGGCGAAGGAGAAGGTGAAGGTGAAGGTGAAGGAGAAGGAGAAGGAGAAGGAGAAGGAGAGAATACCTTGGAGGAAATTGCCACGGTGCTGCGGGATGGATTTGCCGAGGCGGATCTGAATGATGATGGCCGTTTGAGCTTCTCGGAAGCGTCGAGCGCATCGGAAGAATTAACTCAGGACCAGTTCGATGAAATAGATACCGATGACGACGGCCTACTCAGCGAAGCTGAGCTGGAGGCTGTTGTGGAGGTGGACACCGGCTGTCCGCTGGGCGGGAAGATCATGGACATCGGTTCGCTGAAAGAGCGGGTCAGCGATCTCTTTGTCTTCGGCATGGCCCTCGTCACCATGGCGGTCATGTCGGCTCTCGGGCGACGTTCCAGCCGATAGAGGTATAGAACAGGCATTGGACCCCGCTTTCGAAATCGAAGGCGGGGTCCTGTCGTATTCGGTGATACCGGAAGGTGCAACGAAATTTGCTGGGGCATCGGGGGTTGCGGTGTGTAAGTCGCTTTTGCAGAGGGCCTTAGCATTGTTGTGTCAACGAAAGTTGCACCCCTCCTCTTACTGCTCCCCTGCTCCAAATCGATAAATACGCCAATGAATACGGTCCTTTCAGGGTGTTTCGTCATTCTGGCACGGTTCTTTCTCTATACGGGCATGCTAAAGGAGCTGCCCATGTTGAAAACGTTGAACCGAATTGATGCCGCCGAGGCCCTCGAAATGCTTCGGGAGACGCCGCTGGTGGCGCTAGGTCGCCAGGCGTTCGCCGCGAAGCGGGATCGCTATGGTGACCGAATTACCTACGTGCACAACCGCCACGTAAACCCCACCAACCTGTGCGTTTACTCCTGCAAGTTTTGCGACTACGCTGCAAAGAAGGGGGATGCCCACGCCTACGAGCTTCAGGAGGCGGACATCCTTCGCGATTTGGAGGATACGTCGATTTCGGAGGCGCACATCGTGGGCGGCCTTTGGCCCGGTTGGAATTTCACCCGTTCACTGGCGCTGGTCAAGGCGATTCGGACGGCCCGTCCCGGCCTGTGGATCAAGGCCTTCACGGCGGTGGAGATTGCCTATTTTGCACGGATGCAGCGCAGCACGACGCGGGAGATTCTGGAGCGCATGCGCGACGCTGGTGTGGACATGGTGCCTGGTGGCGGCGCGGAGATATTCAGCGAGCGCATCCACCAGGCGCTCTACAAAGACAAGATCGGCGGCGAAGACTGGCTGCGTATTCACGAGGAAGCGCATGAAGTGGGATTGCCGAGCAACGCAACGATGCTCTTCGGTCATATCGAGACGGACGAAGAGATCGTGGAGCATCTGATGCGTCTGCGCGACCTTCAGGATCGCACGGGCGGTTTCCAGAGCTTCATCCCGCTGGCCTATCTCCCCGGCGAGACCCGGCTGGCGCCCCGGGCGGTATCGGCGCCGAGGAGCCTCCGGATTATTGCCCTGTCCCGGCTGGTGCTCGACAACGTCCCCCATGTGAAGGCCTACTGGCCCACGATCGGTCTGGAAACGGCCGCAACCGCCCTCACCTTTGGCGCGGATGACCTCGACGGGACTTTGGGCAAGGAGCGCATCATGCAGATGGCCGCTTCCGACTCGCCCGCCGCGCTTACGCGCCGTTTCATGGAGCAAATCATTCGAGATGCCGGTCAGTTGCCCGCCGCGCGCAACGGCCAGTATGAACTCGGCGTGATGAACTGAGGTGGGCTCCATGATTCGAATCGCCTCTATTGACAATCTCTCCGCGCGGACCTATCGTCTTTCAACGCCCGACTTTGAGCACAGCCTTCGCTTCGAGACGCCCGCGCGGGTTCACGCCCTGATGGCGGCGGCCCACTGCGATGCTGCGCTCGTGCCTGTGGCGATGCTGCCGGACCTGGGCCACGCCGTCGTATCGGCGGGCAACTTTGGCATTGCGTGCACCGGTCCGGTGCGCAGTGTCCAGTTGTTTTCCGCAGTGCCTCTCGCGAATCTCCTCGCGGAACGCAGACCAATCTATGCCACACCCAAGTCCCGGACTTCCGTGGCCCTGTTCAAGTTGCTCTGCCTGCGCCAATTCGGCGCATTGCCCATGCTGACTTCATGCTACGCGGATGGCGCGGCCCACCTGCTCATCGGGGATGCCGCTTTTGAGTGCGCCCAGCGTCAGGGTGGCAACCCGAACAACGTCGACCTCGGTGGATGGTGGCTCGCCCAGACGGGCCTACCCTTTGTCTACGCGCGCTGGGTGGTTTCCTCCGCGCTCGATGCGCCCAGCAAGGCGCGGGTACTCCGCTGGCTGGAATCCTGCGCCGCCACCGCCGCGACCGAGGCTGGCCGCAATGAACTGGTTCAAGGACTGGAGATGGCCCCCGAGGACCGGCTCGCATTGCAGGTTTACTACCAGCGACTGCGTGCTCAACTGTCCGTATCGGATGTGACCGGCCAGTCTCACTTTCTTCAACTGATGGAAGGGTACGCGAATGTCCACGCCGCGCCTGTCGCCTGAGAAGGCCCTGAACCTCTACCGCCACGCGGCCCAGTCCGATTTGATGGAGCGGGCCACGGCCCTGCGCCAGGAATTGCACCCCGGTCAGGACGTGACCTTTGTGGTCGATACGAATCCAAACTATACGAACGTCTGCACCACGGACTGCACCTTCTGCAGCTTCTACCGTCGTCCCGGTCATGCGGGGGCCTACGTGCAGACGCCGGACGATATTGGCCGCGGCGCCGCACTGGCTCAGGAGCGTGGCGCAACGACCATTCTGCTCCAGGGCGGTCACAATCCCGAGCTGCGAATGGACTACTACCTGGCGGTGATCGAGGCGCTGCGGAAGCACGCGCCGGGCATGCACCTTCACCTTTTCTCGCCATCCGAAGTTCTGCACATTGCGGAGCACAGCGGCATGTCGGCGCGCGACGTGCTTGAAGCGTTCTGGGCGGCCGGTCTTCGCACGATGCCGGGGGGTGGCGCGGAAATTCTGGTGGACACGGTACGGCGGAAGATTTCCCCGAAGAAAACCCGCAGCGCGGACTGGCTCGGCGTGATGCGGGAGGCACACCGCGTTGGCTTCGAGACGAGCGCCACCATGACCTACGGGCATGTGGAGACGGACGAGGACATCATCGAGCACCTGCTGCAGATCCGCAATTTGCAGGACGAGACGGGCGGGTTCTACGCCTTCATCCCGTGGAGCTTCAAGCCGGGCGGGTCTCCCCTGAGTCGCGTGGTGAAAGAACCGGCGGCCGCCAGTCGCTACGTCCGCGTTATCGCGCTGGCGCGGCTTTTTCTGGACAACGTGCCCCACATCCAGGCCTCGTGGTTTGGTGAGGGATGGCGCGCGGGCCAGCTCGCGCTTCACGCCGGCGCGGACGATTTCGGCGGCCTGCTGCTGGAGGAGAACGTGCTTTTTCAGGCACGGCACCAGGTGGCCACCCAGCTTGAATCCGTGCTGAACGTGATAAGCGATGCGGGTTTCACGCCCGTACAGCGCACCACGACCTACCAGAAACTTGAACGCTATGAGAGCGCACCGGCTTTCGACGGCGCGTATACCCATCTTCGTCAGACCGCGACCCGCAGCATGCCTGCGGTCGCCAACGCCTAAAAGGAACGACCCCATGAAATCCATCCGCATCGGACACAGCCCGGACCCCGACGACGCCTTCATGTTCTACGGCTTCGCCTCGGAGCAGGTAACCATTCCCGATCACAAGATCGAGCACGTGCTCCACGACATTCAGACCTTGAACGAGATGGCGATGGGCCGCGATCCCCTGGAAGTCACCGCCCTGTCGGTGCACGGATTCCTCCACCTGCAGGATCGCTACGAGCTGCTCGAAGTGGGCACGAGCGTGGGGCGCAACTATGGCCCCCGCCTGATCGCACGGGAAAGCAAGTCGCTGGAGGATCTGCGCGGCATGCGCGTGGCGCTGCCCGGCCCCTTCACGACGGCGACACTCGTGGCCCGGAAGATGATTCCCGACATGCGCGAGGTGCACATGGACTTCACCCACATCATGGACGCGGTGCGCAAGGGCAGCGTGGAGGCGGGCGTGATCATTCACGAAGGCCAGCTCACCTATGCGGAGGAAGGCTTCAAACTGCTGGCGGACCTGGGCGTGCTCTTCTCCGAGCGCCACAATGGCTTGCCACTTCCCCTGGGCGTGAACTGCATTCGGGCCGATCTCAGCAGCGCGTTGAAAACGACGGTGGCGAACGCGTACCGGCGTTCGGTGGAGATTGCCCTCAAGCAGCGCAGCGCGGCGGTGGACTACAGCCTGAATTTCGGGCGCGGCCTGCCGAAGTCCCTCGCGGACAAATTCGTGGGAATGTATGTGAATGAGGACAGCCTCGCCTTCACGGAAGAATTGCAGCGGGCGATGACGGTTCTGCGCGAGGAGTACTGGGAAGCGCCCCGGGCCTTCGCTCGGCCCGATGCGGTAGCCGCGACCGCGTGAGGCGGCAACACGAACCTGAGTACATCAAGCAGTATCTTTGGACAGATAGAGGAATCAAGACTATGACGGAACAAGAACGCATCGTACAGGCCGTTCTCGAAAGCGAATGCTTCAAGGCGGAAAAAATTTACGCAGAGCGGAGCGGGAGCCACAAAATATCCCTCCTGCCCAGACTCTATAAAAAGCTCGATCTCGACGAAAAGCGTAACGAGAACCTGGTTCGGGTTGTATTTCCGGCGGAAGATCAGTTGATAGAGCTCGGCACTGTAATTGCGGTGACCTGTTTGTACGACCTCGACAACGAATACAACATATACGGCCACGTGATCTGCGCCGGTCCCGGGGTGAATGGACTGCTCAAGGCCATTCACGCGCCCATGGGCAGTGCCCATCCCCAGCCGGGTGTGGCGGGCGAGCGTGCGGTTATGCACTTCGTGGACTGGAAGCGCGCGGCCTGGGATCAGTTCCTCCTCGCGGAGCTGGATCATGGCCGGGAATACGCCTCGGCGCTCTACCTCCAGAATTTCTGGAAGGCTATGGACCGCCTCTTCGGCGGGGGCTATCTCTTGAACTGCCCCGATTCCTACCACTGGAGAAGCTGAGATGCGGAACGCCCAATTGATGGTGACCCTGATCCTGTTCGTATTCGCCGTGGCGAATCTGCCGGCCCAGGAAAACAGCGCCACGATGGCGGACGTTCTGGCGGCGCGCAGGGCCCAGGACGACGCCCGAATGGAGACCCTTCGCGCCGCTCTCGCGGAGCAGGCTGGGAAGGATAAGGAAGTCTACCAAGTCCAGTGGGACGCGGCGGAGTGTTTCCGCATGAGTGCTACGGATCTGCGGACCCGCCGCCAGGCCAGCAACTTGGAAGGTAAAGAGGCGAAGGAGATGAAGAAGCAGCAGGAACTCTGGGCCGCCCAGGGACTGGTGTATGGAGAGCGGGTGATAGCTCTGGCGAAATCCGAGGCGGAAGTTGCGGCGGCGCACCGGGTGGTCGGCGAGCTTTATGCCAACAGCATCACCAGCATGGTGGCGGGCTTCAAGAACGGCCCCAAGGCGCGCAATCACATGGATGAAGCCATGAAGCGCACCCCGGACGATCCCGAATGCCAGCGGGCCATCGGCATCATGTATCTGAACAATCCGCCCATATCGGGTGGGGATGTGCCGAAGGCTATCGAGACCTTTTCGCACTGCCATGAACTGAAACCGGACAATGATGAATATATGGTTATGCTGGCCATGGCGTATCAGAAAGACAAGCAGTGGGAGAAGGCCCTGGAAGCGGCCGACAAGGCGCTGGCGCTGAATCCCGCGAATTCCAGTGCCGCTGCGCTTCGCGCGCGCATTGCGGCGAAGGAGGAGGGCGCGGAATGAACATCCGGATAAGCTTTCTCGCTATCGCGGTGTTTTCCGGGCTGTTGACTGGCCTTGCCCCCGCGGAAGAGTCATCGGGTACGACTTCAGCCTACGTGTTGGAGGGCGCCGATGGTCCCTTGCAGCGTTTCGCGCCGGTCTTCGTGATCGAGCACGACGAGGAGCCCTTCAACAAGATTGGTACGCCCTCGGCGCGCGTAACCGATTCTGGAAAACCCCAGGTTTACGTCGATCCAGCCCGACCGACGATCTACACGGAAGTGGAAACCTTCGAAACCGAGCGAGAGCACTACACCAACCTGATTTATCGCATACACTTTGAGCGCAATCCCTTTACGCTGGCCCCGCTGAATGTGGGCGCGGGAAAGAACGTGGGCGCCATTGCGTTGGTGACGCTGAACAGTCGGGAGGAGCCGGTGTGGCTTACCACGGTGCAGAGTTGCGGTTGCTACCACGCGATCCTGCCCACGGATTATCTTCCCACCGAGGCCTGGCCGACGGACTGGGACCAGAACGGCTTTGAGGTGTACGGTGAACAGTTGCCGGGCGTGTTGAAGTTGAAAGACGGGCCGACCGACGGGCGGATCGTCATTACCATTCGCGGCGGCAGCCATCGTTGCAAGGGTGTATCGGTGGAGAGCGAGTCGTCGCTCCGGAGCGCCGGGAAGGTTGTGGCGGCGACGGCTTCCGATGTGGCGGCACTGAAGACGCTACCCCTGCCTGATGGAACGGAGACATCGTTTTATCATACCGAGGGCCGCCGGAAAGGATTGGTGAAGGGTGCGTACAAGCCGATGGAGACGGCGCTGTTCGGACTCTGGGCCTGGGACCACAACGTGGGTCAGGACCGGGAATATGGCCCGAAAGAAGAGGCCGGTCGGCGCTTCTACACCACGCTCTTCTTCAAGCATAAGGAAGAATCCGACATGTGGCACTTCGCCCGATATCTGGAGCACAACGGCTGGAAGCCGTGATCGCCTGCACGGCGAAAGGAAATCTACATGCTTAACTTCATTCTGCCCCTGGCAATCACGCTGTCGGCCGCGGGAGGCTTCGATCAGTCCCATGCCGCGTTCGACGCGATATTAAAGGCGCGCGTAGCGCAGGGTCTGGTGGATTACAAAGGCCTCCAGGCCGACAGGGCCCCGCTCGACGCATACCTGGCCCAGGCCGGCGCGGTACCCATGGCCGAGTTCCAGCAGTGGAAGCGGGAAGAGCAACTCGCTTTTCTCATCAACGTTTACAATTCCGCCACCCTGCAGCTCATCATCGACGGCTACCCGGTGGACAGCATCAAGTCCCTCGGCAGTCTGGTGAAGAGCCCCTGGTCCAAGGAGACGGTGCAGCTCTTCGGCAAGAAAATCTCGCTGGACACGCTGGAGCACAAAATTATTCGCAAGAACTATCAGGAACCCCGGATCCACTTTGCCGTCGTGTGCGCGGCCATGGGTTGCCCGCCCCTGCGCGACGAAGCCTATACGGGCGCACGGCTGGAAGAGCAGCTTGAAGCGCAGTCGAAGGAGTTCCTGACGACACCCGCCAAGAACCGCGTGGATGCGGAGAAAAAGACCCTCTGGCTCTCGCCCATTTTCAAGTGGTATGGGGATGATTTTGAGATGACGTCCAAGTCTCTGGCCGCCTTCGTCGCGCCGTACATCGGCGCGGCGGAGGGCGCCAATCTGGAGGGCTATTCCATCGAGTACACCGACTACGACTGGTCGTTGAACGAGCAGAAGGCGGCACGCTGAATGCGACTTCTCTGGATAGGCGACAGCGACTCGACGCCAGTTCCGGCGTATTTTGGCGAGGACATCGTCCGCGCGACGGATCCCAAGGCCCTTGGTGTCGCGTTGGAGGAAGCCCGTGCTGCCCGGGAGGATATCGTCTGCCTTATCGACTTCGATTCGTCGGGCGGACACGCATCGGCGATTCAAGTTCTTAATCGCGCGTATCCCCTTGTGCCGGTGGGGCTGGTGACCCGCAGCGACGACCGGGAAGCGGCCATCACGCTGTTGCGCAGTCGCGCCGTGGATCGGGTCGTACCCGAGCCCGACCTGGAAGTCCACCTCGATTACCATGTGGCGGCCCTGGTGCAGCACGGTCGACGACTGCAAGAGCTTCGGCGCGCCCTCGCATCCCTTGAGGATACGACCCTGCTGCTTACGGGGGCTACGGGATTCCTCGGCGGCCACTTCCTGCGCTATCTTCTTCGTTGCAGCGGAGCCCGGGTCGTGGCCCTGACCCGCGGCACCTGCACGGAATCCTTTGACCAGCGCCTGGCCCATCTGCAGCGGATCCATCCCGGCCGAATACGCTGCGTCGCCGGCGATGTCCGCACGCCGGACCTGGGCATTGCGTCACCGGAGCGAGACAAACTTTCGGCGACCGTGGATTTCGTTTGGCACCTGGCCGCCGATACGCGCTTCGAGGCCCTGCTGCGCGATGAGCTTTTCCGCACGAACCTGGAGGGCACGCGCAACGTGGTCGAATTCGCGCGCTCACTGCCGAAGCTGAAGCATTTCTATCACGTCAGCACGGCTTACGTGGCGGGCGACCAGCGCAGGGGCGGCACCATGCCCGAGGCCATGCTGGCGCGCCCCGCAACCTTCAAGAACCCCTATGAGGAGTCCAAGTTTGCCGCCGAGTGCGCGGTCGCAGAGTCGGGGATCCCCGCGACGATTTTCCGGCCCAGCATCATTCTTGGCGAGCGGGTGTCGGGCCTCTGCGATGGCCAGACGGTCTACAAGGTTGCCCAGCTTCTCCGCCTGGCGCGCTTGAGCGGAAAGCGTGGACTGCCGGATCAGGAGCAGAGTTTTCGCGTCGTGGTCGATCCGGATACGACGAAAAATCTCGTCTCGGCGGACGATGTGGTGTATCACATGCTTCAACTTGCCGTAGGCGGAACGGCGCCGGGCAGTTACTTTCACCTGACCCATCCCCAACCCACCCTGATGGCGGATCTGATCTCGGTCATCGCGGACGTGCTGAATATTCCGGAGTACGAAGCCGTGTCGACGCTGGAAGGTGCGACCTTGTCCGCGTCCGAAGCGGTGCTCCAGCGTATCTCCGGGGTATTCAAGCCCTACATGTTGAACAGCGATCCGGAATTCCACCGGAGCAGCCCAGAGTGGTGGATGCCGCCCTTGGATCAGAAAGGTCTTCACTTTCTATTGCGGAGCTTCTTTGAACAGCACTACGGCTGGGACTTCCAGTCGGCTGCGGTGACCGTGTAGGCCATGCCGGAGTCTTTTCGAGCGCGCCAACGAGAGGCCAGCCGCCTCTATTTCACGAGCTACCTGCCGGGTCTTCAGGGTCAACTCTTGATACCGGGGCTGCGTTCTCTCTCGTGTGCGCTGGGCGTTGCCCTTACCGATATGGACGACGCAGTCTGGACCCTGGTGGTTGAGGCTGGATGCCTGGCGGCCATCGAAGAGGGCGCCGCACAGGCCCAGTGCGTTTTTATCCTGGAATCGGGAACGCTCCTCGAGATCGTCACCGGGACCCTGGCGCCGGACCGGGCCTTCTTCGATCTGCGCATCGAGATTGAAGGGGATATTGCGCTGGGTCTTCAATTGAGCACCGTGCTCGCGCCCTTTTTCATACAACACGCATTCCGATTGAGTCATACTTGAGACAGGAACTTCCCCAGAGCCGGATCTTTCACATCTCGGCATTTGCGACCTTAATGCTGCTCCTGATCGGGCCCTTGGGGCTCTCGCGCCTGAACATCGACAATGGCATCGAACAGTGGGTGGAGCAGGACGCGGACGCCCAGCGTTACGCCGATTTTTGTCGGGATTTCGGCGGCGACAACGACATTCTGATGGTGTATGGCGGCGGAGACCTCTTTGCGGAGGCATCGCTTGCTCTTCAGCTCGGGGTCTTGCAGGCGATTGAGGCGGTGCCCGGCGTGGACGCGGTGAAGAGCATCCCGTCGCTCTTTCGCGACGAGTTTGGCGCCGAAAGTGCGGAAGAGCTCAAGGCGGAGTTGCAATCGGCCCCCTTTTACGACCGCGTTATCGTATCCCCCGATCTCACCACCGGCGGCATGATCATCAGTGGCGCCGCTTCCTTCACGGCCAGGGAGCGCCGAGGTTATATTGCCGCACTGGCCAACGCGGCCAGTCCCCTGAGGTTGGCCGGCTGGTCCGTCCACTGGGCCGGACCGAGCGTGCTCAACGCCGTGCTTGATCGAGAGTCGGAGCGTGAAAGCCGTCGGCTGTTGCCCGTCGCGGTGGTGGTTTCCTGCCTGATTCTCATGGTGGTGCTCCGCTCGCCGCGCAAGATGCTGGCGGCTTGCGTCGTTTCCGGCGTCACACTCCTGATCACCCTGGGTATCATGGGCTGGCTCGGTTTGACGATGAACATGGTCACCGTCGCGCTGCCCCCCGTGCTCTGGGTGCTTTCCATGGCCTATATGGTTCATCTGCTCCGTTACCACGAGACGGCCCTTCTGGAGGGGCATGGCATTCGTGGCGCGGCGGCGCGCGCCCTGTCCGAGTGCGCCTGGCCCTGCCTGCTTGCCGCACTGACCACCTCCCTGGGCTTTTTTTCGCTGTGCACGGCGGGCATGGCGCCGGTTCGGGAGTTGGGCGTGGCCGGAGGCATCGGGATTCCCGTGGCATTTCTTGTGGCCATGGGGCTTGGCCCGGTCCTCATCGTCGTGCTCGATCTGCGCGCTACGGTGCGAACGCCCCGGATGAGCCGGCGCGATGGTTTGGGCGCACCGCTGTACGAGCGACACAGCCGATTTATCCTTTGGAGCGCGATCGCCTTTACGCTCATATTTTCCCTGCTCGGTGCTCGGGTGAAGACCGAATCCAATCCACTGACCTTTCTCGATCCCGACCACAAAGCGGTGCGCGATGCCGCGGCCATCAGCGACACATTCTCTGGACTCTACACCCTTGAGACGGTCATTCTACTTCCCGGTTCCTGGCTGGACGAGGGCAACTGGCCTGCCATAGATGCACAGGTTGCAACCCTCAGCGCGGAGCCTGGTATCGCGCGGGTGATTTCGCCTCTGGACTACCTGAGGAAACTCAATCAGTGGTCCGCCGGAGGCGCGAGCGAGTCGTACCAACTGCCGGAGAATCGCGAGACCGCGCGCAAACTCGTGGAGGCGATGCCCGAGGAGGCCCGGGAGGCTCTGAAATCTCTGGTGTCGCCCGACGGGACCCGGGTGCGCCTGTCGAGTCTGGTGCGCGTGATGGACGGTGCGGAACTGCTCGCTATAGTGGCGCGTTCCGAGGCCGCACTCGCGGGTGCGCCGGGCGGAATCAGCGGCTACCACACGGGCGTGGTGCTTCGTCTCGTGCGGGCACAGTTCGGCCTGATTGAGACCCAGGTCAACAGCCTTGGTCTGGCCGTGGCCGTGGTCTTCGTGTGCATCTGGATAGGGCTGCGCTCCATGAAGCTCATGCTCCTCTCCGTTGCCCCCAATATGCTGCCCATCGCCGGACTTTTCGGATCCATGGGCCTGTTTGGTATTCCACTTGATCCGGCAACGGTCATGGTGGCGGCGATTGCCGTGGGCATTGCCGTGGATGACACGCTCCATCTGCTCTCGAGCTGGCGCGAGCGCCTCCGTGTGGGGGACGACAGTCGCGGTGCGCTCCAGTCCTCGCTGGAGGTGAACACACCCGCGATGTTGGCGACGGCGATGACGGCCTGTGCGGGCTTTCTGACGCTGGGGCTGTCCAACTTCGCGCCGATTCGCTATTTCGGGTTGTTGTCGGCGGGAACCATGGCGGTGGCGGTGTTGGCGGATCTATGGCTGCTCCCGGTGACGATGCTATTGGGGGAAAAGAAGAACGCTCAGCGTGAGGGAGAGAACATACCGAAATTATGATAACCACCAATGAACATCTCAGGGAGATTCTCGATCTCCACTTCGACCCGGCGTGGGGAGCGCCCTACTGGCTGCATGCCGCGCGGGACCTGGGCTTTGACCCGCGGCGGGACATCGAGACGGCAGCCGACTTAAACCGCTTTACCGATTTTCCGCTGCGGGAGCTGGCGTGCCGTCCCGTGACGGATTTCATACCGAGGCGGTATCACGATCAGCTTTCGGGCTTTGTGACTGCCGAGACGGGCGGTGCAACCGGTGCGCCAAAGTGCACGGCTTATCATCCCGATGATTTTTACGCCGCGTTCGTCGCGCCCTTTGTCCATGCGGCGGAACTGCTTCACTTTCCCCGGGATCGGCACTGGCTCTTCGTGGGCCCTTCCGGTCCCCATGTGATTGGCAAGGCGGCCCGCTATTGCGCGGCGGCCCTGGGCTCCATCGATCCCTTCAGCGTGGATTTCGATCCGCGCTGGGTGCGCAAACTGCCTCAGGGTTCCCTGGGCCGCACGCGCTATCTGGAGCATGTGCTGGAGCAGGCGCTGCGCGTGGCGGCGGTGCAGGACATCGGCGTGATCTTCAGCACGCCACCCGTGCTCGAAGCGCTGGGCCAGCGCATGCCCGCCGAGGCGCGCGGGCAAATCGTGGGCATCCATCTGGGCGGCATGGCGCCGGAGCCCGGCTTCTGGGAGCGGCTCCGGGAAGCCTTTCCCCACGCGGTTACGCTGTCCGGGTATGGCAACAGTCTGGCCGGGGTCAGCCCCGAAGTGTCTCCTCGCGAGGGCGAGCAGCCGGTCTACGTGGCCCACGGCCCGAGGCTAATCCTGGATGTGGAGACGGAACCGGGCGAATCCCGTGGCCCCGTGTGTTTCCACCGTCTCGATCGCGCGTGCTTCTTGCCTCATGTGGTGGAGGGCGACGAGGCCGAGCGCTGCGAAGTGTACTCCGCCGAAGCGATCACGGCAGGCTTTCACGCTACGGGTATTCGCGATCCGCGACCTGCGGCCCTATACCAGACCAAACGTCAGGAGGGGCTGTATTGAGCGCGCCTGCTGAACGCTTCACCGAAGAGCAGGTGCAATTTGCCTCGGGCCCAAATATGCTGGAAGGTATTCTTGCATATCCCGACGCGGGCGAACCCGAGGTGGCCGTGCTGCTGCTTTCGCCACACCCCCATATGGGCGGACGCATGGACAACAACGTGATCGCGTTTCTCGCGCAGCAGCTTGCCGCGGAGGGCTGCGCGACCCTGCGCTTCAACTACGCCGGGGTTGGCGGCAGCACGCTCGAACTCGCCGAGAACGATTCGCCCTATGAGTATTGGGCGCGCCTTGAAGCGGGCCAGAACTACCGGGCCGTGGTGCCCGATGCCATTGCCGCCCGCGAATTTCTGCTTGCGGCATTGCCAGGCGTGCACCTCGGCTACGTGGGCTATTCTTTCGGATCCTGCCTGTCCGTGCTCCTCGCGGGACTCCACCCTCCCGCGTGGCTTGCGGCCCTGGCTCCCCCGGTGGCGCGGGCGCCCATGGTCGGCATGGGCGGTCTGGAAATGCCCTGCCGGTTTATCGCGGGCGACAAGGACTTTGCCTTCAATGTTGCCGAATTTGATTCGCTCTACGCGCAGGTGCCGGGAGAAAAGGAGTTCGTAATGCTGCCGGGCTGCGATCACTTTTTCCGGAAGCGCGAAGCCGAGGTGCTCTCCGCTATTCGACCGCTGCTGGCGAGGGCCACCCCATGAGAATCGCCATCGCGCTCATCCTGCTGCTCGGTCACTCAGTCTTTGCCCAGACCGAAGCGGAACTGGAGCGGGCGGCGCGCACCTACGACCGCACAGCCGCGGATGCCTTGCTGTCGGCCACCCCGCAAGACAACGAACTTGCGGCGCGAACGCGTCTGCTCTGCGCCGAGCTGTATCGAATCGAATTCGAACAGCTTCCCGAGACGGCGGTGAAAGAAAGGCGAGAGATAGGTAAGACCATTGACGTTCACGCGGAGGCGGGAATGCTTCTCCTGGAGTCGCTGCCGGATACAAGCGAGAAGTTCCGAATTCGTGCCGATCTCCTGGGCACCATGATCCGATCCAACTATCGCGCGGGAAAGATGAAGGGAGAGATGAAGGCGGCCGTGGACGAGGCGCTGCGCCTGGACCCGGCAAATGCGAGGGCCATCGTATCTCAGGCCAAAATGCTGATCTTCAATCCCTCCGCCTCGGACAGCGAGCTACAGGAGGGCGAGGCGCTGGTGCGGCGCGCGCTGGAGATCGACCCGGCACTGGAACAGGCCAGGCTCCTGCAGGCCCATGCGCTGGAGCAACTCGGGGAGCGCGACAGGGCCGTGGCGATCTGGGAGGCGTGTCTGCGGGCCAATCCGTCCTGCACACCCGCGCGAAGAGCCCTGGAGTCTCCGGTTGCCCCGGATGCATCGGAGCGCGGGAACGTGAAATAATAGCGGGGCCTTGCGGGGGGCGGCGCCACCCATGTGTCCCGCGGGCACTTCTCACACCCTTGACTGGATTGCTGTACTTCATGAGTCCCCACCCCATCGACCCGCCCGGCCCCGGCCGCTTCCGATCCCTGCACCCCCTGTTCAAGATGTGCCATGATCGCATCACGCCCGTGATGCAGTGCTTCGAGCGCTACGGCAATATCGTGATGCTGGACGGAGTGGACGGTCGCGTTTATCTGGTGAATGAGCCGGAAGCCGTGCACGAGCTGCTGGCCGCGTCCCATCGCGATGTGCGCAAGGACACCGGTCACCAGTTGTTCCTTCGGCCGGTGCTGCGCAATGGGCTGCTCCTGAACGAGGGCGAGCCGCACCTGAAACAGCGGCGCATGATGCAGCCGGCCTTCCACGCCGGACGCATCGCGAAGTACGTGGAGACGATGGTCTCCTTTGCCGGGCGGACCTCGGGGCGCTGGCAGAATGGACAGCGGGTCGACGCGATGAGTGAAATGATGTCTCTCGCGCTGGACATCGTGGGGAAGACGCTCTTCAACTCCGAGATCGCCGAAGACAAGCGGCACATCGCGTCTGCGATTGAAGATATCCTTCGGGCCGACAGCATCCTGCTCTTTCCCCACGGTCAACAGCTCATCCGCCTGCCCTTTCCCCGTGCGCGGCGATTCTGGCGGGCTATAGCCACGCTGGACGACATCGTGTTCCGGATCATCGCGGAGCACCGGGCCTCCGGCGGTGAGGGGGACCTGCTCCACATGCTCCTGGAGGCGCGCGACGAGGAAGACGGCAGCGCCATGACCGACGACGAGTTGCGCGACGAAGTACTAACCCTGTTTCTCGCCGGCCACGAAACGACGGCGAGCACCATGACGTGGGCCTGGCGTATGCTGGCAGAGAACCCCGAGGTCGAAGCGCGCTTTCATGGCGAGATCGACCAAGTGTTGGGTGGCCGTCCGCCTGTCATGGAGGATGCCGAGCGGCTCCCCTGGACGCGGCAGATCGTGGAAGAGACCCTGCGCCTCTATCCGCCCGCCTATTTCTTCGGGCGCGAGACCCTGCGCGAGATCGAGATTCTGGGCTACCGGATTCCGCCCGGATCGCAGGTGCTGTTGAGTCCCTTCGCGACCCACCGTGACCCGCGCTTCTTTCCCGACCCCGAGCGCTTCGACCCCGAGCGTTTCAGCGCCGAGCAGCGGGACAGCCGCCCGCGCAACGCCTGGTTTCCCTTCGGCGCCGGGCCGCGCAAATGCATCGGCGAACGCTTCGCCATGATGGAGGCCATGCTGGTGCTGGCGGCGATAGGACAGCACTGGCGCCTCTGCGCCGAGGGCGCGCCACGACCGGCGATTGACCCGAGGATCACCTTGCGGCCCAAAGGGGGCATGCCGCTTACCGTGCGGCGCCGGGACGCGTAGAGAGGGGGGACCTTCCCCCGTTTTCAAAGCGCGGGACGGTCCCGAACGCCTGGTAGGTTCTGCTTCAGTGGGTCAGGCTATTGGCTATTGGGGCCCTTTGCACAGGTGGCGGGCCCTTGCGTTCAGGACGGTCCCGTCGCGGCGCGTCAGCGGTAAATTTTTCGTTGGAGCAGCAGGCCGCACATGAGCAGGGTTAGAAGTCCATTGCCGGCGTTGTGCCGGGTGTTCTTTGCGGGCTGGGTACAGCCAGGAACCTCACCCTCACCCTCACCTTCACCTTCGCCTTCACCCTCGCCTTCACCTTCCGCAGCGACGACTTCGTAAAGGTAGTCTTCCGATGCGGCGCTCATCCGACCGAGGCCGTCCTCAGCGATGGCATGAATCGCATTGAGGCCGGCCTGGAGGGGGCCGATGGTGCTGGAGAATAGCCCCGCATTGTCCGAGGTGAGCGTCGCCACCAGGGTGGTATTGGCGTAGATGCGGATACTAAGTCCGGGTCCTGCGGTACCATTCAGCAAGGGCATGGTTTCGCTGGCGGGCCCGAGCGGAATCGTTCCGGTCAGACTGGGTGGCGCCGGAGGAAGTTCACTCGTCAGGAAAATCTCTCGCGCTTCAATAGCGCCGGGCGTAACGATAACTTCAACATTCTGGGTGGTGTAGTTCGGCGCGGTCGCCCGGGCTTGATAAATGCCCGGCGTCAGGAACGTAAAGGAGTACAAGCTGCTTTCGGGATCAAAGTCGGGGATGATGCCGAGATCGACCCCGGCCTGCATCAACGCCGGTGTCGCGGCGCTCAGTGGCAGGTTATTACTCTGGTCCTTGATACGCAGGTAAATGCTTCCGGGAAAAGCGCTCTTGCCCAGGAAGGGCTCCACAATAAACGGTACGGTGGCTTGTTTTTGATAGGAAGCGCCATTGCCGGTCAATTTTGCATCGGGCGGTGCGGTGCTGAGGCGGGCCAGGATGTCACCGCTGTTAAAGACATCCCAGTCGTTCAACTGGGCCACCAGGGTCTGGCCCGTGGTGTTGCGCAGCACGAAGGCGTTGTTCAGGTTGATGCCCTTGCCGTCGTCCGTGTCGTCGTCATCCCCGATAAAGCCGCCCACATCGCGGAACTGGTTGAAGCCGGAGATTTCCAGAGCATTGGCGGAGCCAATTTCGGGCAGTTCGACCGGATCCGTCACGCCGTCGGGCGCGTGGACGTAGATCGCGTCGCGGAGAATGTCGGTAAAGAGATTACGCGTGATTCGGATGCCGGTATCGACGGCTTCGACACCGACTTCTACGCCGGTAAAGGTGGATTCCTTGATTCGACCGCGCGAGGACTCGGGACCGGTTACGAGGATACCGGTGGTATTGAGGTTGAGTCCGCCGTCGAAGTATATCTCTTCAATTTCCATTTCCACATTGGGGATATAGAGCAGCACGGTGGGCACAGTTGCCCCGGCGGGCGCCCGGATGGTGAGCCCTTCCAGTTTGACCTTGTCGGCGCCTGTCACGATGTAGGGCGATTCGCCGGGCAGGGGCGTGAACTCCACGATGACTTCACCATCGCCTCCTTTCCCATCGGTTTCGCCCACTTGCAGCTCAATATCGGGCTGGAAGACCAGTTGCTCGTTGTAGACGCCGGGCACGATGGAAATCTCATGAAGGCTCTGGAGTGCCGCGGCATTGATCGCGGCTTGTATCGTGCAGAAGGGAAACTCCTCGGAGCCATCCTGAAACGTATCGCAAGTCGCGGCGTTGATATCCACAAATAAATCGTTCGCCCAGGTGCGGCTCAGCCCCAGCGCGAGGAATACAGGCAGCGCAAAGAGAACCCCGCCCCCGTGAAGAATTCGACGTATCATAGCTACCTCTATTTTACCATGACTTTCATGCAGGCCATTGCCGGTTCCCGGCGTGGTCCGCCTTGTGCTGCCCATACTATACCGTCAGAAGTACACCACCGTGGAGAGCAGCAGCCGATGGTGCAGTTCGTCATCATCGAAACCCGCCACACCGGGGTTCAAGTCGCCATTCACGCCGGGTCCATAGCGCATCTGCCAGGCGAGGTCGATATTCACCCGCTGGCCAATGAGGACGCCCGCGCCGAGGGACAGCCCGTAGAATTGGTCGGCACTGCCATCGCCCTTGCTGAAATAATTCCGGCTGGAACGACCCGAGGCGGGCTCCTCCTCATAGGAAAGGCCGCCGCGCAGGGTCCACAGACAGGGGAGATCTTCGCCCGGTTCTTTGGGAATGAAAACATACTCCGCGCCCAAGCGTACCGTGTAGGTGGGGTCAAAATCCGTTTTCTGAAACGGATTATCCCGATCAGTGCCATCGACCATGGAAAAGCGGCGCCCCTGGCGGTCTTTCACGATGAGGTCATTCCAGTCGGTGCGGCTCAAGTCCAGGGCAATGGTCAGGCGGTCGTTGCGGCGCCAGGCCATACCCAGGGCGAGGGTGTCGGGAAAACTGATTTCGCGCTTCTCATGGGTCGCGTTCCTGTTTAAGAGGGGCCGGTCGCCGCCCAGTCGGAAACGCAGTTCGCGATCATGCGCGGTGTAGTCCGCCGTGCCGGTAAAGGCCGTGTCGTAGCGCAGGCCGAAACTCCAGCGGGGGTTGGGCTTCCAAAGCAGGCCCAGCGTGAAATTCTCTCCGCTGAAATCCTCGTACGCCTCGCTGGAGACGCCGCGCGACAGCGAAGTCGACGCGCCGAGGAGGGAGAGCCCGTTCACCCGCGTTGTCTGCTTCCAGCCGTTGTCCGAGAGAAAGGTGCTGCGCCAGAGATTCAGCGCGGCGCCAACGGATAGTTTGCGGGTCAGTTCGATGGCGAAAGCGGGGGAGAGGGTGCTCAGGCTGCCTTCCTGGTCGAATTTCAGGGTGGTGCGCTGATTGAGTAGCACCGGCGGTTCCAGATCGAGCACGGAAGCGCTGGAAACGCGCCCCTCGAAGGACTGGTTGAAATCGAAGCGACGCTGATAGCTGAGCGATACCGTGGCATTGCGGTCGAAGATGGGTCGGGGGAGGGGCGCGGTGAAACTCAGAAAGTTCAGTTCGGAAAAGTCGTCTTCAAAATCGCCTCCGAATCCTGACTCAGAACTCGCCGAAAAATCATGGCGCAGCGTGAGCAGCGATCCGACGATGGCGATCTCGGGCCGCTCCAATTGCACCAGGCCGGCGGGATTCCACGAGGCCGCGGTGGCGTCGTCGGCAATGGCGATAAAGGCATTGGACATGCCCGCCGCGCGTGCGCCCGCGCCCACGGGATCGGGCGTGGGGGGGATGGCGCGGTCCGCGCCAAGCCCGCCGGCGTTCTGGGCGGCGGCGGGTAGAGAGACGAGCGCGAGCGCGATGAGGGCGGCGCGATAATTACTTGGTGATGACAAAGTCTTGCACCTCTATCGCGGCCTGGCCCTGGGGCAGACGTATGGTCGACAGTGTTGGGGTCACCCCGTCGAACCAGCCCTCGGCAATCACTTCGGTCGGCGCACCGAGCAAAGCGCCCGTAACCGGGTCGTGAATTTCCTCGCCCTGGCGGAAGAGGAGACACTTCATTTTGGGGCGTACCCGATCTCGCTGTGAAAGGTTGGAGATGGCCGTATCCGCGCCCCGGACACTCGCCACCCGGCCTTGAACCCGGGGAAATTCCTGAAGGAAGCGCAGCGCCAGATCGGCCACGAGGGCGCGGAGTTCCTCCCGCGTATTGGCGCGCCCCGCTATGTCGGCGTAGCCCATGAGTTGCGAGGTTTCCAGGCTGATGGCCTGGAGAATGATCTCGACCGATTCCGTGTCCTTGCGGACCAGGCCCACGGCCATCATTTCCGCCGGGACGATGTCGCGGAGCGGCGAAACGCCGTGGCGCGATCCGGCGGCGGCGGCGAGTTCCTGCTCGGTGAGGATTTCGGGCAGGGCATCGCGGGCGACGAGATCAAAGCGGCCCTCGTCATAGAGCACTCGGTTCAATTCATCGGCGATGAAGGTCTCTTCGGCCTGGGCCACGCGGTTCGGGCCTTCCCAGATATTGCCCAGGATGGCCAGGCTCAGGCGGTTCGAAAGTTGCTCCACGTCGGTAAATACGCGCTCGATATCCGCGCGGGCTTCCGTGCGCTTGCCCTGCTCGTCTTCCAGCACGGCAACGACCGCTACAGGACCGGCGGTGGGCAGCGCCAACCTGCGACTCAGGCGTTGGTTGCCACGACTGGCCAGCAGTTCCACGGGGACTTCGTTGAGGGTCAGACTCCGGACGCCCGCCGGCGCTTCTATTTCCATATCCACCACGATCTCATCGCGCAGATAACGCTGACCGCTGGCGAGATTGGCCAGGGTGACCTTTGGCGTGCTTCCCGCCGCAGGCTGGGCGAGGGTCACGAGGGGCGCGGTCACGGCGGCGCTGCGCGCGTCGGCGACTTTCAGGCGATCGGCCGGCAGGGGGATTGTCGAGGCATTGCCCAGCGCGTCTTCCGCAATGCACACGAGGGGCTGGGCCAGATCCGGTGCCGCGAGCGCCACGCGAAAGCGTTGCCCGTCGGCGCTCTCCGAGAGCGTGGCGGTCACGCCCGCAACGGTTACATGGGCGACACCCGCGCGATCGTTTACCGTGCCCTCAAGAACCCCCGGTAGTGCCGCCGGGAGGTCCAGGCTGACCGCCGGGCCGTCGAAGTCGCCGCAGACCTGCCAGGTGCTTTCCGTTTCGAGTCCGGCAACGTCACGGACACGCACGGTAATCGCGTTGGGTCCGGGGGCGATGGCGACGGTGGCGGACGTGTCAATGTTTCGGGCGGGCGCGCCAATATTCAGGTCGCGCCCATTCACGGTGATGGTGTCGATGTAGGTGTTGTCTTCTGCGCGCAGCGGCAGGGTGGCCGTCCGTGTGGACAGGCTCGCCGCGTGCTCGCCGCCAAATGAGAGGGTGGGGGCCACGGTGTCGCCCTCGCTCAAGTTCTTGCGTGTCTCGCGCAGGTACCATTCGGCCCGTGCAGAGGGCTGCTGGGCCTGGCTGCTTTCGAGGCGCGCGGCGGCTTCGTCGTAGGCGCCCTGGTGATAGAGGGCTACGCCGAGCTCCCGATTGGGGAAATATTGCGCCGTGAAATGGAGCCCATAAGTACGCGCCCACCGCTGATCCACATCCCGCTCATTCAGGGCGGTCTCAAAATCGCGCTGGGCTTCAGCATAAAAGCCACCGTCCAGGAAAGAGCGGCCCCGTTCATAGTAGCTCCACCAGCGCCCGCGAAAGGGACCCTCCGTAACGCCATAGGCCACACCCTCTTTTTCAAAGCGTGCGGTGTCCGTGGCACAGCCCGAGGCGGCCAGCGCGAGTAGAAGCAGGACGCGCTTACGCATTGCCGGCCTCGGCTTGGGGCGTTGCTTCCGCGTGCCAGCCCTCGGTGGGTACGGTCGTATCCGCGGGGACCAGGGTCACGCCGGCGGTGGCCGCGCCGATGGGCTCGGCAACCGTGGCTGTGACGCCGGGCAGGGTAAACTCCGGGCCGGGGCCGGTCATGAGCTTCAGGGGCATGCCCGCTTTCAGGCCTACATCCGTGCCGATGTTAATTCGGAGTCCTTCGTCGGTCTGGCGCACCTGGCCACGGAGCGGATAGGTCTTTTCCAGCGCGGTAACGACAGCCCGCCCGATTTCCTCCGCCAATGGCGCCAGGGCCGTCGTACGGTTCAGGGGGAATTCGCCTGCGGGGATGCGGCGACTGGTTTCCACGTCCACGAGAGATACGGAAAGGGCCTGTTCGCCAAACACCGTGTTGGCCTGGAAAAGGACGGCCACACGCGCGCCGAGGAAGCCCCCGAGGCGGACCGTGTCCTCTGGCGCGCTCAATTGCGCGGATAGTTCCTGTTCCGAAAGCAGCGATGCGGTAATGCTGCGATCGACCACGTCCACGGGTCGGTCGGTTTGTTCAAATAATACCGTGCTAAGGCGCCAGGGCAGCACATCGGCGAGGCCGGAGTCAGAGGCGATGGCGCTGTTGCCCGCGTCTACCGGGGGGATCCACACCCGCATGGGACGGCTGGTCCAGCGGTCGGCGGTCTCCACTTCAGGCGCGCGATCACGGAGATCACGCAGCCGCGCGATCTGGGCGCTCAAGTCCTCGCGGACTTCCCGGGCGAGTTCCCGTTCGGTGATTTCCAGGTAGCCTTCGGCCACGGCGGCGATCTGGGCGTTGCCCTTGCCCGCCGCGCGTTCAAAGGCGGCGTGGGCCTCGGCCACCTCGCCCAGGCGGAAGTGGGCCGTTCCCAGGGACTGCCAGAGCCGGGCGCGCTGCCAGTTGTAGTCGAGATCGTTTTCATCGAGCTGGGCCAGTCTATCCCGTGCTTCACTCCAGTTGCCCGCCGATAGATCGGCGGAGGCGAGCAGGACCGAGGCATAGCTCGATTCATCCTGACGGGCGGCCTCGACGAGGTCCTGGGGGGCGTCGCTGTCATTGCGGGCCTGGGCCACGGCGGCATGGCCCTCGGCGGCGCGCACCGGATCCTCGATGGAAGCGAAAGCCGTTTCGGCCTCTTTCAGTTTTCCATCGAGCAGCAGTGCGTAGCCCAGGCCATAGCGGACGCGATCATCCGCAGTGCCGCCCGCGAGCGCTTCCTGAAAGGCTTCGGCGGCGGCGCGATAATTACCCTGTTCCAGAAGGTTCCGGGCATCGGCCTGGGCCGTGTTGGCCCCGCCGGAGTGGAGGCCCGTTTCCAGCAAGGGAAAGAGCACCGCACCCAGCACCACGGCCAGCAGCGCCGCCGCGAAAGGCAGAACAATGCGCCGCCGGTCACGCCCGGAGCGTGCGGACTTTTCCCGTGTCCGGCATGCGCGCAGTGCATCCGCCAGGGCCTTCGCCGAGGGGTAGCGCAAGGCCGGATTCGGCGCCAGGCAGGCATCCACAACACGCTCCAACCGCGCATCGGCGTTGGGCATCAAGTCACGAAGGGGCCGCCAGTGGTTTCCCAGAATCGCGGCGGTTGTTTCTTCCGGCGTGGGTCGGTCGAAGGGCAATTGACCGCTCAGGAGCTGGTACAGGGTGACGCCTATCGCGAAAATATCGGAGGCCGGTCCGGCGGCTTCGCCCCGCAGTTGTTCCGGCGCCATGAACGCGGGGGAGCCGATCACCATGCCGTTCGCGGGAGACGAGTGTCGGTAGAATCGCGCCAGGCCGAAATCGCAGAGTTTGCCGCGCCCGCCATCGCTCAGGATATTCGCGGGCTTAATATCGCCGTGGACGATACCCCGTGCATGGGCTTCCGACAGCGCCTCAGCACAGGGAATGAGCAGTTCCAATACCTGGACTCGGGGGAGGCCGCAAGGCGATTCGCGCAGCAGATCCGCCGCGCTCCTGGGGAGCATTTCGAGCGCAAAATAGCAATTGCCGTCCACCTCGCCCCAGCCGAAAACCTGCACAACACCGGGTTGCTCGCCGAGCTTCGCCAGCACACGGGCTTCTTTGAGCAGATCCGCCCGGGCGACGGAGTCTTCCGGGAAGCGGAGCATCTTGAGGGCGACCATGCGGTCCAGGTGGATATCACGGGCCGTGTAGACGGCGCCAAAGCCTCCGCTTCCGAGTTTGGAGAGGATGTGGTAGTTGCCCGCCATCCGGCCCAGCCAGGGGTCGGATTGGGCCGCCGCCGGATCGAAGGCCTGGGTTCGCGTGCGCGAATCCTCCGGTGGCTGATGGGGCATGGGGTTATTGGCTACCACGTGTACACTTTCCCGGTCCAAAGACAATTCAAGCATGATCGCACATTCGTTGTGCATATCATCGGACGGGCGGTCCGGTGATTCTCTTACATTGACCGCCTCTTTTCAACTCCACTATACTGCGCTGCAATTGGGCGACACGGGAGTGCCATGATCGAGCGAGCGCAATGGACGGTGGAGATCCTGGTGGAATCCGGCCCGCATCAGGGGCAGCGGAATACGCCTGCCGGACGCGAAATCCGCATCGGTCGAGGAGCGGACAATGAGGTTTCCCTCGCGGACGACCACACGGTATCCGAGCATCACGCTCGGGTCTATGTCGATTCAGGCCAGTGGTTTGCAGAAGATTGCGGCAGTCGAAACGGCCTCTTCGTCCAATCGCTTGGCCAGCTTTCCCGTATTTCGGTCCCCCTTCCCCTGCATCCTGAGACGGTCCTCGTTCTTGGCGCGACCCGCCTCCGGATCGTGCTATCGGAAGGCCACGCCATCGCAGCCGCCTCATCCGAACCGGACACCTTGGCGACGGTGCTGCAAATCGCCCTTTCCGAAGGTCAACTGCGCTACCGGCTGTCTGGAATCGACCCCCTGTCGCGGCAATATACCATCGACTATCCCGCTTCGCTGGCTTCCCGCATTGGCCGGGACCTTGCCCGGATTGCCCAGCGAGGAAACGAGGGCGCGTCCGGCGGGATGGCCGAACTGCGGACGCTGGGAACTCTGCTGGGTGCGCAAATTATACCACAACGGGTCCACGAACGGCTGGAGGGTCTTCCCACCGATTCGCTCATTGTGTCCCATGACAGCGAGTTGATTGACGTGCCCTGGGAGTTGGTGTTGTCGGGCGAACTTCTCTGGTGCGAACGCTTTGTTCTGGGCAGGCAGGTGGTTCTTGGCGACTTGAGTCAGCGCCTTAAGCTTCCCGGTTCGGCAGCGTGCCAGCGAATGCTGATTATTGCCGATCCGCGGGGTGACCTCTCCGAAGCCCGGGAGGAGGCCGAAGCGCTTCTTTGGTCCCTGGCGCCCTACCGTAGTTTTCTGGACGTGGACTTTCTCGCTGGAGAACGGGCCACCCAGGTTGCGGTGCTCCGCGCGTTGGAATCGGCCGATCTTGTTTATTATATAGGCCATGGAGCCTATGATCCGGAGCGACCCGAAGCGTCGGGCTGGCAACTGAGCGATGGCGCACTGGGGCCGGCGCAAATTCGGAGCCTGACTCGTCCGCCACGCCTGGTATTCTCCAACGCCTGTAATTCCGCGGAGGAGATTCCGCAGAACAAGGAGCGCATGGGCCACGCCCCCAACACGGACATGGCCTCAGGGCTGCTGCTGGCGGGGGTCGGGGCGGTCGTGGGCGCGCGCTGGCCCATCCGCGCGGAGAGCAGTTCAGCCCTCGCCAACGTATTTTTTCACCGATTGCTTCGCGGGATTCCCCTGGGCGCTGCGCTGCGGGAGGCCCGGATGGTAACCCGGCGCACCTGGGGCGCCGATGACCTTTCCTGGGCCGCGTTCGTCCTTTACGGCAACCCTGTGCAGCGTCTGGCGCCCATTGCGCCGGAAGCGGCATGTAAGTAAACTTCGCGCCATGTCGTCTCATAATTACAGAACAGACAATGAACTCATTGCGGCCTGCCTGGCGGAAGAGCCCGCGGCCTGGGAAAGTTTCATGTCCCAGTACCGGCGGTTGATCCGCTCCACCTCGGCCCAATTGCGTCCGCGTTATGAGGTGGCGAGCATCGACACGGATGATCTGGAGCACCATATCTACCAGAAATTGCTGGAAGATGACCGCCGCCGGATCCGGGCGTGGCAGGGCCGAGCCAGGTTTTCTACGTATCTCGTTCAAGTGACCCGCAACCTGGTGATGGATTATTACGCCCTGCGCAACAAGGGTCCGCTGGCGGAGGAATATCAGGTCTGCGAGGAGATGGAGCACGATGCCGGTGAGGATGAAGAACAGTCGCTGCGCCGCGCGGCCCTGGAGACGGTGTTGAAGTCGCTTCCGGAGAAGCAGGCCCTGCTGATTCGACTGAGACTTGAAGGAAAGACGCTGCAGGAGATTGCGGAAATAACCGGCAGGCCGCTGGGTACCATTTCGGTGGAAAACTCGCGGGCGCTGACCAAATTGCGGACGGGCATACTCGCCCTGATGAATGAGCACAACCATGAAGAATGAAAGCACGAAATGCCCCGGAGATGAACTCCTGATGGACGCGGCCCTGAGCGCGGCGGCGGGCACGGTTCCGTCTGGCGATGTGCGTCGGGCCATGGAGCATGCCGCCGCGTGTGGACCGTGCGGTGAGGCCCTGGCGCTCTTTTCGGGCCTTCGCCGGGCGACTAGCCGTCCAGACCGCGAAGGCGTCCGGGGCGCCTGCCTCGATGACAATGGTCTGGCGGAGTATGTCGACGGCGTGATGCCGTGGGAAGACCGCGTGACCGCGGAGGCCCATCTAGCGACCTGCGGGCTTTGCGTGCGAAAGGTTGCCGACCTTCATACGCTCCTGGCGGCGGCACAGCCGGCACGCACCGCGCCCCAGCTTGCCCTGGCGTGGCTGCGGGATGGGCTCAAGGTGGTCGGTGCGGCCGTGGACACCTTCACTGCGGTCCCCCTGACTGCGGTGCCGGTACTGGACGGCGCGGTGTGTCCCAAAGTTCTGTCCTGGGACGTGGAAAGCGTCGTCGGCCCGATCCGGGTCACGGTGCAGCATGATCGGGGAGAGAAGGCCACCCTCCGGCTGGTCTTTGAAGGAGCCCCCGAGTCGGGAGAGCGTTGTCGTATCCACCTGAAGTGCGGGGGTAAGCTTCTTGAAAGTCGTACCCTGGACGCAACGGGCGCGGTGGAGTTTCCGGAGCTTGAAGCCGAGGACTATGACGTCGAGATTGATGTGGAGCGCGAAAAAATGACCTTCGTGTTCTCGCTCGCACGGGGAGAGTGAATTCCCGTCACGTCCGCGCCGCCGCAATCGAAGCGGCGGCATCAATTGCTTCAATCGCGCTCCATTACGGCGATGACAAATAGTGATACGAATTGACGAGGCCTCCCGGAACCGGAAGGCCTCTTTTCCTTTCATGGGCTTTGATGATAATGAGGGGCGCCATATGGGTCGCCCCCGGAGGCGGACTCCATGTAAGTGAATTCGTGCGTGTACCGTCCAATGGGCCAAAAGGCAGGCACTGTGCCCGCTATGACGTTCAATTCGCATTTGGAGATTTCGCATGATGAAACTTACGCACGCTTCCCTCGTCGGGTTCAAGAGGCCTTTCCAGTTTCGACTGTTACTCGCCCCCCTTGCGGCTTTCGTTGCCGCCCTCGCGCTGTCGGGTTGTCCCTTGCCCGAGGACAATCCCCGGGATGGTGCGAAACTAACCATGCTCCTCGCCGCGGATGATGGCGCCTTCACCACGACGAAGGACCTGGGCAACAAGGCTCGTGTGGTTCAGCAGGGTGAAATCGATTCGCTCTTCGTGAACGTCGATGAAATTCGGCTGCGCCGGACCATCGAGGGCGGAAGCGAGCAGGTGACCGTATTTGCGGACCCGATTCAGATTAACCTCCTCGATTTGGTGGGTGTGAACGACGTGCTCGACTCGGCCGTGGTGCCCGTTGGCAGCTACACCGAGGTACAGTTGCTCCTTTCGACGCCGCGCTTGACGCTCGCCTCCGATCCCGCGACGGTCATCGAAAATATTTCACTGCTGGACGGCGGTAACCTGACGGTCGCTTCCAGTTTCACGGCAACGGAGAATGGCACGGGCCTGCTGGTGCTCCAGTTGGGAAGCATCAGCTTGGTTTCTCTGGACGATGGGTCTTTTCAGCTTGTTCCGGATCTTCAGGTGGACCTGTTTGATTCCTCGGTCGAGGCGCAGGCCATCGGCATCATTCGTTCGGTTGACGCTGCCGCAAGCACCTTTGTGTTGAAGCGGGACGCGGCGGAGTTGACGGTAAGCTTTGACGGCGCGAGCATTTTCAAGCCCAGCGACTTTGATTCGCCCTCGGGTTCGGCTGCGGACCTCGTCGCAGGCCTTAAGGTCTTCGCCTCCGGCAACTTGTCCGTGGATGGCAACCTCCTCAGCGACATCGTGGTCATCTTCCCTGATGCCCCCTCGAACAACAACACGAACGACGAGCTTACGATTCGGCTTAATGGCGTCGGCAGCGATGTGAACGCCCATGGCGAAGCAGAATACGAAACGGAAGGCGCCCGCCGGAAGTTCAAGGTTGAAGCCGAAGACCTCACCTACAGCGGCCTTGTCGACATCTGGGTGGATGGTGTCCTGATCGGTACGGTCGATACGGCCAGTGATGAGAAAGGCGATATCCGCTTCCGTCTGGACACCCGCCTTGGCGACACGCCCCCGGTGCTGACCCGTGAGTCGTTGGTGGAATTGCTTGCCGGTGGAACGGAACAGGTGATCCTCTCCAGTGCCGCGCCGTCGAATGGCAGCGGTGACGACAACGGCGGTGACGACAACGGTGGTGACGACAACGGCGGTGACGACGACGGTAGTGACGACGACGGTAGTGACGACAGCTCCGACGACAACGGTAGTGACGACAGCGGCGACGACAGCTCCGACGACAGCTCCGACGACAACGGAGGCGACACCAGTGGCTCCGATGACACGGGCTTTGATGACAACGGTGGCGATACGAGCGGCTCTGACGACACGGGCGTCGATGACAACGGCGGCGACACCAGTGGCTCCGACGACACCGGCTTCGACGACAACGGTGATGACGACGACAACAACTAAGAATCTATCCAATCTTCGGTTACCGCATCGCACTGCGTACCGTTGACCCTGCGAGCCCTCGCGACCCTCTGGAGGGCTCGCACCCTTTTTTTGTTGCCCCTTTGTCCGTCGTCTGGTTAAATAGAGAATAGCTGTGTGAGCAACCAGTAGCGAGCGCCCCGCGGGCAGAGGGAAAATCCATGAGCAATCGAATTCAGTGGTCCCACGTGATTCTGGCAGGACTTTTTGTATTTGGCGTAGTGGGGGCTCGTGCCGCCGCGCCGCTCGACTTTTTTGACGCGGTCGTTGTCGTTCCGCCCGGCCTGAGTGTGCCGGAAGAGCACGCCGTGGAGATGCTGGTAGACGAGGTTGCGGCCCGCTCGCTGGCCCGCTGGACCGTTCAGCAGAACTGGCCGTCTTCCGATGTCCCGGTAGTCGCCGTTGGTCCACAATCGACTGCGGAAAGTTTCGGTGGCACGCTCGTGTCCAGCGCCCTGCCGCTTTCACCCGACAAATCAGAAGGGTATCGGATTAAGAGCGTGGAAGGTCGCGACGCGGCGACGGTCTGCGTGCTGGGCAATGACGCCCGGGGCGTACTGTTCGGTTGCGGTCGGCTCCTCCGCGAACTGCGGATGACGCGCGAGGCGGTGGTATTGGATGGTCCCATCGATTTGGAAACCGCCCCCGCCGTGGCGCTGCGGGGTCACCAGATGGGATTTCGACCCAAGGTGAATTCCTATGACGGTTGGACGGTGCCCATGTGGGAGCAATACTTCCGCGACCTGATTGTCTTCGGCACCAACGCTGTTGAAGTCATGCCGCCCCGGACGGACGATGCGGATGAGAGTCCCCATTTCCCCCTGACCAAGATCGACATGATGGCGGAGGTGTCTCGATTGGCGAAGGACTACGGTATCGAGTTCTGGATCTGGTATCCCGCCATGGATGAGGACTACACGAAGCCGGAGACGGTGGAACTCGCGCTGAAGGAATGGGGCGAGGTTTTTGCCCGTCTACCCTATATCACCACAATTTTTGTGCCGGGTGGTGATCCGGGGCACACACCGCCGTCCGTGCTATTCAGCCTCCTTGAGAAGCAGACGGAGAACTTGAAGAAGCACCATCCCGACGCGACCATGTGGATGTCGCCCCAGAGTTTTGACGCCGAGGGCACGGAGGAATTCTATGGGCTGATGGCTGCCGGGCCCCGGTGGCTCAGTGGTATCGTGTATGGTCCCCAGAATTTTCACGACCTTGCCACGCTTCGCGAGCGGGTGCCCGCCGCCTATCCCATCCGCCACTACCCGGATATCACCCACAGTATCGCGAGCCAGTATTCCGTGCCCCATTGGGACCCGGTCTACGGGCTTACAGAGAATCGCGAGGTTATCAATCCAAGACCGACCCAGTTCGCCTCGGTGTTTCGCCTGACGAATGATCGCACTTCGGGATTCATCAGTTATTCCGAAGGCTGCAACGATGACGTGAACAAGATTCTGTGGAGCGGATTGGGATGGAATCCGGACGAGGACGTGCTCGAAATTCTGCGCGACTACGCCCGTTACTTCATTGGCCCCGACCTGGAGGAGCCGTTTGCCCAGGGGTTGATGTCCCTGGAGCGAAACTGGATCGGGCCACTCTTGACCAATACGGGGGTAGACACGACCTGGAAACAATTTGAGACGATGCACCGCGAGGCGAGCCCCCAGGTGAAGTTGAAATGGCGATTTCAGCAGGCCATCTATCGGGCGAACTACGACGCCTATAACCGGCTCCGATTGATTCACGAAACGGCCCTCGAACGCCAGGCCATGGACGTCCTCCGCCAGGCGGATCGGCTGGGCGCCGAACTTGCCATGAAACAGGCCTCGGCGATTCTGGACCGGGCGCTCACCGAGCCTGTGGCCCAGGATGTTCGCGCGCGGGTGTTTGAGATGGCGGAGGCGCTGTATCAGAGTGTGCGCATGCAGCTCAGTGTTCCCCGTTATCAGGCCATCGGGGTGCGGCGCGGCGCGAATCTCGATCTCATCGACTATCCGCTGAACAGCCGCATCTGGCTGAATGCGCAGTTCGAATCGATCCGGTCCATCGAGAGTGAGGGCGGAAAACGCGACGCCATCGCCGATATCGTGAACTGGGACAATCCCGGACCCGGTGGTTACTACGACGATCTGGGCCAGCCGGGCGCTCAGCCCCACCTCGCGCCGGGCATCGGCTGGGAAGGCGATCCCGAGCGGCGCGCCTCGGCCCACGATGCCATGCAGTCGGCGCCGGACTGGCGGATGAGCTGGGTGACTTATGCGGAAACCTTGCGGGATCATCCCCTGCGCCTGGAGTACACGGGGCTGGACCCTTCTGCGGAGTACGTCGTAAAGGCGACCTACACTGGAGACAACCTTAAGGCGCAGTTGCGGTTGACGGCGGATGACGCGCATACGATCCATGACTACATGGCCAAGCCGATGCCCATCGCGCCAGTTCAGTTTGATGTGCCGACGGCGGCCACCGCGGATGGCTCGCTGGTGCTGGAGTGGAACCTGACGCCGGGTGCGGGCGGCGCGGGCCGGGGCTGCCAGGTGGCGGAGGTGTGGCTGATCAGGAAATGATCGCGGTTATGTTTTTGCCTATTCGGACTGCGAGAGGGCGTGCTCGGCGTCGGGCACGTCCTTGGTGGTCGGCTTCAGTGCGCGATCCAGCATGAGCTGGTCGAAGATGCCGGCCAGGCATGCGTTCACATCGTGGCGGCGATTCTCGTCGGGCGTGTGCTCGAAGGTGAAGAAGATGAAGATGTTTTGATCATCCGAGGACTTGACACGGAGGCGATCGGGCGCGAGCGGTGTTTCGACTGTGCCGGCCGGTTTGGAGGACGCCATGAGCACGGTGCCGTTTTCCAACTGAAGCTCGATTTGGACGAGGCCCAGTTCGTGGCAGCAGAGGTCGAGGAGGAGGTCGATTTTGGCGGCCCGGCTGTTGCCATTGAGGCAAAGGCTCGCATAGTGGGCGAGGGCGTGGTAGATCCGGTTTCTTTTGCGCCGTTCGATGATTCGCCGGAAGGTTGTGGGCCGTAGATAGCCGGCGAGCCACGCGATGGAGACGAGGGTTCCGGCGAAGAGGGCATAGGGGGTGAAGGCCCAGGGGGATTCTTCGGGGATGATGGTCGCGAGAACGGCGGCGGTGGCGAGGAGCACCGCGACACTGTAGAGCGTAAGCACGACGCGGGGCTGGGAGTAGCCCTTGCTGAGGAGGCGGTGATGGGTATGATGGTTGTCGCCCATGAAGACGGGCACGCCGCGCAGATAACGCCGTACGATGGAGATCAGGGTCTCGAAGATGGGGAAACTGAGGGCAAGCATTGGGGTGAAGAGGATGACGGCCGTTCCAAACTTCTGGGAGCCCGCAAGCGTCATGGCGGCGAGCATGTAACCGAGAAACATGCTGCCCGTGTCGCCGAGGAAAATTCGCGCCGGGGGAAAATTGTAGAAGAGAAATCCAAGCAGGCAACCGGCCATGGCCGTGCCGGCGAAGGTGACGAAGGCGTTCTGTTGCAAGAGGCCGAGGACGACGAGTGCTGAAACGCCGACGAATGCGATGCCCGAAGCGAGGCCGTCGACGCCGTCGATAAGGTTGAGGGCGTTGATCAGGCCGACGACCCAGAAAATGGTGAATAGTGTTCCGAGAAAGTGGCCGAGATCGACCGTGCCCAGGAAGGGCAGCCCGAGGGTGGTGATGCTGAAGCCGCCCAGACAGAGAAAGACCGCCACAGCCACCTGCCCCAGCAGCTTGTATCGGGCGCGCATGCCTTTTGTATCATCGACGATGCCCAGCAGCACGATGGCCGCACCGCCCAGGGAAATCAGGAGGCAGTCGGTGCGGTTACCCGCAAAGCTCATGAACAGCCCCCAATGGTCTGGAAAACGCGCAATGAGGGCGGGGTAGTTGGCTACGATGAGGTTTCCCGCAATGGAGGAAGCCACGCCCAGAACGATGAGAGGCACGGCAATGCCGAGGCCTCCGAGGAGGGGCATTTGGCCTTGGAAGACTTTCCTGTAGCCGCCGCGATCAACGGCGCCGATCCACTGGGCGAAGCGCATGACGCCTGGAACGAGCACCACGGTGGCGATCAGGCACCCGATGAAGAGCGCGCCGACGATCTGTGTCAACAATATAGAGGCCAAGAAATACGCCCTTCCCGTGAGGTGCTTCTGCGCCCGGCACGCATTACGCTGCAGTGAGGCTATTATAAACGGGCTGGCCGGGGGCGTTCAACGGGGCTATGCCGCTTGGAAGTGCCAAAGGCGATCATGCTAGAATCCAGCGGACCGACTAATAGTGCACTTTCTGCGCACGGGCGCTACCTGTGGGGCGATTTTCGGATCGATGAAGCGGTCCGGCGTGGGATGCTCCATGTGCACCTGGTCCCGGAAGCAGTCCGGAACACCGATCGAATACAGCAGCAGAAGCGGGAGATTTGGATGAAGGATACGCACCACACTGAGGAAAGCCTCGCTGAGCTCGATCTGCTGGAGATACTTCGCGAAGTCTATCGCAAGAAGTGGCTCATTCTCGGGGTTTCGGTGCTGGCCGGCCTGGCGGCAGCGGCGATAAGTCTGACAAAGCCGGATGTTTACGAGGCTTCCGCCGCACTCATTGTTCGTGAGCCGCAATCGGCTTTGGAACGTGATCCGGAATCGCCCACGGCTGAAAATGAGGCCCCTGTGCTTTCCGTGGAGACGCTTCAACTGCTTACGGATTCTACGGAAATTCAATGGGCGCTATTTGAATCCCTTTGGGAGAAGAAAGCACTCGAATCCTGGAATTTGGGCGCTATTGACAAGGATGCCGCGTTTCGCGGCTTTCAAGGCGCATTGTCCACCGAGGTCCGGCGTCAACAGACCCGTCGAAACGGAACGTCGGTGGAACTGCTGCCTATTCTGGTGCTCCGCGCCCGGGCCGTGCGCCCTGCTGACGCACAGGTGATCGCCAATGAATGGGCGCGTATCGTCGAGACCAAGAGCAAGGAAATCTACACGCAGGGCGTTACGGCGCTGGACGATTTCATCGGGGACATGTACAAGAAGTCCAACGATACCTTAATCCGGCTGGAAGGTGAACTGGCGAAAGAGACGATGGAGGCGAGCATGACCTTGAAGTCGGCGCAGCTCGAAACATTCACGTTGAAGATCGCCGAACTGGAGGGGCTGGTGCTGGATTTGGATATTGAGATTGCCGTGAACGCCATTGCAATAACCGAGGGCAAGCGACGAATTCTCGAGCAGGAGCACGACGGTGAGTGGATCGGCACCGTGGCGGAAGGCGCTGCTTCCAGTGGGGCCGCATACCCGTTCCCCGTGGACAATCTATCCGACCGCGCGAAACGCGTGCTCGCATTGGTGGAGCAGAAGGTGGCCCAGATGGCCGCGTTGCGCGAGTACCGGCTGGCCCAGAATTACCTGGGAAAAGAGAAGAAGTTTGCCCACTATCAGGCCGATCTCGAGCGGATCCTGCTGGAAAAGGCCAAGGCGGAAGACGAACTTCCTTCGGCGGAAGACACGCTCGCGGGGCTGTTAAAGGAAATCGACTCGATTCCCGAGACGCTCGTGCTGGACAAGGCCATCACCGATGACCCGCTCTGGGATGCCGCGGTGAACAATCCCGACGCCAAGATCGGCGACCTCGGTTCGCTGAAATCCGAGGTAATTAACTCGGTGTACCAGTCGACCAGGGAGCTGATCATCGCCACGTCGTCGAAGGTCGAAACACTCAAGAGCAGTGCGGCTCAATTGACGAAGAGCGCCGAGAACGTGAGCTCGCTGATGGAAGGCCTAGAGAGCGAGATTGCCGAGACCAAGCAGGAGATTGATCGCCGGGAGAACGCGCTGAAGGATACGGATAGTTCTCTCGCGCTGCTCCGGGAAGATTACCTGGCGGAGATCAAGCGCGTGGAGGAATTTGAGGCCACAAACCTCCGCAAGCTCGAAGAGAAGAAGACCCGCGAGGAGCGCCTGGTGGCCTTCGAAGACAACGCCCGGACCCTGGAAGAGGAATTGACGCTCAGCAAGTTGGACTTGGACATGCTGGGGCGTGAGGTGGAGAAGACGAAGAATGTTCGCGAGGTCATCGCCTCCAAGGCGGAAACGACCGCGTTGCTTCAGGTTACGGCGGAGAATGCCTCACGAACGGGAACGGCGATACTCTACAATGCGCAAGCGGACCCCAATAACCTGGCGATCGGCAGCAGCAAGGTGGTGCTGGCATCGATGTTGACGGCATTTTTGCTTTGCGGCGTCGCGGTATCGGCGGCCAAGGTGTTGCGGCCGGAAAACTAGAACTTGTAATTTCGCCCGTGCTGTGCGCGGGGCTGACGGGCCCCGCGCGTTGTCCACCGTGGCCGAAATCATGTATGCTAGCGGTCAAACTCCACACCCCGCACGCGGTTTGACCTTTGCGTGCATCACGCCGCGATTCGCGGCAAAAACAGGAAAATGACATGAGCAAGACTTATCCAGCCATCGTTTCAGGGCTTTCACTTTGCGCCATCGTGACGGGCGCCAGTCTCCTTGGCGGTTGCGGTGCGAAAGACGCGGGCACGCCCGCCGCTGAAGTCCCCGTGAAGACCGAGACGCCCGCTGCCCCTGTCCCCGCGCCGGTGGAAGCGCCCGCCGCCCCCGATTTCTCGGCGACACTGCAAAAGATCTCCGCTTGCGAAGACATGTTCGCCTGGTACTCGGTCCGGGAGGCGTACCTGGCGGGTACGGAGCGGGGCGCGGAAGTGGACGCCGCGCTTGCCGCGAAAGAGGCGGAACTTGTGGCCAAGTCACCGGCCAAAGCGCTGCATGAGAGTCTGGACCTCGTCGCGTTTGACTGGAAGCTTGAGGGATCCGGCTCCGCCGAAGGCAAGCCGGAAAACTTCAACATGCGCTGGCTTTTCCACGTGAAGTCGCCCATCGTGCTTCCCGCCGACGAGGACATTCAGTTGGTGCTGCGCGGCTGGCCGGACAAGGCCCACCAGAATTATCTGGAAGGCATTGGACAGGCCGACAACAAGTATTTTGAAATCAGCTTCTGGCTCAAGCCCCGGATCGTGGAGTCGGCGGCCGGTTCGTACTATCTGGTCGAGCGCAAGACTTACAAGGAAGTTCCCAATGTGCCGTACCGCATGCACACCTTTTTCTCGCAGTTAAAGAAGAAGGAAGATGGCGGTTGGGGCTTTGTCGCCCGTTTTGGCGCCTCGATCGACATGGGGTGGTTCGCCGACACGGGAAAATGAGCAACGCGGCGCGCCCGCCAAGAGTCTCTATTCAACACATCGAGAGCGGCCCATGGATGTTCGGGCGAGATCTGCAAAGGCGCCAACCGCAAGGCCGGAGCCGAAGGAGTGAAGCATGCGCGAAGAACTACTGAGCAAGATCAACAATCAGAGCGCCCGGGTCGGGGTCATCGGCCTCGGCTACGTGGGGCTTCCGCTCATCCGGGCCTTCATTCGGGCGGGTTTTTCCGTCAACGGCTACGATGTTGATCAGAGCAAGGTGGATTCGCTCAAGGCGGGCCAGAGCTATATCAAGCACATCCCATCGGAATGGGTCCAGGACTGGTCGCGCAGCGGCAAATTTGCGGCAACGTCGGACATGGCGCGACTGAGCGAAGCCGACGTGCTGATCATTTGCGTCCCCACGCCGCTGGGCAAGAGCCGCGAACCCGATCTCAGCTATGTCGAATCCACGACCGAAGCGATTGCCGCGGCCCTGCGTCCGGGCCAGCTTGTGATCCTGGAAAGCACCACCTATCCCGGTACGACCCGCGATATCATGCTGCCCATTCTCGAGCGGCGCGGACTCCGCGCCGGCCAGGATTTCTTCCTGGCCTACAGCCCCGAGCGGGAAGATCCGGGCAACCCGGACTACAGCGCCGAGGGAATTCCCAAGCTGGTGGGCGGGCTGGACGAGGCGTCTGCGGATCTTGCCGTGGCGCTGTACAGCCAGGCGATTGTAAAGATCATCCGCGTTTCCTCCTGCGAGGTGGCCGAGGCGGCGAAGATCGTGGAGAACACCTACCGATCCGTGAACATCGCCATGGTCAACGAACTCAAGGTGGTCTTCAACCGGCTGGGGATCGACGTTTGGGAAGTGATCGACGCGGCGAAAACCAAGCCCTTCGGATTCCAGGCGTTCTATCCCGGTCCGGGACTTGGCGGCCATTGCATCCCCATCGATCCGTTCTATCTATCGTGGATCGCGCGCAGGGCGGGGTTGACAACGCGCTTCATTGAGCTGGCGGGCGAGATCAATACGAGCATGCCCAATTATGTGGTCAACCGTCTTTCAGACGCACTGAACGACCATGGGAAACCGCTCCGGGGAAGCCGGATCTGCGTGCTCGGCGCCGCCTACAAGAAAGATGTGGACGATCCGCGGGAAAGCCCTTCCTTCGACCTGATGAACCGCCTGATCAAAAAGGGGGCGGTTGTCACCTACAACGACCCTCACATCCCCGTGCTTCCGGCGACCCGGCACTGGCCCAACCTTACCCGCATGGAGAGTCAGGAGCTGACGCCCGACTACCTGGCGTCTCAAGATTGCCTGCTCATTGCCACGGATCACAGTTCCTACGACTACGCCCACATCCTGGAGCACTCCCAACTCGTTGTCGACACCCGCAACGCTATGCGTGGGCTGCCCGATCCCCAGGCTAAAGTGCGCAAGGCCTGATGGGCTGCCTGCGCCTCGCGCCGATAAATTGAACGGAAACCCATGAGAATCTTGCTCGCAAATACAGCGGCGTATCCGGCAATCGGCGGCGTGGAGAACTCGCTCCGGTTTATCGGTCGAGAGTTGATGCGGGCGGGGCACGAGGTGCG
>JBHEKR010000064.1:0-4988 GCA_041859365.1 Candidatus Hydrogenedentales bacterium
AAGGACATCGTCGCTGGCGTCGGCGGCGACACGGCCAAGCCCGTCGCCATCTTCCTGGACGTAAACGCCGACGGAGTCGAGTTCGCCACGGCGGTGCCCGTCACCGACGCGGAGAAGGCCAAGGAAGCCATCAGCGAAGCCGCCCCCGACGGGGAATTCGCCGAGATAGCCCTGGACGGCCTTGACGCCAAGGCCCAGTACAACGACGACGCCAACGTCGGCTACGTCTTGTCCGATGGCTTGGCCATTGTAGCTTCGACCAAGGAGTTGCTGGGTGCGGTTGCGGGTGCTTCTGAGAAGAAGAGCGCTGCGGCGGTGGCCTATACCCCGGCGGCCGAGGAAATCGTGGTGCTCGTGAAGCTGGACGCGCTGGCGGCCTCGGGCGCATTCAATGCGCCGGAGCTGATCAATGCCCAGCCGCTGCTGGCCTACTTCCAGAGCTTCCTCGACGAGGGTCAGATCGCGCTGAGCCTGGGCCAGAAGCCCGGCTACCTGCGCTTGGCCGGCCACGAGAAGCCCGCAGCCGCTCCCGCAGCCGCTGCGGAAGGCGAGCCCGGTGCGGCCGCGGCCCCGGCCGGTGTGCCCGGTTCGGTGACCTTGCACCGCTTGTATCCTGCGAACACGATTGCGCTGGCCAACCTGCGCTTCTCCCCCACGCTCGTCGACTTCGGCGCGGCCGTGGCTGGGTACGCGATTGGCGATCCCAAGAAAGCCAAGGAAGGCGCACAGCTTGCCCCGATGGTTACCGGCCAGTTGCGCGATGAACTCGCCGTGGGTGCGTTGGGCATCCTGGAGAACAAGCAGCCGAAGCTGTTGATCACGGCGAACGTGAAGAATGGCCAGGGGATCATGAATCTGCTGGGTCTCGCGGGCATCCAGAACACACCCCGCTTCACGCACCAGGACGTCCCCGTCATCGGGAGTGACGACGTGGGCGGCGGGTTCAAGGTGCTGGCCGCCGCGAAGAATCAGGTGCTGGTCGTCTCCAACGACGAAGATACGCTCAAGGGCGCCCTGGATGGCATCGTCGCCGCGAACACCGCCACCAAGGCCCCGCAGGCCCTGGTCGATGCGTCAAACCACGGGTTCCTGTTCATCGACCAGGCCAAGCTGGGCGAAGCCATGAAGGAAGCCGCGCCGATGTTGGGCGCGACAGACCTCGGCACCGGCCAAGTATCGCTGAGCCTGAGCGAGAAGGACAGCTTCCGCTCGGCCACGTTGAGCCTTTCCGATGGCATCAGCACGCTGCTGGAAGGTGTGCTGCCGAATATCATCGGCGCAGGCATGAAGGAAGATGCCCCGGCGGAAGCCCCCGCGGCCGAGTAAACGTTTCGCCCATTGAATTTCTGCCGGGCGCCTGGAAGCGGATTCCAGGCGCCCGGTTCCCTTTCGGGTCGCTCCCGTTTTCGCTTGGGTTGGGCAATCTGCTACCATCCGGCCCGCCCAAACTGGAAGGACACCCCATGAAGATCGGCCCGCTCACCCTCCGCCCACTGGATTTCCTGCTTGTCTTCTTTCCCATCGCGGTACTGGCGGAGATCTTACATGCTCCGGCAATTGCGATCTTTGTCGTTTCCGGCTTGGCAATGTTGCCGCTGGCAGGCCTCATGGGCCGGGCCACCGAACACCTTGCTGAACGTGTGGGGCCGGGCCTGGGCGGGCTCCTAAATGCCACCTTTGGCAATGCGGCCGAGCTGATCATTGCGCTCATGGCATTGCACCGCGGCATGCACGAAGTCGTGAAGGCCTCCATCACGGGCAGCATCCTGGGGAACGCGCTGCTCGTCTTGGGCTTGGCCATCCTTGCCGGAGGCGTGAAGCATCCGCGTCAGCAGTTTAACCGCACGGCCTCCGCCCTGGGAGCGACCTTGCTTGCCCTAAGCGCTGTGGGTCTGCTCGTGCCGGGCATCTTCCACTCCGTGGTGACACCGCCGCAGGTGGGCACAGAGCACGCGCTCTCCCTCTCCATTGCCATCATGCTCATGGGCGCCTATATCCTCAGCCTGATCTTTCAGCTGGTGACACACAAGCACCTCTTTGCGGGCGATGAAGGCGCGGGACACGGGTCGCACCTTGAGGCAGCCTGGCCTGTCGGCAAGGCCGTGGGCGTTCTTGTGGGTGCGGCCGCGTGCGTCGGCCTGGTGAGCGAGTTCCTTGTGGGCGCGGTCGAGGAGACCGCTATTCAATTCGGCCTCACCCATGTCTTCGTCGGCATCATTGTTCTGGCCGTGATTGGCAACGCTGCCGAACACTCGACGGCGATCCTGATGGCCATGCGCAACCGCATGGATCTCGCCCTGAACATTGCCATTGGATCGAGCATCCAGATCGCGCTTTTCGTCGCGCCGGTACTCGTCTTCGCCAGCTACGCCTTTGGACAGCCGCTGG
Source organism: Candidatus Hydrogenedentales bacterium (assembly GCA_041859365.1). GTDB lineage: Bacteria > Hydrogenedentota > Hydrogenedentia > Hydrogenedentales > JAEUWI01 > JAEUWI01. The sequence continues at coordinate 2,389 of JBHEKR010000064.1, forward strand.
ACCTGCTGTTTACCCCGCTGGAGATCGTCGCAGTCATGATGACCGTCTTCATCCTGTTCATGGTCGCGAACGATGGCGAATCCCATTGGATGGAGGGGGTACTTCTGCTCGCGGTGTACATCATCTTCGGCATTGCGTTCTTCTTCCTGCCGGAGACCGCGGGCGAGGCTGTGTTGGGTCACTGACGCGCGCAAGAAGCAGCATCAGAAGATTGGGCAGTAGTCGTCCTCCCCGCTCTCGCAGGGTTCGTAGCCTCCCGCGTTGTAAAACTGAATCAACCGGAGCAGTTCTGACAGGCTGACCGTCCAGTCCTGGGTATTGTAGTCGCTGGTGTGCGCCGGACAATCCTGCGCGCCAGCACCCGGGGCGTAGCCGTCCTCGGTGCCAGCCTCGCAATGGTAGGCGTCTGAATTGTAGAACTGTATGACACGGAGCAATTCGGACAGGTTTACGATCCCGTTGCCATTCTGATCGGCACTGTGGGGATTCTCCAGGGTACCTTCACCTTCGCCTTCACCTTCGCCTTCTCCTTCGCCTTCGCCGATGTCGCCGCCGTCGAGAATCCAGAGGCGTACCAGATTGACTGCCTCTTCATGCACGATGGTGGTGGCCAGCGGGGGCATTTGATGTGGACCACGGCGGTCCATGCGCGCGGGGATGAGCGAGCGATCCGGATCGCCGGGCGCAAAGCGCAGGGCATTCTCGATGCCCACGTCATTGCCGGTCACAGGTACGTTGACGATCTGCCGGTCCACCAGCGGCACACCCCAACGAAAATCCATGGTCACGGGCGTTGGCCCGCCCGGCCGGTGGCACACGGCACAGTTGGCATGGAGGTAGGACTGCGCTCGCGCCGGGATGGACGCGTCTAGATCGAGAAAGGCATCTGGACTGCTCGGGAGAGCCGCTGGCGCTGCGGGCAAGGGGGCATCGAAGAAGCCGATGTGCTCAAGCGTCCGCAGCTGGTTGTCGGTGATGCCGGACCCCGGATAGGCAAAGTCGTGGTTCATCTGCGGCGTATTGATGCCAAGCACAAAGTTCGCCGCGCCATTGTGACACGTGAAGCACTCGCCCCGGCGCGGGTAGTACCAGGAGTAAGCAAAGGGCGCGCCTTCGGCGTCTATCAAGTCGAATGCGCGCTGTTTGCTGCCGGGCAGCAATACCGCATCGGTGCCGGCCTCGTTCCACTCGTAGGTGAAGCCATACCAGTCGCCGGCATTCTTGATCAGCAGGCGCGTCTCGATGCGCAGAGCAGTGGCCTCGGGTTCCCGGAAATCGAGCGGGAGGCTGAAGTTCTTGATGATGACGGTCCCTTCCGGGAAGTCCCACCCGCCATCCGCTTGATAGCTGGCGGTGCTCAACCCGGGCAAGGCCATGAAGCGGCTCTTGCGCGCGTTGTCCGACCACAACTCGGAACTGGGGCGATAGGGCAGGATGCCCTGTGCCGATTGGTCCTGCCCAAGCCCCGCCGCGAGCAGCGCGGGGATATCGCTGAGCTTGGTCGGGAACGTGGTGACCGGTTCTCCTTCGGCCACGCGCAGCACGCGGATGCAGCAGTAATCCAGAAAATAGACTTCGCCGCTGGCATCCTGCGCGAGGGAGCGCATGCCGCCGCCAAAACCACTGAGGACCACGCGCGCCTGGGTGACCTCGGTTCCATCGTAGCGCAGTCCCCAGATGGTGTCCTGCAGGAAGTCGGCATAGAGGTAAACGCCGTACAGCTCGGGGATTTCGCTGGCATGGTAGACGTGTCCGCCAATAATGGCGGTCATCTCGTTTTCCACCCCATTGCGATGCTGGATGATGGGCGAGGTCTTGCCGGTGCGGTCGCAGACCGGTGCCGGGGGTTGGTACAGGTCAAAGCAGTCACGCCCTTCGAGAATGGGCCAGCCATAGTTCTGACCGGAGCGCACCACATTGACCTCTTCCCACGTGCTCTCCCCCACGTCCCCGGCATACAGAAACCCGCTCAATGGATCGAAGGCCATGCGAAACGGATTGCGAAAGCCGTAGGCGAAAATCTCGCCGCGGGCGCCTGCGGTGGATACAAAGGGATTGTCCTCCGGGATGACATAGGGCAAGACTTCCGGATTCGCGGGTACGGAGGTCACATCAAGGCGGAGTATCTTGCCGAAGAGTACGCCAAGGTCCTGAGAGCGCATTTCCAACGCTGATCCCCCACCGTCGCCCAAGGCGATATACAGATACCCATCAGGACCGAAGGCCAGGGTTCCGCCGTTGTGGTTGTCGAAGGGCTGCTGGAGAGAAAGGAGGATCTCCTCCGAGGCGGGGTCAATGTCATTGTCCGCCGGATCGTCATTCGTGTAGCGCGCGATCACGGAATCGACGTCGTAGTAGGGAAACTCGTCGATGTGCGCGTAGGTGGTGTAGTAGACATAGACCCGGCCGTTCTCTGCGTACTGAGGGTCGACGGCCATCCCCAGACAGCCCAACTCGCCCTGTTCATCGTAGACACGATCGGTGAGGTCGAGGAAGTTGGTCAAGTCCTCTGAAGCGGGGGCGGCCTTCGGGAAGATGCGAAGCAGTCCGTTCCGCTGCATAACGAGGAAACGGTCCGAGGAATCGGGCAATTCTGCCAA
>JBHEKR010000524.1:0-5359 GCA_041859365.1 Candidatus Hydrogenedentales bacterium
GTCGTCCTCGTCGTCCTCGTCGTCCTCGTCGTCCTCGTCGTCCTCGTCGTCCTCGTCGAACTCATCATCATCATCATCATCATCGTCGTCTTCATCATCATCGTCATCATCATCATCAAACTCGTCTTCTTCTACTTCCGGATCCAGCTCCCCTTCATCATCGGAGTTGGCGGTGAGTGCATCTTCGTCTTCTGAAGATTCAAGGTCTTCTTCCACGTCCGCAGCCACGGCGGTAGTGGCGCTGACGCCCGCACTTTCCGGCGGTGGCGCGGCGGCGGCCTGCTCGAGTACCTGCAGGCGCTCGATGAGCAGGGCTCGGGCCTTGTCCATTTCGGCATAGGTAAATTGTGGATCCGGGACCTCAATCAGTCGATTGCCGATCCGGTCCGTGTAGAGCGTAATCCGGACGTCGCCATCGGATTCGTCGGACTCCTTGATGAGCCGGAAGACCTTCTGGCGGCGCAGCAGGCCCGCGGCGAGAAAAGCTTTGGCCATTTCGATGCGGGACTGTTCTTCCGCGGCTTCGTAAAAAAGCTGACGCAAGGGGGAGAAGACCTCGGCCGGTTCCTGATTCTCGATCTTTGGATCATGATAGACCATGGACCACACGGAATAGGCGTCTTTATTCTGCTCGGAGTGCCAACAGTCCCGGCAGAAGTCCAAACGGTGAAGGACGCCTTCGGCGACCTTGACCGTGGAGGTAAGCTCCTGCTCATGCTGAAAATCATTGCCGCAGGCCGCGCAGGAATGGGAGTTCTTACTGATCTTGATATTCATCTAGTGGGTACGATTCGCCTGGGGTTGAACACATCTGCTCACTTTAGTCGTTTGGCGCCTTCTTGCCCCCTGCGCCAACGATTCCACCCCCAATCTTAAACAGATCGAGGAGGATTTGTCTAGGCAGGTCGACGACTTTCATCACATCGCTGGTCACTTCGACCGCGCCGCTGACAATAGTGTCCCCCATGGAAGGCATTCCATCGAGCTCCATTTTCGGATTAAAGCTCGGGCCGAAGATATGAAAGGCAATTTGAAGGTTGGTCTGACTTCGCTTGAGCCCGTCCAGATTGAAGTAGGTCCGCAACGCGGGGATGCCCTTGGCCGTATCGGCGGGAAGGGAGAACTTGAGATGAAAATCCATATCGCCGGAGAGGACGAACTGGCCATCGCCCGAGATGGTCACGGCCTCCGACTCCAGGATCATGTTGGTCGCCTTGACGACATCGCCCTCCAGAGTAAGGTCGGAAGCGAAGCGCGAGAAGCGCAGGGAGGGGGGAATGCTTACGGTTCCCTGCTCGATCTGCTGCTGGAACTTGGAGAACAGATAGTCGGCGCTGAACTGGCCGTCCACCACATCGAAATAGCCCGTACCCGCGAGGGTGCCGCTATCGTCTTCATCCACGGAGTACTGGATGCCCCCGGTCATGGTTCCCGTAAAAATCTCGGGCAATTTCAGGTGCTCCAGGAGGTGGGAGGCGGGTACCTTGTCCCAACTGGCGTTCAGCTTGTTGATGTTGTCCGGATTTGACGAGGAGTAGACACCGCCGATCTTGCCCTCGTCAACCTTGGCCTCAAAGCGCTCGAAGCCACTTTCGTGTTTGCGGGTGTAGGCATCACCGGAGAAGGCGGTGCCCCGCCAGGGCGGATAGGCGAGGGTGTCTGCGGAGAGTTTGTAGGTCCAGTCCCGATCCAGCGGCGGAAAGAGCGCCAGGGACGGATCGTCGGGGGCGCGCAAGGGCAGGAGCCAGTGGGAGCCGAAGGGGGGAAGCTCGGCCGAGTTGGTGTGGAGGGTCAGGAGGCCCGTTCGTTCCTCGCCGGTCTTCAGAACGGTGGTATCGACGCGGACGTTCTTACCCGTGATAGGCTGTTTTGCGCCTGCCGGAAGCATGGAGAGTTCATCGATTATCCCGCCGATGGTCAGTTCAATGCTGTCGGGAGTCTGGGACTTCCTCACCCAGTGGAGATAGGCGTCCGTTCCCGTGCCGCCGGAGATGACATAGGGGAAGACCAGCACCTTATTGGCGGTTCCCATGTTGACATTGGCGGAGGATGCCGTCAGGTCGTCGAGGGACCATTTCCCGCCGCGCTGGGTCAATAAGGCCTTGGTATCGATCTCGATCGTGTCGAGCGCGGCCAGCATGGTGAGGGTGGCGGATTTTCCCGGCTTGAGATCGAAATGGAGTTTGTCCAGCCGTGCTCCGACTCCGGGGGACTTCTTGAACCACCATTCCCACTCGATGCCCGTTCGGGTGAGATCCACCGTAGCATCATAGGTGTGGTGGCCGGGGGCGATGGAGCCCGTGAGCGAGTCCAGCGCCAGCGGGCCGTAGACGTTCAGGCCGCGGGTCGATTTGAAGATTTCCAGTTCCTCCACCGTGCCGAGGTTGCCCGCGATGGAGAAGCTCAGGGTCTTCTCGGCAAGCTGGTAGCGGGCACTGCCCATGACGGTGTTGCCCGCAATGCGGGCGACCATGGGGTCGAAGACCAGACCCTCGCTGCCGAGCTGGAAATTGCCGGAAATGTCTTCCGCGTGGAGTTTGGAAGGGCCATGCGCTATGGAGCCGCCGCTGAGGGAGAGTGTGCCCGTGGGGAAAGACTGCTCGGAATTCCAAGCCACACTCATGAGACTGAATTTGAGGTCGGCCCGGGGCAGGGCGGGGTCGGTCGGGGCGAATCGCAACGCCCCATTGCCAAGCTGCGCTTCAACGCCCAGGCGGGCGTTGTTGGCCAGGCCATTCAGGGTCACAAAGAATTTGTACGGTTTGGGTGCGTCGATTTCCAGGCTCCCATACTGAGCGAGCCATTCCTTCATCACGAAGTCGAGCACGTCGTTGACCGGGAGCTGCTGGACCTCCACCTTGAGATCAAGGTCGGGCAGGTCCTGCGCCAGGGAAATGGTCCCTTCCACCCGGCCCTCAAATTCGGGTGAGAGGGTTTTCGCGGAGTTGAGGGTGAGCATGCGCGTATTCACGTCGTAGCTTGCGAGGGCCGTGAGGAGGCCCTCGGCGGGAACGGGGAAGCGCTGCGGGCTTGCGAGGGCGACATTATTGAAGGGGAGCTCGATGGACACGACCATGGCCTTGCGGGGATAGCCCGCAACGCGCAGGCTGGGCCGGACACTTCCGGAGGTAAAGACCTCCGTCGCGGTGGGGAGGAAGGCGGCGATGTCCTGAGCGGTCAAGCCGTCGCTCTGGAGGCGCAGGTCGAAATCCTCCAGAGAGGCATAGCGGGCGAATACCTCGAAGGCGCTTCGGGAGGCCTGGTCCAGGCGACCATCCAGGTTGGCGATGATGTGGGGCGAATCCGACAGGCGGTTCAGGTCGAAATTCAAATGCTCCACCCGGAACGTGGACTCCCCGACGATCCGGTTGATCTCCAGGGTGCAATTCCGGCCCAGGGCACGGAAGGGGATATTGCTGGTGAGGGCGGAGCGGCTGGTGAGTTCGTCCGTTATCCATTTATGGTCCACGGGGCGGGACAGGCGCACATGGGCATTGTCGAGCTGGAGCCGGTCCAGCACAACGGCCCCTCGGAGCAAATCGAGGAGGCTCACATGAAGCAGGGCCTCGGGAACCTCAATGTCGATGGTTGGTCCCGTCGGCGCGGCATAAGCGAGATGGAACTCCTGGAGGCGCAATCCGGCGATGCCGTGGACCTGCACGCCACTGGTTTCCAGCTCAATGCCGGTGCGTTCTTCGATGGCGGTCTGGACACGGGTCCGCAGCACGGCGAGCTGGTACTTGGCCAGCAGGAGTCCACCCGCCAGCAGCGCCGTCAACATGAGGAGAGCCAGCAGCCACAGACGCGTCATGCGGCCCCGGCTCTCCCGTGGCTTACGGTCGTTCAGACCGGTCGTTTCAATCGCCTGCACTCGCTTCCCGTACTACCTCTTCTGCTTCGGGCGCGGCACCACCCCACTGCAGGCCGCGGGCCTGAATAATCTGCTCGCGCAATTGCTCGGTGATGGCCGGATTGTCTTTCAGGAACTGGCGGGTGGCTTCCCGGCCCTGGCCCATGTTCTCACCATTCAGGGAGAACCATGCGCCGCTCTTGCGGATGAGCTTTTCGTCCACGGCCAGATCCAGGATGTTGCCTTCCTTGGAGATGCCCTCATTGAAGAGAATTTCGAATTCGGCATCGCGGAAGGGCGCCGCCAGTTTGTTCTTCACCACCTTCACCTTGACCCGGTTGCCTACATTCTCCTCTTTTTCCTTGATGGCTGCAATACGCCGGATGTCCAAGCGGATGCTGGAGTAGAATTTCAGGGCGCGACCGCCGGTGGTTGTTTCGGGGCTACCGAACATGACGCCGATCTTGTCGCGGATCTGGTTGATGAAAATTACCAGCGTGTTGGAGCGGCTGATGATGGCCGTAAGCTTGCGCAGTGCCTGGGACATAAGGCGTGCCTGCAGGCCCATGTGGCTGTCGCCCATGTCGCCTTCCACTTCCGCTTTAGGAACGAGGGCGGCCACGGAGTCGATGACGATCACGTTCACCGCGTTGCTGCGGACCAGGCTCTCGCAGATTTCCAGCGCCTGCTCGGCCGTATCCGGCTGGGAGAAGAGGAGGTTGTCGATATCCACGCCGATCTTCGCGGCAAAGCCGGGATCCAGGGCGTGTTCCGCGTCAATAAAGCAGGCAATGCCGCCATTGCGCTGGGAATTGGCCACCACATGGAGGGCCAGGGTCGTCTTACCGGAGGATTCCGGGCCGAAAATCTCCACCACGCGTCCCACGGGCAGACCGCCGATGCCGGTGGCCAGATCCAGGGTCAGAGAGCCGGTGGAGATGGCCTCCACCTTCTGGTTCATGCTGTCGTCGCCGAGGCGGACCAGCGTGCCCCGGCCAAATTGCTTCTCAAGTTGGGCCAGGGCGATGTCGAGCGCTTTGACCTTTTCACTATCCGCGGTTGGTTTGGCAGCCATTCGTCTTTCCTCCAGTTGCACTGAATAAACGTTCACTATGTGCCCATCATGCCAAAACACTGAACGAATGTCAAGTAAAAAGTTAAGAGATGTTTTTTAGCGCTTCCAGGGTCATCAGGGACGGCAGCGACAGCAGTGGAAATAGCCCTGCCGTCCCCTGTCGTCCCTGCACCTTCGTGCGGCCATTATGCAGAATCCTCTCCCATGGCGGCAAGCGGATTGGACCAATGCGCATATCCTGTGGCATAATGATTATTGCACGGCGTAAATAGAAGGACGCCGCGCAGCGTTTTACCCAGACTTCGTGGGGGCGACATGGTCTCGACGGGGGTGGAAGAAACGTTGGTTGCGTGCCGAGGACTCCGGTGGCCTCGTAAAAAACCGGAACCCAATTAACTGCGAACAATCAACACGATTTCGCAATGGCTGCTTAA
>JBHEKR010000034.1:0-47602 GCA_041859365.1 Candidatus Hydrogenedentales bacterium
AGCGCGGGCGTCGTCGAAGTTCACGAGGATGTCGTCGAGGATGAATGGGATAGGGGCGTGGCGTTCGAGGTGGCGCTCCAGGCTGGCGATGCGCAGGGCCAGGTAGAGTTGATCCGCCGTGCCTTCGCTCATGCCCGCCACATCAACGAGTGAGCCATTCTCCGCGCGAACGCCGAGGAGCACGTGGCGATCACGATCATCGACGTCGGCGCGGAGCTCCGCGAAAGATCCCAGCGTCAACGTCTGAAAGATCTCTCCCGCGCGGGCCAGCAACGGCTCCTGATTTGCCGCGCGGTAGCGTTCGATGGCGCGGCTCAGGGCGAAGTGGGTGACGCGCAGGCGCGCATACTCTTCCCCATCCTCCGCAATGCTCGCGATGAGCCCCTGGGCCTGCGCGGCGGCATCGGCGGCCTGGCTCCCGCCGTTCATCTGGGCGATCTTGTTCTTCAACTCGCCGATGGACTCCTGGAGGGCAAGTCGTTCGTCGTCGAGGTCTTCAATGCGCTCCGCAAGCGCGTCCAGGTTGGGTGCGAGGGCCTCGGAGTCCTCCGACTCCACCAGCGCAGCAATGTCGTCCATCCCCTGGCCCGGAACGAGGGCAAACAGCCGCTTCTCGAGGTCGCGCATTGCCTCCTCGATCCGCTGCCGCTCGCTGGAAGCCTTTTCAGCGTCGGGCAGCGTGGCGGCATCGTCCACGCGCGCTTCGGCGCACAGGGCGGCAACATCGCCTTCCGCACGCGCCAGAGCCGCCTCGGCGGCGCGATGGCGCTCTTCCTCCTCGTGCAATTGCTTCGTCAGGCGTTTCTGCTCGCCGCTGGCCTCGCGATTCTGCTTTAAGGCCTGATAAAGCGCGCGCACGATGGCCGCTTCGTCGCCCTCGCCCTGCATTCCAACCGCAGATGCGAGCGCCCGCGCATCGCGGCGAAAGTCCGCATCGTCGCGAAGAATGAAATCCACGCGTTGTTGCAACTCCACCGAGCGAGCATAGTTATCGAGAACCTCGTCGATGGCCTCCACAATGGCGAGGGCTTCCGCCCCCAGCGCATTCGATGGCGCACCAATAACCTGCATCATGGCGATCCAGGCTTCGCGCCACGCGTCCTCCTCTTCGCGCGCACGCGTCAGGGCGGCTTCAGCGGTGGGCAAATCGACGTGCTCAATTTTGTCCACTGTCTTTTCCAGATGGGCGCGTTGCTGCGCGATTTCGCGTTGACGCGCCAGCGCAATTTCAGCATGATCGACCAAGGCCGCAAGCGAGCACCCATCGATTGTCCCGAGTAGCCCCGAGGCCTCCAATGCCTTGCCCAGTTCCGCGCCTTGGTATGCGATAGCATCGTGAAGGAGCTTCGCCGCCCGGGTCGCTTCGCGCAACGCGGCAATTTCGGATTGAATCCCATCGAAAGACTTTCGCCACGACGCCATTTCCGCCGGGGTGCGCGGCGCGATTTCGGCGGGTGCCCACAGGGCTATCCAGGCCGTTTCAATTTCCGATTGACTCGCGCGGGCCGCCCCGCAAGCGTCGCGCTGCTTGTCGCACTTCTCACGCAGACTCGCAACCGCGCTTTCCAATTGCGCCCGCTGCGCCACGCGGTCCGCTTCCGTGCGAAGACGATCCGACAACTCGTCGGCGTCCGTCACAAGCACCGCCACGGCATCGGCCAGATTCTGGATCTCGGGGTGTCGCTGGCGCGTTTGAGCCACGAGGAAGTTCGCATCGGCGTCTGCGATCTGGTCGGGCGGAGTGCCTCCCTCCCACGCGCTGCGGGCGAATGCCCAGCCTAGCTGGCGCGCGCTCCGAACGTCTTCCAACGCCTCGAGGGATGGTGCGTGGTGCTGGCGCTGGTACGCCGCCAGTTCGGATTCAGCCCGTTCACCGTCCGCCTCGAGCGCCGCCAAATGCTTCTCCGAATCGGAAGCTGCGCGCGCGGCCTCGCTCAACTCGATCCGAAATTGCTCGATGCTTTCCGCGGGGGGCACGGACAGAATTTCCAGAGCTTCTATCGTGCCGGACCAATGACCGAGGCGCGCAATGCCCGATGTGATGGATTCCTCCAATGCCGCCATGCGGGCTTCGTGATCGCGGAGCACCGCCTCACTTTCACTCAACGGGCGAGCGCGCTTCAAAGCCGCTTCCAGCAGCGCGGTGTCCGTGGCCGCGCCCACCACAGCGAGCTCCGCCACAATTTGCTCGCGTTGCCGTTGCAATTGATCGCGGGCCGCAGTGGCGTGCGACGCCGCATCGCGGCAGGATTGGCCGCGTCGGTCCAACTCCGCGAGGCGCTGCTTCTGTCCCGGCGGCAGGCGCAATTCTTCGGCTTGATCGAGCGACCAGTGGGGGCGCAGGTGGTGGAGCGTGCGCTCGGCTTCATCGCGCAGGCGCGCCAGCTCGGGGGCAAGCTTGCGTTCGAGCTCATTGCGCGCCTTCTCATTGACGCCGAGAGCCTGGTGCAGTTTTTCGATTTCGTCCTCGCGCGCGAGCAGCAGCGCATTGACGGAGAGGGGGGCCAGCGATTGCTTCAACCGTGCGATGGCTTCGCCCGCCTGCGCGCGGGTCTCGCGGGCGTTGCGGGCGGCATTCTGGGCGTGGATGCGACGCTCGGAGAAATCCAGCGGCAGCAGCACGGCTGCGGCGAGTGGCGCCAGGGACTCCAGCAATGCGGCGCGCTGCGATACGAGCGGTCGAGCCTCCTGGATACGTTGAAGTCGTATCAGTTCGGCCCGGGCCTCCCGCAACTCGGCGTCAAGTTCGGTGCGGCGCGTCTCGGCCAGGTTCCGTTCGCCGTCCAAGGCTTCCCACTCGCGCGAAGAAAGCTGCGCCGCCTTCACGGCCTTGCGCGCGGCGGCGAGTTGGGCGAGTGCACTGTTGATGCGCGGCTTGGCAGCGCTGGGCTTAAAAAGCTCCCCCGCGTCGCCATCAAGTTTTGCCAGGAGCGCGCGGAGATGCCCCATGCCCGACGCGGCGGAGAAGAGGGCCTGGCCCACATCGCCTTCGCCCTGCACAAGCGCCTGGCCGCCCCGGACCAGTTGGTCGTGGGTGAGGCCGAAGAGATTGCGGAAGGCATCCACATCCACGCCGCCAAGATAGGGCGCAAGCGCATCGTCGGGCAGCGCTGTCTTTTCGTCTTCCGCCAGGAGCGTGGCCTTGTTGCCCTTGCGGCGATAGAGGGTGATGCTCTGCTTTTCATTGGCGAGGGTCGCGCCGATACGCAGCTCCGCCATTCGGTGGAGGAAGTCGTCCGCGGTGCGCGCTTCGATGCCGTAGAGCATCTGGGTGATGGCACGGAGGGTCGTGCTCTTGCCGGCCTCATTGGGGCCGTGAATCAGGTGGAGTCCTTCCCTACCGCCGGAAAGATCGAGGCTGCGGTCGGTGAAGGCCCCGAAGGCCTTGAGGTGGAGTCGTTGTAGTTTCACTCGCCCGCCTCCACGCGCTGCCCGATGACGCGCAACAGCGGCTCGGCTTGTTCAAGCCATTCGGCGAGACGATGGGGCTGATCAAGGCCGAGGCTGCCCTCGCCCTCCGCGAGTTCCGCGGGCAGTTTCCCGTGCAAGGGCTCAAGCAACGTGGCCAGTTCAGAAATCGACGCGGCGTCGGATTTCATGGACGCGATAACGTGGGCCAGCTCGGCGAAAGGGCCATCGTCCAGGGGCTCGACGGTGGCCTTCGGCGCGGTGGTGCGCACTTTGACTTTCTCAATCCAGACTTGATCACCACCGTGGAGATTGGCGATGTTGCGAATCTCGCCCACCAGCCGTTTGGGCTGTGCCAGCAGTTCGCCGTGGGCCTTGCTGGCGCCGTCGAAAATCACCCGAACCGCAAGCAGTCGATCGCCACAGGAATCGAGGGCCTTCAACAGGGCGTCCTTGAAATCCTCGGCGCATTCCTCCAGCGTGACGCAGCGCGACACATCCACGGCGATCTCGGCCCAGCGCACCACATCGAGTTCGCGGAAATCGACCTCGTGCTCACCGCGATCATCGACGGTGACCACGAGACAACCCTTCGGACCCGTTTCGCGGATGTGGCGGCCCTGAATATTGCCGGGAAACCAGATGGCGGGATCAAATACGCGCACGGCCTCCTGTTTATGGATGTGGCCCAGGGCCCAGTAGTCGTAACCCAGTTTCTTGAGCCCATCAACGGTGCATGGGGCGTAATTGTCGTGGCCCTCGTAGCCCGTGAGGCTCGTGTGGAGCACGCCGATGTTGTACAGACCCGACACCGCGCCGGGGTAGCCCGCGCTGAGATCGGCCGTGACGGCGCGGGTGGCAAAGCCCTGGCCGTGGATGGCCACGCCGATGTCGGCCCGTTGTATCGTCGCCGCCTTCTTCGTGGGGAAGCGGTGGACATTGTCGGGCAGTTGGAGGCTCTTGGTCATGACACTCTGGGCGTCGTGGTTACCCGAAATGAGGTACACCGGGATCGTTGCATCACGGAGACGCGCCATCTGGCGGGCAAAGAAGAGGCCCGTATTGTGATCAGGCCAGTCGCCGTCGTAGACGTCGCCCGCGATGAGGACGAAATCGACCTCCTCCTCCAGCGCAACATGGACGAGATTCTCCAGGGCGCGGCGGGTCGCACCGCGAAGGGCCTCTTCCGGTGCGCCTTCGTATTGCGCGAGGCCGAGCAGGGGGCTGTCAAGGTGAAGATCGGCGGCGTGGATGAATTTGAACATGAGGGTCTCAGGGGTTTGGGGTACATCCGAATGTGCTCCAATGTACACGGTACGTCGGATGGCCGCAAGCTCTCATGGCGGACCCTTTACAGATCGCGTTGTCACCGACCCGGGAGGGTCGTCAACTTGCGCGCTCTTCGGGAACGGGCGCCGATGCCTGAATGGTGACGGCGCACGTGTGCACCGTGTGGATGCAGAGCAGATAGATGGCGGGAAGCGCCAGATAGTAGACACGTATCTCGTCGATTGCGCCGAAGGCGATATAGAGCGGAGTGATTATCGCCATGATGGCGAGGAAATTCATCCTGACCCAGAGGGGCTTTTCCTTCCATCCGATAAACACGAGGGGAATGAACAATGCCAGGTTAAGCACATTATAGGAACGCGGCACCGGAATCAGCAGGGCGAAATTGTCCGTGAAGGCGTAGTAGGTGGAGGGCCGCAGGAAGAAGGCGAGGTTGCTCCACAGGTGAAATTCGGCCTGGGTGCCGGGATTGTCCGCCATCGCGGCGCGTACGGACATCACCGTTATTCCGCCCAGCACCACATGCAACGCCACGTGCAGGCCGATCTGCTTTCGGGTCATCGATCCGAGATACAGAGCGAGGAAGTACACGACCGTAAATACGCCCGTCTCCTTATTCAGGCAGGCGAGTATGAAGCACAGGTAGTAGGGAATCCAGCGTTTTGCCAGGAGCAATGCGAGACAGGCCAGGGCCAGGAATATCTCGGGGAAATCATAGACAAAACCACAATTGAGAAAGGTCATGGGCAGAAAGGAAAGCGCCACCACGGGAGCGAAGTCAACAAATAACCGCGAATAGCCGTAGACCCGCCGGGTGATATGCCGCAGCAGCAGGAGCACGCCGAAGAGGTTCGCAAAAAGAAAGGCATGCCCCACCATGCGTTCCACCGTGCGCTCGGTGCGCCAGTTGTAAACCGTCCGCACTTCGCGCAGCTTCTTGGAAAGGTTCGAATCCGGCGCGACGGCTTCGACCGTCTCGATCCGGTGGCGGATTGTCTCGGGCACGCCGGCCGACAGAGCCCTGATGGCGGCGGGTGCCAGCACGCGATACGCGTAGGGCCGCTTGGTTTCGTGGTCCAGATAACGCTGAAAATCAAGCCATGTATGCTTCGCATCGCCGAATCCAAACTCCCCCATGAACAGATGCAGCACGATGGCGGCGGTGAGAAAGTAGGCAAAGAAAAGCAGGTAGAAATACACCGCGCGACGAGGTTGACGCAGAGGGCTGATAAGGCCCAACCGGGCGAAAATAAAAGGAGGGAGAAGACGCTCCATGGGGTACCCCTGACGATTTGGTCGGTTCCTGTACGAACATGCCGACAACTGCGGGTTGACGCCACCAATCCTGGCCCAGAACACTTCCGCCACCCTGCCCGGTGACGAACTCAAGCATACCTGGGATGCCCCGGAAGATCAAGCTGTACTCCGACGAATATCTGGCGAAGCAAAGGCTGGTTTTTCCCGACGGGGCCCTGCGGATTTTGAGCGGAGCGGAGCGATACCGTGGACAATCCTCCCTCAGGTGCGCCCGGCCCTTGCAGCAAACTCGAAAATCCCTTATGATGGGCGCTTCATCTACCCGAACCGGAGAACATGCCCCCATGAACGCCTTTATTGCCACCATGCTCTGCCTGGCCGCCGCCCCCTTCTCTACCCATTGGTTCAACGCAGTAAATATTAAGGACAAGCCACGCGATGTGCAGCCGGGCACCTACCAGGTCTGGGCCTGGGTGCCCATCCAGGCGGAGAGCACCTTGACCGTCAATGGCCAGACCCTGACCATTCCCGCCGGCGACAACAACGCCAACTCCCGCTACAAGTCGGCGTGGCACTGGGCGAAGGCCGGTGAAGCCGCCTGCCCCGAGGGCAAGGTAACCATCGCGCTGGGCGAGGGCGTGGCGGGTGTCGCGCTCTCTACAGCGCCGGACTTCGACGCGAACAAGGTGTCGAACAACACCCGGGCCCTCAGCGTGCCGGAGGCCGTGATCGATGAGCGGGGACAGCATGCGCGCCACACCGACACCATCTTCACCATGCCCGAGTTCCACACCGTGGCGGAGTGGGAAGCCTATGCCGCCACGTTGCGCAAACAGGTGGCGCTCTCCTCCGGTCTCTACCCCCTCCCGGAGAAGACCCCGCTGAACGCGGAGGTCACCGGCAAAGTCACCCACGAGGACTACACGGTCGAAAAGGTGAAATTCGAAGCCTATCCCGGTTACTACGTCACGGGCAATCTCTACAAACCCATCGGCGCGGGCCCCTTCCCCGGTATGGTCAACCCCCATGGCCACTGGACGACGGGCCGCCTGGAAGACGCCGAGCTGGGCTCCGTGCCCGGCCGCGCCATCACCCAGGCGCGCATGGGCATTGTGGCCTTCACCTATGACATGATCGGCTACAACGACAGTCAGCAGTTCCCCCACAACTGGGGCACGGAAAAAGAAAAACTCTGGGGCATCCACGCCTTTGGCTTGCAGCTCTGGGGTTCGGTCCGCGCCGTGGACTTTCTCCAGACCCTGCCCGAAGTGATGCCCGATCGCATCGGCTGCACGGGCGCGTCCGGCGGCGGCACCCAGACCTTCGCCCTGACCGCCATCGATTCGCGCATCCAGGCTTCCGCCCCGGTTAACATGATCTCCTCGCGCATGCAGGGTGGTTGCAACTGTGAGAACGCCCCCATACTGCGCCTGTCCAATTCCAACATGGAAATTGGCGCGCTGATGGCCCCCCGCCCCCTCCTCATGGTCTCCGCCTCGGGCGACTGGACCCGGGAAACGCCCCGGGTGGAGTATCCCGCGCTGAAGAGTATCTACGCTCTCTACGACGCCGAAGACCGCATCCAAAACGTCCACGTGACCGCCGACCACAACTACAATAAGAACAGCCGCGAGGCCATGTACCGCTTCATGGGCCGGTGGCTCCTGAACGAACCCGGTTACGAAAGCTACACCGAGCCCGACTTCACCGTGGAGCCGAAAGAGGCCCTGCGAATCTTCCCGGACGAGACCAAGGCCACCGAAGCGAATCAGGAAATTATCAACAGCCTCATCACGTCCATCGGCGCAAAATGGGACAGGGAATTGAAGCAGGCCGAGACCGATCCTGCCGGATTTGCCGCCGCCCACCGCGACGCCCTGGTCCAGGTGCTGGGCGCGAAAGTGCCCCAGGCCAATGACCTCGCCTGCGAGCGCACACGCATGGAAGAGCGCGAAGGCTATGTACAGGAAAACTGGATCCTCGGGCGCAAAGGCGAAGGCGACGCGATTCCCGCGCTGTTCTTCCGCGGCACGGGCACTAAGCCCCAGGATGCCGTCCTGCTCGTGAGCGGCGCCGGCAAGGCCTCCTTTATCGACTCCACGACCGGGCAGCCGGGCCCGCTGGTGGCGGGACTCATCGCCGGGGACAAAGCCGTCCTCTGCATTGATCCCTTCCTCACCGGCGAACAACTCGGCGTTACCAAGTACACGGAGCGCGTCCGTATCGGCACATTCATGGACACCTTCCAGCCGACGGATACGGCCTACCGCGTACAAGACGTGGTCACCGCCGCGGCCTTCCTCCGCGCACGCCGCGATCTTTCCGACACCATTTCCGTGGCGGGTCTAGGCGAAGCGGGCGTGTGGGCCCTCTTCGGAAGCGCGGTTGACGGTGGCATCAAGGCGACCTACGCCGACCTCAGCGGCTTCGACCCCAACAACGATGAGGCCTGGGTAGCCCAGTATTACATGCCCTGCATCCGGAGCATCGGCGATGTCCGCACCGCGGCCGCGCTGATCGCGCCCCACGTGCTCTACGTCGCCAGTGCCGGTGCCGCGGCACCCGCAGGTATGCTCGGCGCCGTAGCTGTGGCGCCCGACGCGGGCGATGCCGCGCTGCTGGGATTGTTGAAGTAGCACAACGCCCGGAATGAGAATCAGGAGCGTGGACGGAATGGACCTGCTGGACAAAGTGGACTCAGTGAGTTCCGCACATCCCAGCCACCTGCCCCCGTCCACGCTGTCCATTTCGTCCACTTCGTCAAGATCCCCCCATCGCCCATGACCACACCCAACGACACCCTCATCCACATCACCGATCTCCATTTCTGGGAGATCGTGAAGAACCCCTTTGCCCTGCTCAACAAGCGCTTTCTGGGCAACGTCAATGTCATTTACCGGCGCCGCCACGAGTTCCACATGCCCCAGGCCGCCGTCTATGGCGCGCACCTGGCCAGTCTGGGGATCCGGGAATGCCTCATCGGCGGTGACTTCACCTCCACCGCCACCCACGGCGAATACCGCATGGGCAGGGACTTCGTGGAAAGTCTCGTGCGTGGCGGTATGAACGTCCACCTCATGCCCGGCAACCACGACGTGTACACCTTTGAGTCCGTCCGCACCCGGCGCTTCCATCAGTACTTCGGCGCCTTCGCACCCAGCGAGGGTTACCCCAGCCGTATTGACCTGCCCGGCGGCACACCGCTCATCCTCGCCCCAACCGTCTGCCCCAATCTACTGTCCTCCGCCGGGCGCATCACGGATCGCGAGATCGCCGCCACCCGCGCCCTGGTGGAGGCCTGCCCCGAGGGCCCCGTCCTGGTATCCGGCCATTACCCCGTGCTGCACAGTACCACCGGCTACACCAGTGGGAAATCGCGGCAATTGCGCAACGCCGAGGCCCTGCGCCGGGCGCTTGGAGAAACCGGGCGAAACATCCTGTACATCGCCGGGCACGTCCACCGCTTCAGTTATACCCGGGACAATCAGTACCCCAATCTCCTCCACCTAACGACGGGCGCTTTCTTTCTCCAGCGCCCCGGGGACACCTGCCGGGGCGCTTTCAGCACAATCCGCACTGATGCGACAGGATTTTCCGTGGCCTGGCACCGATTTAATGCCGACTGGGAGACGGTCGACGCCGAGGCCCTGCCCCATTCCTGAGGGGAATCCCGCCGTCGGGGGTTTGCATGGCCTTTTTTGCAGGTGTTAGCATAGGGGCGTGCTGAAAAAGAAACCCAAGAATCCACTACGCCCCAAGACGCGCCGCTGGTTCCCCCAGCAAGGGCAGAAATGGCTGAAGCTGGAACCGGTGCGGCTCGCGCCCATTGGGGGGCTGTTTTTCGCCACCTGCACAATGATACTCTATCTTGTCCGCCTCTTGTTGGGCCAGGATATAGAACCACAGACGATACTGATTGGCGTGGCCACCACCTTCCTCGTGAGTTATGCGGGTACCGGATTTTATGTGTGGTATCTGCTGAGAACCGCGGAAAATGAGTTGGACCATGCCCCCGTCAAGCCCGCCCACAGTCATGGGCTGGACTTAGGGGGGGGCCTCCACGACACCCCCCATAGCGACGGGCACGAACCCGCTGAATCCGAGGAACTTCCATGATACGCCCTTTTGCCCTCCGGGGAATGATTTTTCCCGCCCTTCTGCTGGCCGCCGCCGCGGGTGCCCAGGCCCCAGACCTCTCCGCCATGGACACGGTGCAGCGCGCCCTTCCCGACGGTCCTGTGGCGCTGGTGGACGGCAAACCCGTCACCCGCGAGGACTTCATGTTTCTTTACCAGAGCCAGCTCGCGCGAATGGAATTCGCCGCGGATGGCAAAGAGATCCCGGATGATCTACGGATAAAGGCGGGCATCAACACCATTGCGGAATTGATCCAGCGCGAAATCGTGAGCCAATACGGCGAGCGCAAGCAATTGAAGGTGACCCAGGCCGAAATCGATGACGCCTATGCCAAGCAGATGCAGCTCCTGATCAAGGAATTCACCGCGCCCACCCATACGCCCACGGAGGCTGAGATCCTGGAGCGCTCCGGCCAGTCCAAAGAAGACGCCATGCGCGATATTTACAAGGCCCTGATGGTCGAGAAAGCCACGAAGGCCTTGGCTGAGGAAAAGAAAGTCGAAGTCACGGATAAAGAAGCCCGGGAATTCTATGACCGGAACACCGAGCGCTTCCAGCGTCCCGACACCATCCACCTGAAGCAGATCTACGCCCGCCCCGGCGAAAACCCGGCCACTGCGGATGAGAAGGCCTGGGCCGCCGCAGAAAAGAAAATCATGGACGCGGAAGCCCGTTTCAAAGTGGGCGAGAGCTTCGAGGGCGTGGCCAAGGCTGTTTCCGATGGCAAAGACAAAGACAACGGCGGCGACATGGGACCGCGCCCCGCGCAAGCCCTTCCGCCGGTGTACGTGGAGAAGGCAAAGGAAATGAAGGTCGGTGACACCACCCCGCCCTTCAAGAGCGAACACGGCTGGCACATCATTCGCCTCGTGGCCCGCGAAGGCTCCGCCAATGTCCCCTTTGAAGAAGCCAAGGAATTCATCAAGAACCGCCTCGTCCTCGTGAAGCGCGATGCCGCCGTGGGCGAGTATTGCCAGCCCATCATGGGCGACGAAGCGCGGGTGCAGATCTTCCTCCAACTTCGCGCCCCGGAAGAAAACGCGCCTGCAGAAAAGGCCGCCGTCAAAGCGCCGACTGAACCCGCAAAGAAAGCGGAGACCAAGAAGGCCGAAGAGAAAAAGCCCGAAGAAAAAGAGAAGAAAAAGAAAAAGAAAAAAGACGAATAGGCTGAACGGTGAAAATCATTCGGACGGATCGGTCGTTTCGGACTGGTCCGTCCGATTTTTTTCCTGCAGCCTACAGCCTGAAGCCTGAACCGAGGTATCCCCATGATACATGCCCTCCTCCTGCTACTCGCCACTGCGGCCCCGGCGGAATCCGGCTACGTCTGGCCCCTTAAGCTGGAGCCCGCCCTCACCTCCAGCTTTGCGGAATATCGCCCCGGTCGCTTTCACGCGGGTATCGATCTGCGCACCGGCGGCATTGGCCGAGAAGTCTTCGCCGCGGGTGATGGCTATATTAGCCGGGTACGCTGCTCCCCCTACGGCTATGGCAAGGCCGTCTATCTTCAACTGGCCGATGGAAACTCCGCAATCTACGCCCACCTATCGGGCTACTATCCCGCCCTGGCCGACTTCGTCCGTGAAGAACAACACCGAAAAAAGAACTACACCATCGACGTGACCCTGCGACCGGGTCAGTTCCCCATTCAGCGCGGGCAGCTCATTGCCCTCAGCGGCCAGACCGGCATCGGCGCGCCCCACCTGCACTATGAACTGCGCAACGCCTCGGAAGAGCCCATCAATCCGCGCCTCCTGGGCGTGGACTGGCCCGATTCGACGCCCCCCCAGATTCGTAGAATCGTCGTCGCACCGAAGGGTATGGAGGGACGGGTAAATGGTGACGTGATGCCCATCTCCCTCGATGTCGTTCGAAATGAGCAGGGCCAGTACCGCACCCCGGCCGTCGACCTTTCCGGTCTCGTCGGATTCGGCGCGGATGTCCTCGATCCCGGCGCGGGCGGCTACAACCTGGGCATTCACCAATTGCGGTTGATCGTGGGAGGACAGGAAGCCTTCCGCATGCAGCACGACCTCATGAGCTACACCAATCACAAGAATGCCGCCGTATCCTACCATCCCCAGATGCGCGAGGACGGACGATTCCTCCTGCTATGGCGTTGGCCCGGTAATCGCTGCGACAGCTACGCGCACAGCCCAGGCGACGGCTGGGTCGGCGCGCCGGAAACGGCTGCGGAATTCATCGTCGAGGCTTCGGATTTCCTGGGCAATCGTGTCGAAGTCACCATACCCGTTCGCCCCGGCCAGGACGTCACCGCGAAAGGTGCCGCTGGGCAAGGTGTGGATCTCAGCCCGCTGGGCCCCGATCTCCTCGTCAGTGCCCGCTTCGCCCAGGCAGCCCCGGAAGCCCCCGCCCTGCTGGTCAACGGCAGCGAGGGCCCGGCCTTCTCCGCCATGAACGACAACCTGTACAGGGCGCTCTTTGCCCCCCGGACAAGCGGCCTTTACACCCTCGAAGTTCGCCACCCGTCCCTGGAGGTCGCTCCACGCGATGTGGCCGTGTGGGTACAGGGCGCGCCGGAAAAGACCATCGTGCTGGGCGATCTCCAGATCACCGCCGGACCAAACGCCCCCTACGGCCGCCTGATGCTGCGCGCCTGGTCCTTGGACAATCCGCCCGCCCACCCCATGTCGGCCCGCAGCGCCGCATGGGAAGTCTGGCCAGACAGCGCTCCGCTTTTTGACGATGCCACCGTCTCGTTTCCCCTCGATCCCGGCGTCGAACCGGCAAAGAACATCCACATCTACCGCCACAAAGGCGAATCCTGGTCCCGTGAGGGCACCACCTTCAGCGGCGGGCGCGCCACCTTCAAGATGGACACGCCCGGCGTCTTCATGGCGATGGAAGACAACGAAGCGCCGGGCTTCGCCAATGTCAGCCCCATGGAGGGCTATAGGGCCCAGACCCGCCGCCCGGAAGTCCGCGCCAATGTGTCCGACGCGGGAAGCGGGATCGCCGATTTTTCCATGCACTGTGGCGCGCAGTGGCTCCTCACGGCCTACGACCCCGAGCACGATGAAATCCGGTGGGAGCAGGACGAAGACCTGCCCAGCGGCCCCCAGACCGTGACCCTCACCGTGACGGACGAGGCGGGCAACGCACGGAGCTACGAGCGAAAACTTGTAATTCCGTGAGCCGCGCCCGACTCGACGCGGCAGGTCGCCATCAGGTAGAATCCATCCTTTCCATCGGCAACAGGATCTCCGGGCAATGAGCAATATCCCCAAGAAAATATACCTTTGCGGTCCGATTATGGATGTCACCAGCGATGAGAGCACCGACTGGCGCAGCAGGGCGAAGGAGAAACTTTCGGGCAAATTCGTCATCCTGGACCCCATGCGCCGCAACTTCCGGGACCGTGAAATCGACAGCGCGAACGAAATTGTCGATTTCGACCTTCAGGATGTGCGTGACGCGGATATCTTGCTGGTAAATTACGGCAAGGCCTCCATCGGCACCTCCATGGAAGTCTTCTACGCTTCCCATGACCTGGGCAAGTTCGTCATCGCCTTCAGCCCCTACGCCTACCAGGATATGTCGCCCTGGATGGTGAAACACTGCACGAAAATTCTGCCGAATGTACATGAGGCTCTGACCTACATCGATCGACACTTCTAAATCGCGCCGGGACCGGTTCGACCAGAAATAAACTAACATTCAAGGGAGTATGAGAATGAGTGAAAGCTCGACCCCCCTCGTGGGAATCGTGATGGGCAGCCAGTCGGACTGGGACGTGATGGTGCGCGCCCACGACATCCTGAACGAACTGGGCGTCGCCCACGAGTGCCGTGTGCTTTCCGCCCACCGCACGCCCGACGACCTCGTCGAATGGCTCAAAGACATTGAAGCCCGTGGCGCCGAAGTCTTTATCGCGGGTGCCGGTGTTGCGGCCGCCCTGCCCGGCGTAGTCGCCGCCTATTCGACCCGGCCCGTACTGGGCGTGCCGGTGGACAGCGGCCCGCTCCGCGGACAGGACGCCCTTCTCGCCATCGTCCAGATGCCCCCCGGAATCCCCGTGGGTACCCTCGCCATCGGCAAGGCCGGCGCCACCAACGCCGGTCTGCTCGCGGTCGCCATCCTGGCAAACAAGTACCCGGAACTGACGGACAAGCTGAATGCCTACCGGAAGGCCCAGGCCGACAAAGTACGAAGCGCGAAAGTTCCGCCGGAAGCCTGAGCTAGACGCGGCGACTGAGCGCGTCCTTGACAATTTCCGACATGGTGGCGATGAGGTACGGCTTCTTGAGCATCCCCGTGGGGCGCAGGTGCTCGGGCAGACCGTCGGACTCGAAGTAGGCCATGCCCGTCGAGTAGACGACGGGCATGCCCGGATCGATCTCCCGTATCCGCTGAAGCACGGCCTCGCCGCCCATGTCGGGCATCTGAAGATCGAGAATCACAAGATCGATTCGGTCCCGGTTTTCCTCGAACTTCTCCAGGCCGTCCTTCCCGTCTTTCGCCGCGATGGCGTGGTACCCCAGCCGCTTCAGGATGGCCGCGCCTAGATTCCGCACCAGGGCCTCATCGTCCACCAACAACACACAGGCCGACCCCTCGCTCTCGGCCGCCTCGGCCCTGGCGGTCCCTCCGGTCGCCTCGACCGGACAGACGGGCAGGTAGATGTTAAAAGTCGTGCCCTTGCGCGGAGTACTGTGCACGTCTATCCAGCCGCGATGCTGACGCACGATGCGGTACACCGTTGAGAGGCCGAGGCCGGTACCCTTTCCCTGGGCTTTGGTGGTAAAAAAGGGCTCGTAGATCCGCGCCACCACATCGGGCGTCATGCCTGCGCCGTTGTCGGCCACGTAGATGCGCACGAAATCACCCGCAAGCGATTGACCCCAAGGCCCGGCGCTTCGCTCATCCAGATGGATATTCTCCACCCCCATCTTCAGATTCCAGTCCGAAAGGGCGGCCACCTCGGGCCCGCGCTGCTCCAACGCATCGCGGGCGTTCATGCCCAGATTGAGCAACACCTGGCACAATTGCCCGCCGTCCGCGCACACGGTCGACACCGACGGAGGAATGGACACTTCCATCACGATCCGCGGATCGAGGGAACTGCGAAGCATCCCCGCGGCCTCCTCAACCACCCCGGCGGGATTCAGCGGCGCCTGCTCCCCTTCCCGAGTGCCCGCGCGTCCGAAATTGATCATCTTGTTGACGATATCCGCACCACGAATACTTGCAGTGCGCGCGCGTGCGATCAGGTCCGCCGACTCATCTCGGGACGTGGAGACCAGGGCAAGATCCAGATTGCCCACGATACCCGTCAGAAGACTGTTCAAATCGTGCACGATACCGCTGGCCAACTGCCCCATCGTGTGAATGCGCTGGGCATGGAGCAGTCGCGACGCCGCCGGACTTGAAGGCCACCGCCCATTCGTCGCCATGGCCGACTCCTCCCGCACGGACACGATCCACCCACCGCCCGGGGCATCCGCCATAAGGGGTATTGCGTACTCACTGAACCGTCGTTCCGCGCCGCCGGGCGGTTCAAATGCGTAGGAAAGGCCCTCGTTCGGAAGCCCCCGCTCCAGCGCGGCCCGGTAAGCGCCATAGTCTGCCTTGTCTCGCTCCGCCACAAAATCAGCCCAGCGAAGGCCGCCATTGAGCCATGCCGGGGCGTCCATCCCGGTCAGCGCCGCGCAATTGTCGCTAATCCTGCGCACCCGGCCCTCCCGGTCCAGCAGCAGCAGCAGTCCATCGCCGGTGTTACCGTGCCTAGGGGCCGCGTGCAGGGTACGGCCCAGGATCCGACCGATTCGCGAGGCAACAAGCACCATCGCCCGCTCCCGATCCAAACTGAAGAAATCCGGGCTACCTTGACTCAGATTGATGACCCCCAGAATCTCCCCCCGATCGATCAATGGAAAACACATGAGCGAGCGAACATTGACGGGGCTATCGGGGAGGCGGAGAAAATTTGGGTCGGCAAGCGTGTCGTTGATCCGCACATGAATGCCGGTGGCGGCCACCTGACCGGCGATACCTTCGCTCAAGGCGAAGCGCTTGCCCGTCCAAACGTTGGCGTCGAGCGCGAATCCCTGGACGGAGTAGCGCGTGGCCACCGCACGCAACTCAAGGTAGCTCCCCTCGAGATCGAGCAGCATGATGGAACAGTACTCGGCGATGCCCTCCAGGGCTATCAGAGCGACCAGCCGCGCACAGGCGTCCGCTTCGGAAAGCGATTCGCTTTCCAGCGCTTCGATCTGGCTCAAAAGACCAAAATCGCGCACGAGGGCTTCGTACCGCTCCGTCATCTGCGCGAGCGCGGCATTCGAGTTCATTTGACCTGTTTCCAACATTTCTCGTTACCCCGGTCTCTCGTCATGTCTGCTGAAATAGGCCCAGAAGTGTGCGCGCATCATCTTTCATGATGGCCAGGGTCTCGCAAATCTCCTCCACCTCCGACATTTCCAGTCCAAGAGCCCGGATCCGGTCGGGATTCATAGTCTCTTCGGTGGTTTCCCCCGCGTGGCCAAAGCCCGACAGGCGCGCCATATCGCTCGCAATCGAGACAATCAGGACTTCCTTTTGAAAGGGTCCCGTGTAACTTTCCGCCGTATAGGCATGCTGGACCGCCGAAACTATCAACGCGGGAAATCCCCATTGATGCATGAGCCAGCCCCCCACCTCCGCATGATCCGTCTGCAGCAGCCGCTGCTCCATCACCCGCAAACTGCTGTGCTCCTCGCCCGCGCGCCGCAGTACCTCCCCGTACTCCTCCCCCAGCGTAATGGAGAGCATGAGCTTTCCCAAATCATGGAGAAGCCCTGCCGTGAAGCACGCTTCGGGCATGGAAATCTGACGGGTGCTGAAGGCCACCAGTTGGGCGGCTTTCGCGCTGCCCAGAGCGTGCATCCAAAAATCGTTGGGCTCCAGGCAATGCTGCGAACATCGGGAAAAGCTCTGGAGCACCGTCGTCGCCAGGGTCAACTGCTTCACCGCCTCAAATCCCACCGTAACCACCGCGCGGTGGATACTGTCGATTTGAAAGCGCGCCCCGAAAAATGCCGAATTGGCAAGCCGGAGCACCCGTGCCGTGATCACCGGGTCCAATGAAAGGACCGCCGTGATGTCATCGGCGGAAGAATGCTCATCTTCCAATACATCCAGCACCCGAATCATGATCTCGGGCAAGGTCGGAACCTCTCCGTGGGTCTGAATGCGCTTGAGCGCATCGCTCTGGCTGAGTGTCATTCCCGCTACTCCGTGGCCTGATACATTGCATGCCGCACCATGCCCAACCCCAATCGGGGGTTGGCGAACCCACATTAACTATACACTAGATGCGTACTTTTCACCAGTTAATTGTGTAAAAACAAGCACCCGACTTTCGCTTCCAGAATACGTAATGTAAATATCGATATTTCCACGATTCGCCCACCAAAAGATGCACCTCATTTCCCAACATGGGACAACACCCGGATCGGCTCCAATCAGAGCCCCCTGCGCTCCACGTAGAGCGCGAGCAGCTCCCGGTGCACGCTGAACGCCAGTTCCGGCCATTCGGCTCTCGAATAGAACGCGAGCTCCGACGCATCGGAATCGGGCCGCATCTCGGCCTCGCCCTCCCACTCGTCCACCACATAACCCAGCACCAGAACTGCGCCAGATATCGGGCTCTGCCGCGTGCTCACCCCCAGAAGTTGCGCGTGGCTGGCGCGGAGGTTGGTCTCCTCCCGGAGTTCGCGCAGCGCCGCCTCTTCCGAGCTTTCTCCCAGCTCGATGAATCCGCCCGGCAGACACCATTCGCCTTTGCAGGGTTCCACCGCGCGGCGGGCGAAGAGAAGCTCCCCGTGACCGCGGGAGACAAAGCAGCAGGCCGCCGGAACGGGATTGTGGTAGTAGAAACGGCGACATGTCGGGCAGTGGGGTTTGTCACTCTGACCGTCGTGGGTCACGACCAACTCCCGACCGCAATTGCCGCAGTAGTTAAAGGCGAAAGGCTCTGGTGGCTCGTAAGACATGAGATCATGCTAACAGTCTGACCTGAAGCGTGTAAACCCCGCAGTAGGTCCTATTGCGTCCACCCACCCATTTCCGTACCATGATGTTCGGGATACCATGCAAGACACGGGAGCATTCATGGTGGAAGGGCAGGCAAGTCGAGAGAAATTCAAGCGCGCGGACCAGTTGTTCCGGGACGGAGACTTCGGCGAGGCGCTGGCGCTGCTGGAAGAACTGGACCGGGAACACCCGGATACACGCAATATCCTTGTGCCCATGGCCATGTGCCTGGAGCGGCTTGGCCGACAGGATGAAGCCCTGCCGATGGCCGAGCGGCTGACGCGCCAGTTCGCCGATGCCAGGGCGCGCGCGCTGGCGGATCGCTTGCGTTTGCCCAGGGCCCTTCCCGAGGTTCATGTGGACGCCCTCATCAGCGACCATGACTTCGCGGCCGCCTATGACCTGCCGGATCTGGGGCCGATGAGCACGGTTCCCGTACCGGAACAATCCGAAGTGGGAGAGTCGCGATGGCCCATGGCCCTGCTTTGCGTCGGATGCACCCTGCTCATTTTTGGTCTGCTTCTGCTGCCCATGTTTTCCGGCCAGGGCGAGTCCGGCGCTTCACCCGGCGAAACGGGCGCCCTGACACCGGAGCAGACCGGGGTCGTAATCGGCATCGTGTTGCTCGCCTTCGCCTACTCCATCGTGGCCGGAACAATCACGGGAATTCTGGGCCTGGGCGCGCTGGGAAAACTCCCCGCCAACACCATCGGCGGCATTGTCCTCGATGTAGGCGGGACCATCGTGGTCGTAAACCTCATCTCCGCCGTCCTTACCCTCCTGGTGGCCCGCTCGGAGTCTCCTGCTCTGGGTATCGCCGTGGTCATCATCCAGATCGCGATTCTCCTCTACGCCTTCTACCGCAACTACAATCTCGGATTCGGCAACCTGATCGCCTTTGCCGTCATTTACTTTGTCTTGTCGTGTGTGCTGGTGGCCCTCCCTGTCCTGGCGCTGGTGGGCGCGACCGGGATCATGGCCTTCTTCCTTGGCTGACGAGCCCCGAAGGGCTTGCACCGGCACGTGGAACTATCTAGAATAGCAGCACGGCGAGTGAGCAACCTGAACTGGGAGGACCGAACGTGGACGCCCGCGAAAGTAAAGAGCGATTCAAGCGCGCGGATACCCTGTTTCGCGATGGGGAGTACCAGCAGGCGCTCCATATTCTCTCCGGTCTGAATCAGGTCTACCCCAACACGAAAAATGTGCTCTATCCCACCGCCATGTGCCTGGAGCGACTGGGGCGGGGCCCCGAGGCTCTGCCCATCTGCGAGCAGCTCATCCAGCAGTTCAACGACCCCCGCGCCATGGCGCTGAAGGATCGCATCAGCCAGATGCCCGCGCCGAAACCCGCCGACAATCTCTTCGGCCTGGATTTTTCCGGCCTCGACGACTCGGCCATCCAGGGCGACCTGCTCGACATCCCTTCCACCACGCTCCAGTACAAGCCCGTGGAACCCGAGCCCATTCCCTGGCTCAAATATGGCCTCATCGGGCTCGGGGTGGTCGCTCTGCTCGCCATTATTATCGTGCCCCTCGTGAACTACGAGCCGCCGCCGCCGGGAACCGCAGACGCCGCCGCCAACGGGGTCACATCGGCCAACCGCGCGATGATCTACTTGGGCGCCCTCGCCACATTCGTCGTCATCATAGGTTTTCAGACCGTGGGCGCCTATATCGCACTTATGCTAATGCGCTCTCTGCCCTATGAAGATGTCTGGAGCAATTCCTTCAACATCAGCGCAAGCGTCATGGTGGCCACGCTCCTGGAAAGCTCCTTCTTTGGAATCTTTCTGACGATCATGTGGTTTTCCAAAGCCTACGATCTCGGTTTTGTCGGCCTGTGCTTCTTCTACATCTTTCGAATCATCTTCTTTATCGTGGGGCTCATGGTCGGTATGGCCATCTTCACCGGAAGCCTGGCCCTCGCCCTCCGGGACGTGATGGGAACCTGAGTCGGCTGCTCAGCGGGGTATCCAGAGAATAACCGTGGTCCCCTCGCCCAGGACACTGTGATATTCCACGCCCCCGTGGTGCTTCGCCATGATACTCTTCACGATGGGCACGCCGAGGCCAACCCCAAAGCCCTTGGTGCTGAAAAGGGGCTCGAAGATTCGAGAAAGGTTCTCCTCGGACATGCCGGGACCATTGTCCTTTACCACGATCTCAAAGCGTCCATCCCGCACCCGGCTATTGACCCGGAGTTGCTTATGCTCCGCGCCGCAATCCTCCAGAGCCTGGACCGCATTGTTCACAACGTTGATTACCGCGCGGCGCAATCGCTCGGGATCGACTTCCAGCTCGACCCCACTCTCGAAGGTGTAGTCGCCGTGAATCTCCTGGGGCATGGCCATTTCCTGAAGCACGTCCGCAAGCCACGCGTCCATGGAAACGCGCTCAAGCTCCATGGCCACGGTCCGGGTGAAGTCCAGAAACTCTTCGATAATCCGGTCGCAGCGCTGGATACTGCGCTCTCCGCGGGCGAGGGCTTCCTCCAGGCCGAGGTCCAACCCCTGGACCTTCCGACCAATCATAAAAAGCGTCCCCCGCAGGGTGCCAAGTGGATTGCGCAACTCGTGGCTGACCGACGCGGTGACCTTGCCCAGCGTTGCCAGGCGCTCCTGCTCCACGAGGGCGCGCTGCGCCGCCTCCAACTCCTCGGTGCGCCCGCGCACCAGCTCCTCAAGCTGCTCAAAATGGTCGTTCAACCGTTGCTCCGCCTGGAGCCGCTCCCGGATTTCGCTCATCAATTGCTGGTTCGACTCGGACAGGGCCGTTTCCGATAGGAGCAGGGCATGGTGGGACCGAATACGCAGCACAAAGGCCGCCGCAACCAGCATCACCAGAAAGCCCACAGGCACGTAGACCCGCGGTTCGGACCAGAGGGGATTGGCCACGGTAAACGCCGCCGTGGCCGGCGTGAGATCCACGTTGCGCGCGTCGTCGGAGGCGCGAACCTGAAACTGATAGGAGCCGGGCTTCAAGGCATGAGCAATGTGGGAGGTCTCCGGGGAAAAACTGGTCCACGGCTGCAATTCCGTGTTCCCGCTACCGTCCAGCACGCGCCAGGAATAGAGGAGTACATGGGAGGGCGTACGCTGCCAGGCGTCCGTGGCCCGAAAGGAGAACACACCAACACCGCCATAGGGGACGGAGTCCGTCGCGGCCGTGAGCTCGGTCTCGGGGGCCTCGGCATCGGGGCGATACTGGTACAAGCCCTCCTTCGCCGTCACCAGCCAGAGGCTGCCGCCGGCGTCCTCGATCATGTGCGTGATAGGCGAGTTGGTCAACCCATTGGCAAAGCCGAAATTCAACCAGCGCTTTTCGCGGTACGACGCGAGGCCGACGCGGCGGTACGACAGCCAGATGGTGCCGTCGGACGTCTCGATAATATTGGAGACCGAATGGTGTGACAGCCCCCGCGTGTCGTCAAAGCGCTCAAAGGTCGTCCCGTCATAGCGATACACCCCGGAACCAAAGCTGCCAAACCAGAGATCGCCGTTCCGCGTCTGGCAGATGGTATACACGGCGTCATCTTCGGACACGCCCGCTTCCTCGCCAAAATAGGTAATCTCGTCGCCGTGCCACCGCTCAATACCATCGCGGACCCCCACATAGAAGAGACCGGGCGATGGCTCAAAGAACGCGCTCACGGTCCGCCGCTCGTAGCCGGGCGTCGCCGGTCGCTGTTCCCATTGCCCGTTGACCAGCGCATGGATACCGTCCACCCCGGCCAGCCACAGTTCGCCGGACGTGGTCATGAACAGCTTGCGTTCTTCGCTGGTACGGGGCATGGGATAGCTTCCGGACAATGCTCCGGTGTTGCGGTCAAACTGATAGAGCGTTGTCTCGCCCATGGCCCACACGTCGAGCCGGGCGCCAAAGGTGGAAAAGCCGTCGAGCGCTTCGGGTGCCGCCAGTTGGGTGATTTCGGTCCAGCCATCGTTCTCCAGGCGCGCCAGGCAGGCATTTTCATCCACCGCCAGGAGGTGCTCCGGAGCCGCGGGGTCCTGGAGCAGGGCGACGAGACGATGATTCTTAGTCGTCGCGGGATAATGTTTCCAAGCGTGAGGCGCCCCCCGAACCAACCCTTCGCGGGCGCCAAGCCACAGGCTCTTGTCCGCGGCAAAAAAGACTTCGTTGATCTCGGGCGATCCCACCTGATGCCCCAGATCGACCTTGGCCACCGAGGTCTCGTTGAAGCGGTACAGGCCCGCGGTGGTTGCGGCGTAGCACCAGCCGTCCGGCCCCGTCACCAGACCACGAACGACCTCGGGCAGCACGTGCTTTCGCACCAGCCCCTGCCCCTCCATCAGGTACAGCCCCGACGTCAACTCGTCGCCGGAGGCCGATGCCCAAAGCACGGATCCGGATGTACTCGGCGCCGAACGGGTCAATTGCATGGTTCCGCCCGGACCCGTGGTGCGCTCGAGAACGCTGCCATTAACCACGGCCCAGGTGTCGTCCTTGAAGGTCACGACGACTCGACCCGAATCGTCCGCCTCAAAATCCGCCGCACGGGACGCACCGGGAGCGCTACGGGCGAGGAGCACTTCCCAGCGACCAACGTCGTCCCACAGTACCGACGCCTCCCTCGACACCCCCGGAATCCGCAATAGCGCGCCCTCATAGGTGGAGATCAGGAGGGCTCCATCCTGGTCCATATGGATGAGATCGGGTTCGTCACCCTGAAGCGGCGGCAGCGCGGATCGGTGGAGGCAGTGAAGTTTATCGTCCCGAAAATAGCACAGACCCGCCGGGGTGCTGACCCAAATCGTACCGTCCTCGCCGAGGGCCAGGCCGCGGACCCAGTCGCTCGCGAGACCGTCCGCCTCCCGATACGACGTCCACGTGGCGCCATCGATACAGGCCACGCCGCCGCCCCAACTCGATGCCCAAATCCGCCCTTGCCGATCCTCTACAAATTCCCTCACTTCGGGAAATTGGACGCTCTGGTTGGAGAGAAGAAAGCGGCATTCCCACTGTTCGGCGGCGCCGGTCGTCCCCCCGGAAAGCGCGACGCAGAGCGGCAACGCCAGCGCCATGGCGCACCGACATACCTGCAATGCGATAGGGCCGCCTTTCAACGAGTTCCCTCCCCGGTCATGCTTTCGGCCTCTAAAACGCACCTGAAGGGCGACTCCCACAGATACGCCATCCTGCGGATCACTCAATAAACCGGGCGAGGAGCTCGGCCATATGGAGCGGGGCCTTCTCCGCAAGGTGATCGATCTGGTGGCGGCAACTCGTGCCGGAAGCCACCAGCAGCGTGTCTTCATCCAGGCTATCCACCTGTTCCACCAGAGGCCGGGCCACCTCGATCGACAGGGCGTACTTCGCGTCCATACTGCCGAAAGCACCCGCCATGCCGCAGCAGCCGGTATTGAGGAGGGTCACTTCGTTGCCGGGAATGGCGCGGGCAACCTTGACCATCTTTGCAGTCCCCGTGAGCGATTTCGCGTGGCAGTGACCGTGAATGGCCGTTTTCGCCGGTCCGCCGCTGAATCGAATCGCCCTGGAATCGTGTGAAAGCAGATTCTCGATGAAGTCCTCGAATAGGTAGCTTCGGCGCGCCAGATTCTCGGCGCCCTTCAAGCCGAGCTCCCGATAGTCTTCGGAGAACATGGAATAACAAGAGGGCTCCAGGAAAATAATCGGGGCCTCCGAACCCGCAAGAATGCGGATGTTCTTCTTGCCAAAGGCGGCGGCCACGTCGAGTCGCCCCGTGCTGAAAGCCGGTCGCCCGCAGCAGGCGCGCTGGGTAATCAGGTTGACTGTGAAGCCCGCCGCCTCAAGAACTTTGACCGCCGCCTTGCCGATATTCGGCTCGTTGTGGCGGACAAAGCAATCATCCCAGAGATACACCGTACCCCGCTCGCCGATGACGGAGGGCGCCTGGCGGCGGTGAAACCACGTGTCAAAACGTTGCAGCGCATAGGGCGGTAGAGGCCGTTCGGTGGCGAAACCGGCAAAGCGCTTCAACAGCGCGCGGAACCAGCCCCACTGCATGGTAGCGTTGGCCAGGCGCGGCGTGAGACTTGCCAACTCGCCCAGGATATCCACGCGGCTCACCAGGCGCGCGGAAAGGGGCACGCCGTACTTGCGAATCTTTGCGTAGAGCAGTTCCGCTTTAAGAAGGGCCATATTCACGTTGGACGGGCACTCCGTCGTGCAGGCCTTGCAGGACAGGCAATTCTCCAGCGCCTTTTCGAGTGATGGAGAAAGAAGTGGGTCCACATCAGCATCCACGCGCCCTTCGAGGACGGCGCGAATCGTATTCGCCCGTCCGCGCGTCGCCATCACGTCCTCGCCCGTGGCCACAAAGGTGGGACACATGGTGGGCGTGGACTTACGACAGCCGCCACAGCCGTTGCACTGCTCCAGATTACCCACAAAAGAGCCGTCTTTCGCGGCGAATTTCAACACGGGCTCGAAGGGCAGCTTGTCCAACTTCGAACCGTCACCCTGGCGCAGATTCGTGTCGATCTTGTAGCGACCATCGGGGAAGACTTTTCCGGGATTCATCAGCGATCTCGGATCGAAGTGGGCCTTGATCGTGCGCATGACGTCCAGCAGCTCCGGACCGATGTGCTCGTCCATGAACTCCGTGCGCGCGATGCCCACGCCGTGCTCCGCGGCCAGCGCACCCTTGAATTGCAGGGTCAGCGCGGATACGCCCTCGGCGAGACTACGGAATTT
This sequence comes from Candidatus Hydrogenedentales bacterium, assembly GCA_041859365.1. Lineage (GTDB taxonomy): Bacteria > Hydrogenedentota > Hydrogenedentia > Hydrogenedentales > JAEUWI01 > JAEUWI01. The sequence continues at coordinate 24,826 of JBHEKR010000034.1, forward strand.
CTTGATGTCCTCCGCCTTGTGCATGTCCACCACGGGGCGCACATGGAGCAGGCCGGAGGCGGCATGGCCGTAGAAGGAACCTTTCAGGCCAAGCGGCTTCATCAGCGACTGAAGGCCCGCCACATACTCCGGAAGTTTCTCCGGCGGCACCGCCACGTCTTCAATTCCCGCCGTGGGCTTCGCATCGCCCTTGCAGCCCGTAAGCAAAGACAGGCCCGACTTGCGAAGGTTCAGAATGTGGATCTGTTCGTTGGCGTCGCGACACATGCGCTTGCGCTTGCCCAGCTTCTTCTTCTCCAGCAGCGCCAGCTTCTCCTCCACGTCACCGTAGAATTCCACCAGGAGAATCGACGTGCAGGGCTTGTCGTCCAGCTCCAGAAAATCCCGAGCCGCCTTGAACTGCAACTGGCCCCGGGTCTGATCAAAGAGCACATCGTCGATATGCTCCACCGCCGCCGGCTTCAGCTCCATTATTTCAACCGTGGCCTGCATGGCCTCGTTGACCGTATCAAAAAACAGCAGGCCAATGCCCTTCTCCGCCGGAAGCGGAACCAGATCCAGCTCGGCGGAAAAGACCGCCGCCAGGGTACCCTCGGCACCGCCGAAGAGCTTGGCGAAGTTACCGCCGGATCGAAGATAGCGGTCGAGGCCGTAGCCCGGCCAGCGCTTGATGACGCCCGCATGAAAGCGCGACTCGATCTCGCCCTGGTGGGCGCGGATGAGCGCATCGATCTCGGAAAACTCCCCCCGATCCTTCAAGCCTATCGTCTTGAAGGAACCGTCAGGAAGAATCACGTCCAGCGAGCGCACGTGGTCGATGGTCGTGCCATAGAGCGGCACGCGCGCGCCGGAGGAGTTGTTGCCAATCATGCCGCCCAGCGTGGCACGGGAACTGGTGGCCACATCGGGGCCAAAAGCGAGACCGTGGGGCTTCAGAAAAGCATTGAGCTCGTCCAGCACCACGCCCGCGCCCACACGCACGGTCTTCGCTTCCACATTCAGATCCGTAATGGCCTGGTTGTAGCGCGCCAGATCGATGATGACGCCATCGCCTATGGCGCCGCCCGCCAGGCCCGTTCCTGCCCCACGCGGCGTAACTGCAATGCCCTCCTGGATCAGCGCCGGCAGCAGGGTGGAAACTTCGTCGATGCTTCGGGGAAAGGCGACGCCCTGGGGGACGATCTGGTAGATGGAGGCGTCCGTCGCATAAAGCTGGCGCGAATGGTCATCGAAACGAAGCTCGCAGGAAGTCGCTTTTTTCAGGGTATTCTGGATGGTCGTCTGCATGGATTCCGGTTTCAGGCGTTACAGAGATTCCCAGGCCGCTTGAATGATCGGGCCTGTGCCCTCTGCGCGGCAAGTTGGGGACATTGTACTACACGCCGAAATCGTGGCGGTACACAAGGAAGGAGATTTTCCCACAGATGGCCTCAGATTCACGCCGACACGGTGAGACATTTCGGCTAATCGGGAGCGCGGGTTTTCATACCCGCGTAGCGCGCGGCGGAATCGCACGAAAATCACGGACTGAAAAGTCCGTGCTCTGTCGCCCTTTCAGGCTTGGAGGAGGTCTCATCGTTTTCCCAGGGCGTTGCCCTGGGCCCTTCGGGCCGGAAGAACATACATCAGACACATTCAATCGCAAGGGTACTTCTTCGTGCACTTCGTATCTTGGTGGTCAATATCTTTGGATTGCGGCCGGAGGCTGCTCCAAGCGCTACGTGGCCTGCGCGATGATGAATTTCGAGTCGCGCTCCGGTGACCGTACTATCGTCAAATATTTGTGGTTGACGGGCCAGGGAAACTTTACTATACTCCGTAATTGAACTCGATTTTTCCCATTTTGAGAAATTCGACGGCCAAATCCCTAGTTGTTCCACTTTTTATCATCTTGCTCTTATCAATTGCTCGTGTGAACATCGTTTCGGGAGGTGCCCGTCGTGGCCGTTTTTAAATTCAGCGCACTCGCCTTGGGAAAAGAAAAAGAAGACCATTATGAGAAGGGAACCGTTGTAGCTCAGGACCAGTTGGACGCCTTGGACAAACTGCGCCGAGCCCGCTACACCCACATCAAGCTGAAGCAGATGCGCGGATTAACCGCCCTGATCAGCCAGTTTACCGCCGACGTTCGCTGAGTTCCTGGGGATATATCCCTGCACGGGGGTGTTGCACCTGAACCGTGATTTTTCAGGGCGCCCTGTGCCGTGCGGCCAGAGCCACGGCCAGAACGTCCACCTCGGTTGCGCCCGCGCGAAGTAGCGCTTTTGCGCACTCTTCCACCGTGCCCCCCGAGGTCACAACGTCGTCGATCAACAGGATACGCTTGCCTTTCGCTTCGTCGCCGACCACCGCAAAGGCGCCTTTTACGTTTTCCCGGCGTCGCTTTCCCGCGAGCTTGCTCTGCGTGCGCGTCGGACGGATACGTTGGAGGCCATGCCACACGTGGGCCCGGGGAAAGGCGGCGGCGACCTCCTCCGCCAGGAGGGCGGATTGATTGTAGCCCCGCTCGCGGAGGCGCACCCGGTGCAGCGGAACCGGCGAGAGCAAGTCATAGGCCTCTGTATCGAGGTGAACAAGGGCATGCTCAAGCAACAGGTTCCCAAGGGCTCTCGCCAGGCGCTGCTTGTCATGGAACTTCAGCAGCTTGACGCCTTCGGCAACCGCCCCCTCATACAGGGCCGCGCCATAGATGCGATGAACAGCCTTGAGGGGCTTCTCCCGGCAATCCGCACAGGGGAAATTGCGGCGATTTCCAAGCCCCGTCATGGATTCATGGGGACGTCCGCAATGAATGCACAGGGGCGGCTCGATTCGGGGCGCCAACTCCCAGCAGGTCGCGCAGAAGAACCCGTTTTCCTCCGTGAGAAGGCGTTCGCGGCACGCCAGACAAAAAATCGGAAAGAAGAGATTCTTGAAGGCCATCTTCCAGGCGCCAATTTGGACCTCTGACAACACCGCTATTTCCGCTCCACAATACTAGTCGGCTACACAATCGAGACTGAGATAGCTAGCAGCATAGCAAAAGTGCCGCATGACAGAAATTTGTCACCCATGACTACATAATATACGATCTATACAGGCTCCGGTCAACCACAACTCGGGAGGCACTCCGGCTAAGTTGCAGGGTAGCAGCGCCTTAGGAAAAAAATACGCTGCCGAGGCATGATTCTTGCTTAATCTTCCCCATGAGTGGGAAGAGAGCACGCTCGGGCAAGGCGTTTTGGGGTTGCTTCTTCGGCTTTTGACTCACTTTCGGAAGGGTCCGGTGTGTGCGCCGGACCTTTGGACAAGGGCGGGGTCTGACCCCGAAAGAGGAGATAGGGTTGTGAAGAAGCTGTGTATTACATTATTGGCTACCGTCGCTATCATGACGGGAACCGCGCAGGCGGACACTTTAACGGTGGTAACACCAGACGACCTGGCCAATCAGGCTAATTTTCCCACCAGTCCTTACGGATGGGACTGGAGTCAAGGCGCGCCACAAGGCTCCACTGCCGTCGGCGGGGCATCGATATACGGGACGAGCAGTTGGTACTCCAACGTGCAAGGCAGTGCTGCAAATGTATTGGGTGACAGGGATTACACCGCACTTCGGCTTAACCTTTTCGAAATGTTTGGTGGGCCCGTAACGATGAGTATGCTGGAGGAAGTATCTTATTGGACTTATTTGGAGTCCGGGACGCTTGACTGGCAACTCAAGATTTACACCGCATCCACGGATTTGGATCCGAACACTTGGTACGACCATCGATTCAATTTTACACCGCCGACAAATACGGCGGGCAGTTGGCAACAAAGCAGCACCAATGATAATTTGAGTGTCAACTGGATAGCCGGACTTGGAGGCAATCAATACCCAGGAAACCAACTTCCCAGCTTGTACACGCTTGCGGACGCCTCCGCCTCCAGCGATTACGCTAATGAAGTGATCTTGTTTATCGATATCATCGCAGGATACGCCAGTAGCAGCCCCCCCGTGTACAGTTATCTTGACGGTGTTGCACTTACGGCTAACGGCGTAACCCATACCCTTGACCTTGCCGTCGTTCCCATTCCCGCAGCCGCGCCGCTTGGTCTGCTGGGCATGGGTCTGGTGGCCTTCGTGCGCCGTCGCAAGAACGCCAAGGCTTAAGCTCAACACCGCGTAGCGGGATGGACTACCCGTCCTGTCACATCATCAATACAACAAAGGCCCCGCGCTCACCCGAGTGCGGGGCCTTTTCTTGTGGACTGCATCCGCTTGGCGCGTGACGCCGACACGGGACTACTGTGCGCTTCAAAGCGGCGGATGAAGCTTTTCACTGGAATCGCGAGGCGACCCCGAGCCCAGTACATGCAGTATCGCGCCCTTCGACATCGCTCGGCCCCCTGCTTCACCAAGAAGCAAGGTGCTTATCCTCCACTGGAGCTCAGGTTACGCGTGGTGTACCTCCGCCACAAAAAAATACCTCTAAGATAAAATAGTTGTCACATGAGCATAATATTCGGCCCTATTTCATCATCTGCAAATACATGCACAATCGACATATGGGCCTAAATTCATTCAAATAAACAACTTACGTGACGCATTTGTTTCGGCACACTTATTGCTTCAATCCTTAAGTGTGAGACAAGAGTTTGCCTGGGCGAGGCGTAACTTGGGGTTGCTTGTCATGATCTTTTCTCACTCTCCGGGGTTTGTCTCGTGTGTGACGCCCCATTTCCATGGACAAGGGGTAGTGCACCCCACCGAGAGGAGATATCTAAGATGAAGAACAAGTTTGTTTTTGGAATGGTCGCAACTGCGGCGACAGTTTTCTGCGCGGGATGGGCTAATGCCACAATCCTAACCTTCGCAGATATGAACATCTCGAATGGTTCGGCGGTCAATCAAAACTACGGTGACAACGTCAATTCATCCTCCAATGTGTATGGCAGCTATGGACTTGGGAGCGAAGGCTATACACCCAATGTTACGGTACAGTACGACTCTGATGCGAGATACTGGAGCACAGGCTATAACCCGTTGGTAGGTATTCTCTACGACGTCGAACCCAGTGGCCAAGGACCGCTAACTATAACATTGACGGCCAACACGGGATTCGAAGCAGTGCTGTATGGTTTTGATCTTGGCGCGTGGGCAACAGGTGGTCCATCCTATTTTCCAGTGGATGTGCGCGTCACGGACGGCCTCAATATTTTGTACAATTCAGTGAACAACACCATCACCAACGGCACGACAAGCTTCTTCGCTTTTAATGCCCCTTTAGCTTCTCAGACATTGAGTATAATCATAGACCAAACGGGCTTGACCCCTGCGAATATCCGAGACAACATCGGAATTGATAACGTTCGCTTCGGCCAAGCCGTGGTCCCCGTCCCTGCTGCCGCGCCGCTTGGCCTGCTGGGCATGGGTCTAGTGGCCTTCCTCCGTCGTCGCAAGAACGCGAAGGCATAGTCGCTGGCCAACACGATTGGTGTCTGAATTCAGGATTTATGATGTCCTGAACGCAATCGCCCAGACAACATAATTAAGAAGGCCCCGCGCTCACCCGAGTGCGGGGCCTTTTATTGGGGACTGCATCCGCCTGGGGTATTCATACACATTTTCGACAAAAATAACAGGAACCATGGGTGCCACCCTCAAGCGGGGCGGCTTCGCCGCGGGTGCTTGTGGGTGATGAGACTCCACGCGAGCGGTGTTCACTTCGATCCCACGGAAAGGCGTCAACTTCCAATCAATGTTTTCTAAATTCGCCGCGGCCCCCACAGGTCGCGACCGAGGTTTGCGGGGGCGCGGGAAATAATGCGCGGGACCCGGGCTTCAGGCGGCTGGAAGTCGAGGATGCATACTGATAGGACTTTGCCTGATTAATGTCCCCACACCCACAAACTTCCTGCGGCGGAGCCGCCCCGTTTGAAGGTGGCAGCCGTGGGGCTTGAGGTTGACCGGGGTGGAACTTTGATCACTCCCCCCAACCCTCAGCCGAAGGTGTCCTGCACCGCAGCCTCGTGGCGGCTGAGGTATTCTTCCAGCATCGCTTCGGCGCTTTCCATATCCAACCCAAGCAATTCGAGGGAGGACTGGTAGCCATCGAAGGCGGTGGGATTGTCCTCCAGGCGCGTACCCGAGGCCTGGACCATGGCGTCGGAAAGGGCGACGATGGCCACGTGTTCCCGAGAGCTCGGTGCGAGTTCCGGATGGTGATGGAAGCGGATGGACTGGGCGATTTCATCGGGAAGGGCCCAGTGCCGGGCGAGCTCGTAGCCCGCTTCCGCGTGCGTCAGGCCCACGACCGATTGCTCGGCTTCGAGTAGCGCGAGGCCGGTGAGGGAGCTGTCGATGCGCTTGCATTTCATCGGTGCAACATCCCACAGGGCGGCGCGACCGATATCGTGGAGCAGGCCCGCGGTGAAGACGCCGGGCAGTTGACGGCGCCCGCTGACCTTGGCCACGATGCGCGAGGCGCAGGCCGAGCAGACGGATTCGAGCCAGAAGGTGCGGTAGTCGAATTCCTCCAACTGGCTGACGAGATCCACGATGGCCGCGGACAGTACGATGGCGTAGGTTTCCTTAAGCCCCATAAGTGAAACTGCCAGGGTGAGATCGGTAATCTTGTGGGTGAAGCCGTAGGCGGCGGAGTTGGCCACGCTCAGCACCTTGGCCGCGACGGGTGGATCGAGTGTGATGATGTCCGTCACCGAGGTCACCGAACTGTCCGGACTCATCATGGCCTCGCGAACGCGGTGTACCGTTTCGGGAAGCGCGGGAAGGCTCTGAATCTGCCGGACCATATGGGCCATGTGGGACAGCTTGATGGGCTGCTGGAGGCCAACGATGCTGGTGAGTTCGTCTTCCCTGGGTGCGCCGTTGGGGGGATAGTAGCGTTTGAGCGCACCGTCCACATCGGCCGCGGCACAGAGGAGCACTTTAATCTTCATGCCCGCCACCTGCTCAAGCTGCTTTTCCTGATCCGCTGACAGGGGGGCTTTCGCCGCCAGCGTGAGCATGTCGCGGTAGCGATCCACGGGGACCACGCCAAAGAGATGGGCGAGGTCGGCGGGAATCACCGCAAGCATTTCCGTCTCGATTTCGAGGTCCTTGATGTCCGTGGGGAGCACGCCGGGATAGGTCAAAAGAAAGTCCATGAACGCGTTGGGTTCCACGGCCCCGAGAGAGAACAGAATGTCGATCAACTCGGCTTCGGTTTCCTCCTGGATATCAACCGCCGCATCGTAGTGCCCCTGGGTGATCAACCCGGCTTTAAGAAGCAGTTTGCCAACCCGTTTCTTCATTGCCATTTCGTTTACTCCGTCGCACGTTGCAGGTTTTGCGGCCTCCCACCCAATGGGATACCCACGCGCAACCACTCATACAGGTTCGCGTCACCCCATGGAGTATAGCGCAAAACTTCCACGAAGATGAATAGTCCCTTGACATTTCACGCGGCATTCTAAGCTTACACCTTGTGCACCCCCGTATCGATGAACTCCCAGCCCCTTGGATCGGCCCGATGACCAGTCGGCTCCATGTGGCCGGAAGGCAGGCCTTTTCAATTGACAGCACGGATCGGAGGGGATAGAATCGGGCACCGATGGCGCCCCACGGCTCGGGCAAATGATAGTCAATTGTAGGTAGTATTTAGCGATTCGCCACACGGGGCGCCAAATATTGGGCGGTTATGGTGAGGTGATTGGCGCATAAAATCGCACAATTCGTTCCAAATTGCGACTATAGCGCAGAAATTCGGTCAGGAAATTGGCCTACGCCCGATGGTATGTAACTTGCTAACACTACGAGTAGTCAATCGGTATGTCAATTCGACCTACCCATGAGAGGAGAACGCTGCATATGGATCATCCCTGGATGTATACCATGGATTCCTATGGCGAAACCCCCACGACGCGAGCACGAAAAAGCGGATACACCGTATTGGCGGAAATGCTGTTGAGTCAGGAGCACGCCCTTTCGGCAAAAGAGACGCCCGCCTCACCGGCATCGGGAGATGGAAACGCTTACTGGGGCATGAGTCACTCGGTTCACAAGATGGTGCTGGACGCACCCGCTCCCGGTCGTGCGGACGTCGATATTGACCGCCTGTTGCATCATGCGACGCAGAATGGCGATATTGAGCAGGTGAAGCAATTGCTTGAGCACGGGGCCAATGTGGATCATGAAAACGAGCAAGGTCTGACCCCCCTGCACTGGAGCGCCTTGAATGGGCGCTCGGATCTGGCCGAAATTCTGATCGCGCACGGGGCCTCCATCAATCAGCGGGAAGGCTACACCGGCAAGCTGACCCCCATGGCCATGGCGCTTCTTATGGGCTACGACGACGTGGTTGAATTCATGGCGGCACGGGGCGGTATTTGCTGAGCACGTGGTCCTGTTCGAAGCGTCGGCCTCAAGGGATTGGAAAGCGAAGCATAATATCCTGCAAGTCCGAGGGGCCTATGGTCACCGGCCCGAACGAGGCCGATTCGCTCCCCAGTCGGACCGCACGAAGCTCCACCTGATCCGCCCCGTGAAATCCCGACGCCAGAAACTGACCGTTCTGGTCCGCACCAAAGGTCAGCGGGGCCCCAGGGTAATTCTGGATTCGCACGTGGATGACAGCCTCCGCCACGGGCCGACCGTCGGCATCGAGCACCACACCGGCGAGAGACACGCCGGGCGCCTCGCGAAAAACCGGCCCTTGGGGCGCTCCCCCCTCTTCCACGGCCACCGTACCATCCCCTTCGGGCACGAAAACCCGGCCCGAGGTGCGATCCGCCACCACGCGGTAATTTCCAGGCGCGAGGGACTTGAACTGGTAGTAGCCCGCCTGATCGGATCTCGCCGTCGCCATGGCCTCTAGACTTTCCGGGCGAAATAGCTGCACCGCGACGCCGGGGACACCCACATCGGCCCCGACCTCCAGGATCCGCCCCCGCAGTGCGCCCGAAGCCCGGGCGCGCAACTCAAGCACGGGCGGCGCGGCGACCGTCGGCACGGGCCCGGGCGACGGCAGGGCGGACTGGTCGGTGGCAACGGCCGCTCCGGTAAGGGGATCTATCTTCATGTTGCGTGACAGCGGGGTGGCCGCGGGCGCGGCTTCCAGATGTTGTGCCGACACGCTGACACTCATCTCCCCCCGCAAGTCACCCGGCGCCAGGCGGAGCGTATAGTCGCCGGGCCGGAGGGTATCGAAGCTGAAATAGCCTTGTCCGTTTGCGCGAACTCGATAGAACTCGCCGACGCGATCAGACGCCTGCAACTCAACTTTGGCGTTGTTTACCGGTCGATCCCCCACGTCGCGAAGCACGCGCCCAGCCAACTTTTCACCCCGCTCCAGCACCGCCCGGAAGACCCCGTCTTCCTCGGCGGATACCAGTCTCGGGGCGTAGCCCGGGGCCGAGATCAGGAGTTGCCAGGTACCCGCGGGCAGCAGTGGATGGGTGAACGCGCCATCGGGTCCTGTCGAGACCGGCAGGTGCCTATAGGGCTCGGAATCATCCGGAAAGTCCGACGCATGAATAGGAACAATCCGCGCATCGGGCACGGGTTTTCCATCCGCGGTCACCTCACCCCGCCGGGCCTCTACCGGCCAGAGGGAAACCTCGGCTTCGGCAAAGGCGTTGCGCTCGTTCACCCGCACGAGCGCCAATCCGTTGCTGCCGTCTTTTGATGCGAGGATTAAGAAGTTGCCTTCGGGCAGGGTCCGGAACTCGACCACGCCTTTAGTGCTGGTGGAAGCTTCCCAGTAACAGGGAAACTCCTTCTCCGCCTCGATGGGATTCGCGGCGGGATCGACGGGATTCACTCGGAGAGTCGCACCTTCCACGACATCGCCTCCTCCGGCGCGGACGACACAGCGCAGAAGTCCCGAGCCTTCCACGGGATTCTTTTTCGGCTGGCGCTTGAACTCGCCGGACAGGAGCGCCTGGATCTTGTCTTCTTTGGTGGCGACCGTCCCATTGCCACTGCCGGGAGGCAACGAAGCGCTGCCCAGGAAAGTCCCGAAGAGCAATTTGACGCCCCAGAAAACGGCGAGCAGGGTGAAAACAACGAAGAGTGTTCCGTTGATGCGCATGAATGAATGACTCCCGATTTCGGCTGACCGGCCGCACTTTGCCGTAACGCCCGTAAGACCACGCGGCGAACAGCGCCACCCCATACCTTACGCAGGGCGCGCGCGGCAGTCAATGTGCCGCGGTGATCGGGGGAGCGCTTTAAATGCGCGGGTATGGAACGGAGGCTTTCCAGCCCGTGATGATTTCCCGCTGGCTTGACAGGGCTCGTCTCCCTTGGACTACCATGGAACCTTCGCACTACGAGGTATGAAACGGGATTGGAGACAGGACATGCTCGGATTAACCCCCTGGGATTGGCTGGCGCTGGTTGCCTATTTGGTCTCGGTCACCGCCATAGGCCTGTGGAGCGCCCGGCGCATCAAAGATACCGCCGATTTCTTCATGGGGGGCCGAAATTTCGGCAAGGTCTCCATGGTCTTCTTCTCCTTCGGCGCGGGGACGAGCGGCAATGACGCCGTGGGCGTGGCCGCGAAAACCTACACCAACGGTCTCTCCGGCATCTGGTACGCCTGGTTGTGGCTCTTCGCCACGCCCTTTTACTGGCTCATCGCGCCCGCCTTCCGCCGCATGCGCGCCCTCACCACCGGGGACTACTTCGAGTACCGCTACGACAAGAGCACGGCGGCGCTCTACACCCTCGTGGGCGTGCTCCAACTCTCCGTCAATATTGGCGTGATCATGCTGGCCTCCTCCAAGTTTATCGAGGCCATTACCAACGGCGGCATCGGCCAGACCGCTTCGGTACTGATCACCACGGTGCTCTTCGTCGCCTACGGCATGGCCGGGGGCCTCGCGGCCGCCATCATAACCGACCTCATGCAGGGCATTCTCACCATCATCCTGTCGTTCATGATCCTGCCCGTGGCCCTGAAGGTCGTGGGCGGCTTCACGGGACTCCACGAATCCATCACCGATCCCCACATGTTCAGCCTGGTCGCGCCAGGCGAGATCAATGGCTTCCACATCGCCATGTTTGGACTGAACGCCCTGATTGGCATCGTGACCCAGCCCCACATCATGGGTGTCTGCGCGGCGGGCCGCTCGGAGCTCGATGGCCGCGTCGGCTTTGCCTGTGGCAACCTGCTCAAACGCGTATGCACGGTGGCTTGGATGCTCACCGGCCTTTGCGGTGTGGCCCTGTACATGAAAACCCGCCCCGACCTGCACCCCGATCTCGTCTACGGTCAGATGGCGCGCGAGTTGCTCCCCACAATCCTGCCGGGACTCGTGGGGGTCTTCCTGGCCGCGCTCCTCGCTTCGGTCATGTCCTCCTGCGACGCCTTCATGGTGGCGTCCTCCGGTCTCTTCACCCAGAACTTCTATCGCCGCTACCTGGTAAAAGATCGGGAAGAAGGGCACTATGTAAACGTCGGCCGGATCTCGGGCATGGTCATCGTCGTCGTCAGCATCATTTTCGCCTTCGCCTTCGAAAACGTACCGGCCGGCCTGGAAACCTTCTGGAAGATTCAGGCCATGATGGGCGCCGCTTTCTGGATCGGCCTCTACTGGCGACGCGCAACCCCCGCCGGGGCCTGGGCGGGCACCCTGGGCGCCTTCGCCGTCGTGCTCTTGACGGGTACCGATGGCTTCAACGCCTGGGCGGTCGCAAACCTACCCGATTTCATGGTGTGGGACGGAAAGTTCCGGATTTCCTGGCAGATGTTCAGCTACCTCTCGACGGGCTTTGGATTGTGCATCCTCGTCAGCCTAATGACGCCACGACTGCCAAAGGCCCAGCTCGACCGCTTCTACAACTGCCTCCACACGCCCGTGCGCGGCGACGAGCCCCACATGCGGGAGCCCTTCAGCCTGCCGACGGGCGTCCAGCCGGATGTCCCCCGCAAGCTCATCAATCACCCCGACTTTGAGCTTCCCGTGCCCTCCGCCGTGGGCGTTGTGGGTTTCATCCTCTTGTGGGCCTGCGTGGGCATGATGATCTGGTTCGTTTTCGCCATGGCGAAATGGGGCACCTGAGGACGGGCCCGCGCTACGGCAGCACTTCGAGCGAAACGAGTGAGATGTCGTCGTCGAAACGTGAACTTCCCCGGAAGGACTCCAATTCCCGCATGAGCTTGTCCTGGCAGTCGGCTAGAGGACAATCGCCACCGCACTGGAGGCTGTCCAGCAGTCGCTCCACACCGAAGAGCTCGCGGCTGTCATTCATCACTTCGGTGACCCCGTCGGAATAGAGGTGGAGACGATCGCCTGGAGCCAGTTGAATTCGCTGCTCCACATAGGGCTCCAAGGCCAGGCCGATGGGCATGCCGGCACTACGGGTGATCACCGGGGACTGCCCTCTGACGAAATGGGCCGGACCGGGATGGCCTGCGGAAACATAACGAAACTCCAGGGTTACCGTGTCCAGCACGCCATAGATCAGCGTGAAGAACTGACCCGTTTCCGCGTCCCAGGGAAAATGCACATTGAGCTCTTCCGCCACGCGCGCAGGCGACACCACGGCATAATCCGAGGACGATTCGTCCTCTTCGCGAACCAGCGACGAGGATAGCGCCTTGGGCGAGAGCATACGGCTCACCGAAACCGCCATCAGTGCGGCGGCGGTGCCATGGCCGGAGACATCGAGCAAGTAGAGCCCAACGGACTGTCGGTTGATGCGGAAAATATTGAGGATGTCGCCCGCCAACTCGTCGCAGGGCTTGAACTTCCAGGCGAAGTTGACCCCCTTCACCTTGGGCAGGTTCTCCGGAAGCAGCGCGTATTGTACTTTGGCCGCCGTCTGAAGATTCCGCTTCATGCGGCGGTTGACCCGCGTAAGCTGGACGTTCGTCTTCTCCAGCAGCTCCAGTGCGGTCTGCACGTCGGCGTTGGATTGGGTGCGATCACTGACGTCAGATTGGATCGCCACGAAGTGGGTGATCTCGCCCGCCTCATTGCGAATCGGGTTCAGCGAAATGCGATTCCAGAAGGGCGAGCCGTCCTTGCGATAACTGACGAGTTCGGCGGTGTAAGATTGGCGCTCGTCGATGGCGCGACGGATCCGCAGCAGCGTGCCGGGGTCCGTTTCGGGGCCGTGAATGAAGCGTGCACTCTTCTTCAGCACTTCCGCGCGGGAGTAGCCGGTCTGCCGCTCGAAACCCGCGTTCACGTAGACTATCGGCGTGCCGGGTTCGCGCACGTCAAAGATCACAATACCCTCATCCGTCGCCTCCATGGCGCGCTCGCGCAGATCGAGATCGGCGTGGATGCGCAGGAACTCACGACGAAAACCCTCGGCCTCGCTGGCGTAGCGGGTGAGCTGCTCCCGCAACGCGGCCATTTCCGCGGCGGTATCGATGGTGGGATTATCTGGCATGGTCAATTCTTTGAAAAATACATATTGGCCCCGTACTGCCCCTCGCTCGGCTCCCATCCTAGCAGAACCGAGCGCATGCATACCATGGACTCAGGCTGTGGCTTTGCCCCGAGGCAAGATAGTCTTCACGTAGTCTTCCGTGGCTTCGAAGATGGGATCGACTCGGTTCTCGCGGCGCATCAGCGGAACTATCTTTGTGCGGACGCCCATGCCCCGGGCATCCACATAGCCGTAGTCGCGCAGCACGTCCAGTATTACCTGATTTCGCATGGAGCGCTGGCCCGCCACCATTTTCTCCACGGTCATGGAATTGGGCAGAGGGCCAGGGCTGATGCACTCCAATCGATCGGCATAGACCGTGATTTCGATATCTACGGCCCGGGTCCAGTCGCGATGCGCCAGCGCATTGATAACCACTTCGCGAATCACTTCGGGTGGATAGTGCCATTTCCGCTGGCGGCGAAAATCACTGCCTATGGTGCTAGACTCTTCGGAAATCAACTCCTGGATATGGCCGGAGAATTGCTCGATCAGACCATCCTGATGCCCGGAGCGCAACGCGACGAGTGGGCCATCAAGAACTCGATCAAATCTCGCCTTGTAATCCTTGTCGATTCCACCGAAGGCCATCAGTCGAATGCCTGCCTGACGAAAATAGCGCCGGGGCGCGTATCCAAACAAGGTTAACCCTGCGATGGGGCAGGCCTTTTGTCCCGTACCTGTTTCCGCCATGAGCCCCAGTCCGGCAAGACGCGCCAGCCATCCCGCCTCGGAATCCGGCACCGAGGGATCGTTTAGAATGCGTCCAAGATAGTCCCTAATCCGCTCCAGATCAAGGCATTCCAGCGTCGTCCCGGGAACGGGAAGCAGTTCGGCGTGGATTATGCCCCCCGTAGCAAAAAGCCGGGCCTGCTGCTCTCGGGTCGCGACGCGCGAGGTACTTCCGAGACGAATATAAATGTCTTCCCGGCTGTTGTGGCGAAGCACTTAGGGTTTCGAAGGACCCTGCGGGAATGAGATCACCGCAACGCGTTTTCCGCCGTCCAGTTCGATTTCTTCATAGAACGGAACCATCATCGGATGCACTTTGGCTCCAAAGACGGCATCCATGACCCACGCCTCCAACTTCGGATTCTGAATGCCGCTAATCGATCCATCATCTTCGACGCCAAGAAGAATACAACCGCCGTAGGCGTTCGCCATCGCGACGACCTCTTTGGCGAGTTGCTCTGGACGGCAGTCGTCCCGCGAAAACTCCACACCGGAGTTTTCGCCATTGGCGATTATTTCAAGAAGTGTCGATTTGTCCAAGGGGACTCCACAATCTCGGCGGCCCTATCTTAGCAGAACATGCAATTATGGACGGACTTGATCGCGGGTGTGAATTTTTATTCGCTGATCCCCGTTGCGCCGACGATTCTACCCCGAAAGTCGGCGTATTCTGGACCTTCCGCTGCACTGAGAGATTCCATCGTGTAAAACCGGTCTGTCGAGGGCGATTCCCGATGCGCCATTGTCGAATCGAAACGGGACACGTTGACGACCGTCCAGCACTCGACGAAACCGCGCGCCCGTGCTTTCTGGTGACTCTTTTCCGCTTCACCAACCCTATTGTGAATGTTGGAAAAATCGGTCCCACCTTTGACTTCGATCGCAATCAAGTCGCGTTGGCCACCGCCCGACATTTCTTCGCGAATAACAATATCGGGATCGGCGGAAAACTGAATTGATACGGTGCGGCCCGCCGCGTTGACGAGTACGATTTTATCGGCCTCTGCGATTGCGGTGTGTCCCCGAACAATTTCGTGGATCACATCAAAGACGGTGGTGATAGCGGTTGTTCCCTTTTTATTATTTTCCCCACCCCGTAATTGGGGACCAAGCGTCAGCAGGGTTAGATCATCGAGAAGCGACATGCTTACTCGATCAAAACCAACGCCCTCCATAAGTCGGGCGGCATTGTCATTCAGGCCTGCGCACAACTCGGCCAACCTTGGCGCCAACGCCATTCCCAGCGTGCCCCCTTCTTCCATGCGCTTGAATGTGGTCAGTCCGGTTTCGCCCGTATAGAAGATTTTCTTGCTGTGACCAAGGAGTAAACGATAGTAGCCGAGCAACCGCGGGTTTTTCTCAAGAACACAAGGAACGGCGAAGAGCAACTCGCCTCTCAAGCCTTGCCTGGCAAGGGCCTTAAGGGACTTCGCCGGAGCCAGCGTCGCCAGCTCCCGGTCAACCTGGCTCAACTCCAATTGTTCAATGGTCTCGCCCAGCGCTTCTTGCAGCATGGTCTTGCGTAAGTGACGAAGTGCCATGGAAAAGTCCGCCTGCATCGCCGGATCGGGGATCTTTATGGCTTTGATCTGGCTCAATTTATACAACCACTCGCGTGGGCGTATTTTCCAGCGCGTTCAGTCTTTCCAAGGCGATTCCAACGTACTCGCCATTCAACTCTATTCCCACGTACCTCCGCCCCATATCTTGACAGACGACACCGACAGTCCCTGAACCAAAAAACGGGTCCAGGACCAAATCGCCGGGCTTGCTGCCCGCGAGGACGCAGGGGCGTACCAGTTCGGGGGGAAACGTCGCAAAGTGTGCTTTGGGAAAGGGCTGGGTGTTCACATCCCAAACCGTTCGACGATTCCGCGTACTGGAGCCGGTCGATTCCTTCACGGACTCGTTGTCGTAGTAGTATTTCTCTGATTTGGTCAACATGAAAAGATACTCGTGGGATCGCGTTGGTCTATCCTTGACGCTCTCCGGCATGGCGTTGGGCTTGTTCCAGATGATGTCGGTGCGCAGGTACCAGCCTCGGTCTTGCAGGGCAAAGGCCAGCCGCCACGGCACACCCATCAGGTCCTTGGATTTCAAGCCTTCGGGCGTATCGGGCCTTACGCTCATCGCTCGGGCGGGGTTTTTTTTGTCGGGTGCGCGCCAGCCGCGATTGCCACTGGTATACCCGTCGCCAATGTTCAGCCACAGCGTGCCATCGTCCTTAAGCGCGCGGCGAACTTCGTCGAACACATCCGCCAATCCATTGATGAACTCGGGCAGCGTCTTCTCAAGTCCAATCTGTCCCTCGATACCGTAGTCGCGCAAGCCCCAGTAGGGGGGCGATGTTACGACGCACTGGACTGAACGGGCCGGAAGGCGTTTAAGCACGGCGAGCGCATCGCCCTCAAAGATCGTGGAACCGTTGATCGCCAAGCGCCCGATTCCATCTGGTCTTCGTGCTTCCACGCCAATACCTCCCAGTTACTAAACTTGCAGCCAAAGTTCCTCGGAAATAATATCACCTTTGACTGAAAAAATACAGAATATTTTTTCAGCCCTACCATCTCCTATTTCCGCAGCTTCCGATACCGCGCGCGGCGGTTCTCAAACAGCTTGTTGCCCGTCTCCTTCACACGCCACGCCTCGTATTCCTGGTAGTTCCCTTCGAACCAGCGAACGTTGCCCTGGCCTTCAAACACCAGCAGATGGGTGCAAACGCGGTCAAGGAAAAAGCGATCGTGGCTGATGAGCAGGGCGCAGCCTCCGAAGTTGAGCAGAGCCTCTTCGAGGAGACGCAGGGTGTTGACGTCGAGGTCGTTGGTGGGTTCGTCGAGGAGCAGTACGTTGCCGCCTTCTTTCAACAGCTTCGCCAGGTTGCAGCGGTTGCGCTCGCCGCCGGAAAGCTGATTGGCCATCTTCTGCTGGTCAGCACCTTTGAAGCCGAAGCGCGCCAGGTATTGGCGCACGGCCACTTCCTGCTTGCCGATCTTAACGAAATCCGCGCCGCCCGCCACTTCGTCGATAAGACTTACATCGCCCGCGATGGAACTGCGCTCCTGATCCACATAGGACAGGCTGACGGAGGGGCCGACGAAGACCTCGCCCGCGTCGGGTTGTTCCTGGCCCATGATCATGCGGAAGAGGGTCGTCTTGCCGGTGCCGTTCGGGCCCACCAGCCCCACGATGGCGGACCGGGGGATGATGAAGTCGAGATCCTTGTACAGCACGTCGTCACCGTAGGCCTTGGCCACGGACTTGCACTCGATGACCTGCTGGCCCAGCTCCGGGCCGGGCGCGATCTGGATGGTGGCGGCGTCGGCGTTCTGTGCGGCGGCCTCTTTGGCCAGCATCTGCTCATATTCCGCCAGGCGCGCGCGGTTCAGCTCGTGGCGATCGGCACTGCTCATGCGGATCCACTTCAACTCGCGCTCCAGGGCCTGGGCGCGCACCGAGCCCTTTTTCTCCTGGGCGGCCATCTTCTCCAGCTTCTGGGAGAGCCACTCGGAGTAGTTGCCCTGCCACGGCACGCCCTGGCCGTGATCGAGCTCGAGAATCCACTTGGTCACGTTGTCCAGGAAATAACGGTCGTGGGTCACGATGATGACCGTGCCGGGATACTCGCGCAATTGCACTTCGAGCCAATCCACCGTTTCGGCGTCGAGATGGTTGGTCGGCTCGTCGAGCAACAATAAATCGGGCTTCTCCAGGAGTGCCTTGCACAGGGCCACGCGACGCTTTTCACCGCCGGAGAGCACGCCGATCTTGCGGTCGTCTTCCGGCAGGCACAGCGCCTCACTGGCCTGATTCAGCACCTGCTCCAGATTCCACGCGTCGGCGGCGTCCAGTTTGTCCTGGAGCACGCCCATCTTATCAATACAGGCTTCCATCTCCTCGTCGGACATGGGCTCGGCCATCTTCATACCAAGATCTTCGAAGGCCTTCAGCATGGCCATGATCTCGCCGAAGGATGCCTCCAGGGCTTCGCGCACCGTAAGCTCGGGATCGAGAATGGGCTCCTGCAGCACAATGCCCCGGGTGAACCCTTTTGTCAACTCCGCCTTGCCCAGAAAGTCGTCGTCCAGGCCCGCCATAATCTTGAGGACGGTAGACTTACCGGAGCCGTTCTCGCCCACGATACCGATCTTGGCGCCGGGGTAAAAGCTCAGGTTGATGTCTTTGAGCACCTGCTTCTGGCCGTAGTACTTGTTCAGGCCGTACATCGTGAAGATAAATTGTTCTGCCATGGATCCTCGTTCGGGCATAACCGGACAAGCCGGATGGGTGGAAAAATCGGGAAAAAAGTGCCGCGTATTGTAGTCGGTCGCCCGCAAACCCGTCAAACCCATGGAAAATTCTTTGGCCCGGTCCGGACGACGCCGTTGCTCAGTAGGTCACCAGCTCTTCGCCCCGGAGCACCTCCAAAACCTCGGGATTGCCAAGCTGAATCGCGGCGTCGACCGCTGTGACGCCCTGCTGGTCCTGGATAAAGGCGTCAGCACGGTAATTCACGATCAGGATCTCCACAAGTGCGTGCTGATTCCCCTCCACCGCATGATGCAGGAGGGTCTTGCCCTGGGCGTCGGGCGTGTTTACATCAAAGCCACTCTCTATCCCCTGACGAACCTTCCCGATTTCCCCCTGGGTGGCCTGGGTGTAGATGGAACCCTGCCCTTCGGTTTCCACGCCACTTCCACAGCCGGAGGCTCCCGACAGCACCAGCAACAGGCCCACCAGCCCACATAACACTTTTGAGGTCATACGTCGTCATCCTCGCGTGCGCGCACTCGACGGGCACCCGCCGCGCGCGTTGTATATCAGGGCGGCTGGAACCCCCGAAGTTATCCGGACGCTCCAGCCGCTGCACGATCATCATCGGGTCATTGCTCAGCCCGTGTATTGGGCACCGCTACCAAGGACCGCACGGCTGGTCGGGAAGCCCTTGCTGCCGTCTTCAGAAGGATACTTGCTGAACTCCACGTGGCCATCCATGAAGAGAATATTCGCTCCGCCGGGCACGTGGGTGAAGTCGTTCGGCAGCACCGCACCGGTCGCAGAGACTCGAGCCGTATCCCACATCGCGGCAATGGAGGACTGGGCCTTTGCGCTGGCGCCTGCATTGTTGATATCGGTGATCATGAAGCGCTCGATGCCTTCCCTGAGGTGAAGAAAGTTGGGTACCTCACCCGTGCTGATCGCCACGTTCATGGGGAAATCCCGGTCGGCATTGTATAGGCATCCGCCGCCAGACAGCGCCGGAGTGCCGGCATTGTAACCGGCGTGCAGGAAATCAAACACCAACTTCGCGTTCGCCGGCAGGGCTACCCATTCGGGCTTAATCACCACGGCCCAGTAGGAATAGGACCAGTCGGCGCCGTAGGCATAGCAATTGCCTGGATCAAGCTCGCAGGCATTGTTGTCCGCCAGGGACAGCTTATTGGCGACCGGATAGGGCGTGCCCGCCCAACCGGTTCCCACCTTGCGCAGAAGTCCGCCCTTGTCGAAGGAGGTCTTCAGCGCCTTCTCCGCGCCCAACTGATCCAGGGGCTGCTGGCCGCCGCCCGCATCCGACGGGCAGGAGTAGATGTTCCAGTCGGTCAGATATTCGGGCCACAGCACCATCATGTCGATGCCGTGCCACACGCGAACGCTGCCCGGTGTGGCGGGGTTGTAGTTGTTGTCGTAGCGCGTGGTGCGCCGGGGCCAGGACCCCTTGTTTTCGTCGGCAAACATCTTGTGGATGATGCCGAACTGCTTGAGGTTGTTCTGGCAGCTTGCGCGACGGGCCGCCTCGCGGGCTCGCGCCAGCGCCGGCAGCAGGATCGCTGCCAGGATACCGATGATTGCAATAACGACCAAGAGCTCAATCAGTGTGAAGCCCCGGCGTTTTCTTCCCTCTGCATTCCGATTCATGAGTCTTATCCTTGTTGTTGATATGAAAGGTATGACACTTTTATAGTAATATAAAATATTCTGGAACGACGCGACCCTCCTTTCTTTGGCATGGAGCGGACTGGACGTCTTCACCACGTGTATCGGAAACACACCACGCCGCACGAGACGTGAGGAAGTATCCGACCGGGGATGCGGCGGGCGGGCGCATGCACGAGTGCGCCTGACTGCGGATTCCCGGAACGATACACGCCTGCTTGCAAGGCTGCTAACCTGCATTACTCCTTATACGCGACTTGCATCCATCTGTCAAGGGTTATTTGATAATCTTAGAATGCGCATTATCGAACTCTGAGCACGCCATGGGACGAACCGCAAGGTCCAGCCCACCTAATACCATTGCGGCGCCACGGAACCGGGCGTTATACTCCGCGCTGTGGGGGGCGGGCAAGATGAGCGTGCCCGACGCGGCACGGGAGAGATCTCTGGATGAAAATACTCGGCGAAGGGCGCTTCGTGCGTCTCTTGGAAGAAAATGGGTACGAATACGCCGAGCGCAAGGGCTGCACGGGTATCATTTCCGTTGTGGCCGTGACGGATCGCGATGAACTGATCTTTGTAGAGCAGTTTCGCCCGGCCCTCGGCTGTCGCACCATTGAATTGGTGGCGGGCCTGGCGGGCGACGAAGGCCCGGAGTCGCTGGAGGAGGCCGCGCGGCGCGAACTGCTGGAAGAAGCAGGCTATGAGGCCGCAACCCTGGAGTTGCTGATGGTGGGGCCCAGCGCGGGCGGCATCAGCACCTCGCGGGTACACTTCTACCTGGCGCGCGGCGGGACAAAAGCCCACGAGGGCGGCGGCGTGGAAGGGGAGGACATCACCGTGCATGTCATTCCCGTGACGGATGCCTATGCCTGGCTTCAGGCCCGCTCCCGGGGAGAGACTCTGGTGGACCCCAAGGTATTCCTCGGAATCGCCGTGGCCCACCTCGGCTGGAACGGCGCCAAGACGCCCGCGCCATGAACCAACACCACCACCGCACCATCGAGCGCCACTTCGGCCAGGTAAGCCGCCCCACGCAATGGCTTTGCCGCGTCCTCCTCCGACTGATGGGCTGGACGACTGCCGGCGTTTTTCCCGAGGATCCGAGGCTCGTGGCCATCTTCGCACCCCACACGTCCAACTGGGATTTTATCGTCATTTTTCTCATGGTGACGGCGCGGGGTATCAAAGGGAATTTTTTCGCCAAGCACACCCTCTGCCGTCCGCCGCTCGGCTGGTTCATGCGCGCCGTCGGCGCGATCCCCGTGATGCGGCGGCGCACGGAGAATTTAGTGGACAGCGCGGTGGATGCGCTGGCGGGCCATGAGCAGTTTTACCTGGGCCTCGCGCCCGAGGGCACGCGGCGCTACACGGATCACTGGCGCACGGGCTTCTATCACATCGCGGAACGATCAGGCGCACGGATCGTGCTGATGTATGCGGACTACGCGAAGAAGGAAACGGGCTTCGGGCCAGTGATCGCGCCAACGGGAGATATGGCGGGGGAATTTGAGGCGATTCGGGAATTCTATGAAGATAAGACGCCAAAACGGCCTGAGAATCGGAGCGACGCGGTGTTGGGGACGCCGAGGGGCGGGGCTCCTGAATGAGAAGACTCAGGGCGGCGTCAAGTGACGCGCGAACCATTCTGCAAGGGCATCTTCGCTCATGCTCCCGCTGGCGACGGCGAGCATAGTTTCCACAACGTCGGCCTCGGAGGCCACGACATTGAACCCATTGAGAAGCATGAAAGCGCTTGCGACAACGAACGATACTCGCTTATCGCCATCTACAAACGGGTGATTTCTCGATAGACCGTAGCAATAGCTCGCCGCCAGTCTCGCGAGCGGAACCGGTCCTTCGTAGTGGAATACATTGCGTGGTCGAAACAGTGCGGACTCGAGCAGCCCAGCATCTCGAACGCCGTCCGAACCACCATAGCGCGCGATCTGCCGATGGTGAATCTCTAAGGCGGCAGACACAGTGATCCACTGGGGTTCCATGTTAGTTGAGTCCACCGGTCTACTCCGCGAGCCGTCTCAATGCATTATCGTTTTCACGCATAACTCGTTCGGCATGCTTCATGATCTCGTCGAAATTTGCATCACGAGTAGAAATCTTCACGCCGTCGGGAATTTCGGTCACATTGACGCTATCACCGCTTACCACATTCAGGCGATCAAGGACCGAACGAGGAAGGATAATTCCATCAGCGTCCCCACTCTTTACGGTAAGTTGCATGGTATTTCCTCCTGTTTTAATTTCTCACAACGCATTATAGCACGAACAATATGCGCATTCCGGAACCAAGAATTGCGCAGGTTGCTCCTGACTGCCCGCCATCGCGACCTTGACGAATCGGTACCGCCACGGATGCTGCGCTCATCTCGCTCGGTCCGGTCGCGAAGCTTGACGCCGGGTCAACGTTGCTTTCCTGGTCATTGGTCCGTGTCGGTCCCTTGGAGGCGCTGTATCGCGGCATCGGTGAGGACGCCCGCGTAGAGGCGCACATCGGCGATGCTGCCCTGGTAGCCTTCGAGCTCGCCGTGCTTTGGATTGCAACCGAGACCGATGGTCGTGGAGGACGTTCTTAGCTCGACAGGAACCGTCGTCGTGTGGGCCAGTTCGCCGTTCACATAGAGGCGGAGTTGGGTGTCTTCTTTCACGACGGCGACGTGGGTCCACACGTCCTCTTTTAATTCAGGACCG
>JBHEKR010000180.1:0-25101 GCA_041859365.1 Candidatus Hydrogenedentales bacterium
CGCAACTGGAACCGACACGTCCATCAGGCGATTGCGTCTTCGCGCCTGGCGGTACAGGATGCGGGCCTGAAAGCTGCGGGCTATGATCCCGAGCGGATCGGCGTCTCCATGGGCACCAGCATCGGCTCGCCGGACGAGACCTACAAGGGCCACATGGAAGCCATGGAGACAGCGGGCTACAAGAAAATTAACAAGCTGATGTCGTCCGCGTATTCAGGCCACTCCGCAACGGTGCATGTCTCCATCGATATCGGCATTCGCGGCCCGGCTATCACGATAGCGAGCGGCTGCGCCACTGGGTTGGATGTGCTGAACTGGGGCTACAACCAGATTCGCATGGGGCATGTGGACGCGGCGGTGGTAGGGGCGACGGAGTCCCCCGTTTTCCCTCTCTCAATTGCGGCCGCCTGCTCGCTAGGCATCTTATCCAAACGCAACGGAGATCCCGTCGGCGCGATGCGCCCCTATGATCGGCACCGTGATGGCATCGTGCTCAGCGAGGGCGCGTGCACGCTGGTGCTGGAGCGGGCGGACAAGGCGCGGGCGCGAGGCGCGCGCATCTTCGCCGAAGTGGCGGGCACCGGCTCGGCCGCCGAGGGTCAGAACCCGCTGGTGCTGGAGGCGGAGGGAAAAACGTTGGCCCGAGCAATTCAGTCGGCCATGACCACGGCCGGAATGGGACGAAACGACATCGGGTGCATCCAGGCCCACGGCGTGTCTCTGGAAATGTATGACCGATGCGAAACCAATGCGTACAAGCGAGTATTCGGCGAGCAGGTCTACCGAATCCCGGTCAGCGCGGTAAAATCGATGATCGGCCAGTCCTATTCCACTGGGGGGCTCATGGGCGTGGGCGCGGCCTTGATGACGCTCGAGCGAGGCATCCTGTCTCCGACGCTCAACTTGGAGGATCAGGACCCCGCCTGCGATCTCGATTTTGTTCCGTTGAAAGCCCGCCTGAACGATATCGATTCCGCGCTCGTGGTCTCCATCAGCTTCGGTGGAACCCACTGCGCCACCATATTGCGAAAGGTCGCTTGAACTTGACGGGCATGCCCTCGATAGCGACCTCTTCCCTGCTGGTTACAGCCGCGGTTTCGAGTTGCCTGCTCGGACTGCTGGTCCTGGTTCGCAACCCGGAGCGGATCACCCACCGCGCATTTGCGCTCCTGACGCTAAATCTCGCATTGTGGTCCATGGGTGTGTTGTTCATAATACATGCCCACACCGAATACACCGCGCGCAACTGGATCATGATCACCTTCGTGGTGGCCGCGTTCCTGCCCGCCACGCTCTACCACTTCATCGGTTATTTCCCCAACCAGAAATTTAAAGGGATGACGTGGTATCTCTATCTGCTATACGCTCTGGCGATTGCCCTCGCCGCGCTGGTAAACACCCAATGGTACATCGTTGGCGGGGTGCAGGTATTCCCGGAGGATCCGCCCGTCGCCACCTACGGCCCAGTCTTCGGTGTCTATAGCATAATGACCGTGTCAGTGATGGTGCTGACGTTCGTGAACCTATTCCGGAAACGCCAACACTGCCGAGGCATTCAGCGGCGCCAGGTCGAGCACGTCATTCTCTCCATCTTCGCGGGTGTCGGCTTTGCCTCCGTGACCAACGTCGTCGTGCCAGCCATGTTCGGCGTGGACAGCATGCAGCAGTACGGGCCCTGCTTTATGGTGCTGATGATGGCGGGCCTCGCCTACTCGATGGTTCGCTATCACCTGCTGGATATTTGGTTCATTCTCTCCCGGACCACGGTGTATGCCTTCGTTACGGTCTTTGTATTTATCCTCTACTTCTCTGTTGTCACGCTGGTCCACGCGGTTTTCAGCCAGGCGGGTCGGGCCTACGATATTCTGAGTATCGCGCTGACCTCCATGGTGGTGGCGGTGGTTATACAGCCCCTTCGCGAGCGGGCCCAGCTCCTGCTGGATCGAGTGATCCGGCACCGACGCTATGACACGGAAGCCCTCAGCCAGCGCATCATCCGCCTGGCCAACCAGTACGTGCAGTTGGAGCACATCATGGAGCGCGTGTCGGCGGACCTGCGCCAGACGCTGGGCGTCACGGGCCTCAGCGTCCTGCTCGTCGAAAAGGGCAAAGAGCCTATGGTCCACACGGCCTACTCGACCCGGGAGACGACTTCGGCGCCGGATGACTCGATCGGTTTCGTGCTGGAATTCGTCGCCAATAACCTGGAGCCGCTGATCCTGGAAGAACTGGAACATCGGTCTCCCATCCCCCAGACCGCCCGCCTGGCCCGGAGCCTTCGGGCGCTCGGGGCACAGGTCGTGATTCCGCTGGTCACGCAATCAGGCGTACTCGGACTCATCATACTGGAAGAGAAGGAAACCCGCGATGTCTATACCTATGACGACTGGCGGGTCTTTTCCACGATTGCGGGTCCGCTCGCAACGGCGATAGAAAACTCCCGCCTCTACGGCCAGCTCGAAGAATTGAACGTACATCTGGAGCTGATTCTGCGCAACATGCGCGGCACCGTAATTGCCGTGGACACCAATGGCGTGATCAAGACGATCAATCAGGAGGGCCGCTCCATGCTGGGCCCCGTCAGTCCGGGCATGTCCCTTGGCGTGCTGGATACCAAGGTGGCCCACCTGCTTCAGATGACGCTGGACAACAAGCGCGGCATTGTGGACGTGGAGACGAATATCATCAACGGCGTGGGCGAAGAGATGCCGGTGGCCATGTCCACCTCGTGCCTGGAAATGCCGGGCCAGGGCATGAAGGGGGCCATGGTGCTCATCCACAACATGACCCAGATTAAGCGGCTTGAATCCAACGTGCAGCGGGCCGATCGACTCAATTCCATCGGTACGATGGCCGCAGGCATGGCGCACGAAATCAAAAACCCCCTTCAATCCATCAAGACCTTCACGCAATTGCTGCTGGACCGTTATGACGATGCGGACTTCCGTAATACTTTTGCGGAGGTTGTTCCCCCCGAAGTGGACCGCATCGACAGCATCGTCACGCGATTGCTCCACTTCGCGCGCCCGCAACCTGTCTCTTTCCGACTTCACGACATACGTCAGATTCTGACCAATGTTTTCGCGCTGGTGGAGAATCAGATGCGGAAGGCCGACGTGGTCCTGCACCTGGACATGCCCGAAAACGGTGTGGGGGTGATGGCCGACAACCAGCAACTGCACCAGGTTTTTCTCAACCTCGTATTGAACGCAATCGAATCCATGACGGATTCCCCAAATCCGATGATCGAGGTTAAAGTTAGCACCGGCCACGGGCGCCTGCAGCAGAAGGGCTCGGTGCTGCGCCACGACGTTCCCTGCGTCCGCACCGTAATCCGCGACCGGGGTTGCGGCATCTCCCGTGAGCACCTGAAGCAGTTGTTTACACCGTTCTTCACGACCAAGGCCGATGGCAGCGGGCTCGGGCTGTCGGTGGTGCATGGGATCATCACGGAACATCAGGGGGTCATTGACGTGAGCAGTACTCCAGGCGCCGGTTCATCATTTACTGTAACTTTCCCGCTGGCGGGGAGCACCGAATCCATCGAAAGGGTCGGGCTATGAACGTGTTGTTGGTCATTGCCGAAGACAGGAGCGTATGGGAGGCATTGCGCGCCTCGCTACCGGAAGGCGACTTGATCCTGCATGAGCCCAGCGTGGCCACGGCGCGGCGCCGAATCGCTTCGGTGAATGTGGACGCCATCTTTCTGGATGACACGTCACTCAGCGGTGAGAATCTCGTTGAAGCGGTGAAGGACATGGCGCCGGGTGTTCCCCTGGCCGTGCTCTCCAACCGGGAAGACCTGTTGACGCAGGCGGCGCTTACCCGTTCGGGCGCAAACGCCGTGCTCACGAAACCGTTCTCCTGTGATTCACTTCAGGAGGCCCTGGCCTCGCTCGTTCACACGACGGTCGTCGCGAGCGTGGTCCAGCCCCATCTCGACATACCGATCCACCAGCCGGTCTTCCTGGGGCAGCACCAGATGGCTCTTCGCTGGATCAGCCGACTTACCGGCTGCAAGGATGATATGGATCGTCTGGCCCGCCGACTGATGGAGGCCGCCGTCGACGTCTTTGACGCGACCCGCTGCTGTCTCCTCCTGGAAAAGGGTGGACACGTTTCCGTTGGCGCGTCTCACGGCCTCAATGATCACATAACCGGGCAGCTCCGCCTTTCCTTCAGCGCGGGCATAATGCACTGGTTTGACAGCCATGCGTGCCTCTTCGACGTGCACGCCATCCGCTCTTCCCCCCAGGCGCTGAAGGAACTTCAGGTGCTCAACGGCATTCTGGCGGCTCCGCTGATGCGGGACGGACAGGTCTTCGGTGCGCTCGTACTTGGCGAGAAAGCATCGGGACTCTCCTATGTTCAGGAGGAGCGAGAACTCCTATCACTCTTCGTGCGCTCTGTGGAGATCCTCTTCGAGGACATGTCCCCCTACCGCCGAATCGAGCATGAAATGCCGTCGGTCATGGCGGGCGATCTTCCCGTCGGGTTGGTTTCCATATCCGCGGATCGCAAGATCATGGCACTCAACAAACGGGCCGAGAGCCTGCTGCAGCTCACCGCGGCGAAGGTGCTGGGTTCGAGCGTGCAGAAGCTGGGCTCCGCCTTCGCCGATGTCATCCTCCGAAGCATGGCCCGCAAGGAATCACGCTTCAACGAACTCATTCGAGATCCAGTCTCCAAGGGGCAGCTTTCGCTCAATGTGGCGCCCGACCCCCACGGCGGCGCAACGGTCGTATTTCAGGCCCATGCCGAAGATCGGGTTTCTCAGGAAGAGATTGCCTACAGCCCCTTCTGGGAGTACCTCTCCACCCGTGTCGCGCAGGAAATCAAGAACCCGATGGTGGCGATCAATACCTTCGCCCAGCTCCTGCCGCGCAAGTATGAGTCGGAAGACTTCCGGGACGCCTTCAGCCGGGTGGTCCAGCAGGAGGTGGAACGCATCAACCGGGTGGTGGAGACCCTCTTCGAGTTTGCGCGGAACCCCAATCTGCGCCTCCAGCAGTGCGACATCAATGAGACCGTACGGTCGGTATTAAGCTCCTTCGAGTCTGAGCTGGCGAACCGCTCCATCAAACTGGCGCAAAACTACGACCCGGACCTGGACGAGACCGACATGGATCCCGTCTTCTTCTCGCAGGCCCTCCACAATGTGGTGCAGAACTCCATCGAGGCGGTGCCCCCGGGTGGTACAATACAAGTCAGTACGGCACGAAAGGACAATTCGATCGAGATTCGGATTTCGGATTCCGGCCCCGGCGTGCCCAAGGAAGAAACCGATCGTATTTTCCTGCCGTTCTACAGCACCAAGGAACATGGGATGGGTCTCGGACTGACCATCGCCAATCGCATTCTCCACCAGCATCAGGGCGCCATTCGGTGGGTTACTGATGAAAAGGACGGCAACTACTTTGCCCTTCAGATACCGACTACGGAGCTGAGCCATGCAGACCATTCTGGCGATTGATGATGAACTGAGCATCCGCGAATCCTACCGGATGATTCTCAGCGACGCATACCGGGTCCATCTGGCGCCGGATGGCCCCACCGGCCTCCAGATCCTTACGGAGAAACACGTGGACCTGATCCTGCTGGATCTTACCATGCCCGGAATGACGGGGATGGAGTTCCTCGAGCATCTCGATAACCGGGGCGAAATGGTCCCGGTCCTGATCGTGACGGGCTCAAACACGGTGGATATCGCGGTCAAGGCGATGAAGAAGGGCGCCCGCGAGTTTGTCATCAAGCCCTTTGACGTGGACGATCTTCTGACCCTCGTCGAGCGGACACTGGAAGAGCTTCGTGAAAAACGCGAGCTTTCCACGCTGCGCGAGCAGGGCTCGGCGGGTTTCGAGCACATCATCGGCGATGCCCCCTCCCTCCTCGAAGCCCTGGCCAAGGCGCGCCAGGCCATGGAAGTGG
The DNA here is from genome assembly GCA_041859365.1 of Candidatus Hydrogenedentales bacterium. GTDB lineage: Bacteria > Hydrogenedentota > Hydrogenedentia > Hydrogenedentales > JAEUWI01 > JAEUWI01. The sequence goes on from JBHEKR010000180.1 coordinate 5,929, forward strand.
ATTCGACCGTGCTGATCACCGGTGAGACGGGCACGGGCAAGGATGTCCTCGCACGGGCAATTCACTTCGGCGGAAAGCGCAAAGCCGACCCCTTTGTACCCCTTTCTTGCTGCGCCATTCCGGCAAATCTGGTCGAGAGCGAACTTTTCGGCCTCACCAAGGGCGCTTTTACGGGTGCCACGGAAAGCCGGGTGGGCAAGATGCAGGTGGCGGATCGCGGGACGCTCTTTCTGGACGAAATCGGCGAAATGCCCATCGAGGCGCAGTCGAAGCTTCTTCGGGTCCTCCAGGAAGGTACCTTCTATCCCGTGGGCGGCAACCGGGAAATCGAGGTGGATGTTCGGTTCCTCTGCGCGACCAACCGCCCCTTCGACAAGGCCATCGAGGAAGGACTCTTTCGCCAGGATCTCTATTACCGCATCAACGTGCTGCCCATTACCATGCCCCCCCTGCGCAAGCGACGCGAAGACATCCCCAAGCTGATTGCCCACTTTGTGGCAAAACATGGCCCACGGGTCAATTCCCGTGTGCAGGATTTTGAGGCCCGGGCCATGTCGCGCCTCATGGCCTGCCAGTGGCCGGGCAACATCCGTGAACTTGAAAACACCGTGGAGCGCATTCTGGTATGCCACAGTGGCGAACGCATTATCCGCGCGGAGTACCTCAATGGCATCGTGGCCGGTGAGGGCGGTGTGGAAGTGAACGGTCTGGAAGATTTTGCAGGCCTGCCCTTACAGGAGGCCACCCAACGCCTGGAACGACACCTGATCAAGAAAGCGCTCGAGCAATGTAATTTCGTCCAATCACAGGCGGCCGATGCGCTGGGCACCACGCGCCGAATCCTGAAATACAAGATGGACCAGTTGGGTATCAGCGACCAGGAAGACAAACAGTCGCTCGCGAGCTGAACCTTGGCCCTTTTCATCCTTGAGTCCGCCTGCACCTCGTTAGGGATCCTTGCTATCCGTGAAATCCGTGGTCTGCTTTCTCTGCTTTTCTCGACCACGCAGCACACGGAGGGCACAGATGAGATGACTGGCCCGCAATAGTTGCGTTTGGAACACGGTGGAAGTAGAGGTCGCGCCCTGTTTCAACGGCGGGCGAGTACTGCACGAGCCAAACCAGATTTGCTATCATTCCACACAGTCTATCGAAGCTGTACACCCATTCGTCTGGCTTCTCTACACGCTCTTGTCCCCAATCGCCACGTTCCCGGAACGTCGCCCGCTACAACAAGGAACATCATTTCATGAGCATTACCGTCGTTGGTTCCGTTGGCCTGGATACTGTGGAAACGCCTTCGGGCCGCAACGAAGACGGCCTGGGTGGCGCGGCAGTGTATTTCTCGCTGGCCGCCGCCAACTTCGTACCCGTTAGTCTGGTGGGGATCGTGGGCGAGGACTTTCCGGCGGAGCACGTGGCGCTCCTCGAATCAAAGCAGATTAATCTGGAGGGCCTGGAACGGGCGCCTGGCAAGACCTTCCGCTGGTCGGGCAAGTACCACGAGGACGTGAACGAGCGGGACACACTGGACACGCAGTTGAACGTCTTCGAAACCTTCCACCCCAAGCTCCCGGATGCAACGCGAACCGCGCCCTACCTCTTCCTGGGCAATATTCATCCCTCGCTCCAACTCGAAGTGCTGGACCAGGCCCAGCCGAAATTCATCGCCCTCGATACGATGAACCTGTGGCTCACCATCACCCTCGGTGAAGTGAAGAAGGTGCTCGCCCGCGTGAACTGCCTCATAATCAACGATGGCGAAGCCAAGCAGCTCACCGGCGAGATGAACCTGCGCGATGCGGCGCGGGAAATCCGCGCGATGGGCCCGTCCATCGTGGTGATAAAGAAGGGCGAGCACGGCTGCATGCTCTTCGGTGCGGATGGCGAGATCTTCTCCATTCCCGCCCTGCCGCTGGAAGTGGTCATGGACCCCACCGGGGCGGGCGACAGCTTCGCAGGCGGATTCATGGGCCATATAGCCCGGAGCGATGCCACGGACTTTGAAACCCTGAAGCAGGCCGTCGTCTATGGCAGCGCCTCGGCCTCGTGCACCTGCGAAGCCTTCGGTCCCGACGCTCTGGCGGCCGCGGACTCCGCGAAGATTCAAGAGCGCTATGCGGCCTTCAAACAACTGACGTCCTTCTAATCTAGAAACCCATCGCCGCCGCGCGGCGTCACCTACAGGAGCAGTACCACGATGAAAACGACCCCGACCCGTCGTGAATTTCTCAAGACCGCCTCTCTCAGCGCCGCGGCGGTTTCCATGAGCGCGGCGAGTTACGCCCGCGTGAAGGGCGCCAATGATCGCATCAACATCGGCCAGATCGGCTGCGGCCGGCGAGGTGTGGGCGCCCACATGGACGGCGTCCACAACCACGACAAGGACCTGAACGTTCAGTATGTGGCCGTTTGCGATCCTTGGAAAGTGTCGCGCGAAAACGCCTCCGCCCGCATCAAGGAGTGGTATGGACTCGACGCCATGCACTTCGTGCACTACGAAGAACTGCTGGCGAAGGACGACATCGACGCCGTCATGATCGCCTCGTGCGACCACCAGCACACGACCCACCTGGAGGCCGCGGCGAAAGCCGGCAAGGACACTTATTGCGAGAAGCCCCTCGCGATGGACCTCAAATCGCTGAACGCCGCCGTGGAAGCCGTGGAAAAGAGCGGGATCATTTGCCAAATCGGCACCCAGCTCCGCAGTTACCCCAGCTTCGGCGGTGCGAAAGCCATCATCGATTCCGGGGCTCTTGGCACGATTCACCGTATCGAGCAGGTGCGCAACGCGGCCGAACCCTACTGGTATGGCTACCTGCAGGACGTCAAGAAAGAAGACGTGGAGTGGGACATCTTCCTCATGGATGCGCCGAAGCGCGAATTCAGCGCAGTGGCCTATTCCGGCTGGATGGGCTACATGGACTTCTGCCACGGCCCCGTCCCCCAGTTGGGCGTGCACTTCCTCGATCTGGTCCACTACATGACCGGGGCGCACTGCCCGAGCAGCGCTACCTGCCACGGCGGAACCTTCGTCTGGAAGGATGACCACAAGTTCGACACGCCCGACCAGGTGAGCGCCCAGTACACCTACCCCGAAGGTTTCATGGTGTCCTACACGTCGGACTTTGCCAACGGCGAAGGCAATGTGTTCAAGGTCTATGGCACCAAGGGCACACTGGACCTGACCGATTGGAACAACCCGAAGATTTCGGCAAAAGGCGCGCGCAAAGGCGAGACGCCCCTTGATCCGGGTGATGGCAATATCGCGCCCGTGGAACGCCCCAACCACATGCTGAACTGGCTCCAGTGCCTGCGCTCGCGCGAGACGCCCTTCGCACCGATCCAGTCGGGCTACGACCACTCCGTCGCGTCCATCATGGCGACCCAGGCCCTCGCCACGGGCAATCGCCAGGTGTACGACGCAGAAAAGAAAACCATCAAGAACGGCTGATATTGAGAACGACTGCGCCGCCCCTGGATTGATTCCGGGGGCGGTTTTTTCTTTGGAGAATTGCAGTGCGCTGTCGACCGTACAGGGACGGCAGCGACAGCAGCGACTTCAGGGACGAATAACCTGTCGTCCCTGCTGTCTCTGACGTCCCTGTAGCCTGAAAACAGTGAGCTCCCGCTACCGCCTCTTCAGCACCGACAGCGCTTCCACGTGGGGCGTGTGGGGAAACAAATCAAACGCCTCAAGCGACTCCAAATCATACGCTTCCGTAAACACCGCCAACTCCCGCGCCAGCAATTTCGGATTGCACGAAACATACACGATGTGTTCGGGCTGAAACTCCATCAGGCGCTTCAACGCCTTGGGGTGCAGCGCCGACCGAGGCGGATCGAGAACGACCAGTGCTCCATCGGCCAGTCCGCCCTGATCCCGCTTCGCGGTGAGGTATTTCTCCACTTGCGCCGTCTCAAAGTGGACGTTCGTAATACCGTTAACTTCCGCATTGTGGCGCCCGTCTTCCGTGGCCGGCGCGACTTCTTCCACGGACCAGACGCGATCCACAAGGTCACTGCAACTGAAGGCGATGCCGCCCGCGCCGCCGTAAAGATCGTAGAGGCTATCGGGCGCGATTTCACGCACGTGATTGCGAATCGCCCCATAGAGATTTTCGGTCGCCAGCGGATTGGTCTGAAAAAAACTCAAGGGTGAAATACGAAAGGTCAGGTCCCGCGTACCGTCGCCATCGGGCAGGTGGAGCCTCTCCGTGATATGGGGAGTACCCCAGAGCAATTCAAGTCGCTCGGCCGTGGCCACGTCGCTGCTGCCCGTGAAGAAGCCGCGATAGATACTCGTCGCGCCGAACGACGCGCGTGCGAGCTCCACAAAGGGCCCACAGTCCAGCTCACCCTCGTGGGTGATCAAAACCACCATCTTCTCCCCCGTCCTTTTTCCATCGCGCACAAGCAAATACCGGAGGACGCCGTCCTTCGTACGGTTGTCCCACGCGCGAATGCCGTGCTCGCGATACCAGGCCCGCGTCGCCTGCAACAGCGCACTCGCACCCTCGGGGGCGATATGGCACTCTTCAATATCCAGGGGCCAGAACCACTGTCCTTTTTTCTTGTAGCCCAGCACGGTCTCGCGGACGAAATCCTTCGGCGGCACCACGTCGTAGCGCATGCGGCTGAAGGAGGGATCGATCTTGTTGCGATAGTTCCAGATCACCGGCGACGGGGTCACCTGCACGGGGGCGGTCCAATAATCGGCGAAAAGAACGCCCAGCGCATCGGATTTCGCAGAAACCTGTTCTGCATAGGACACGTCTTGCGATTTGCAGCCGCCACAGTCGAAGAAATGGGGACAGCGGACTTCGGCGTTTTCGTGTGGATGGGTCATGGAAATGGGGGACCTGAGAATGAAGGGGGTGAGGTGAACGGCGCGAAGGTGTTTGCGACCTGCCCGTAGGGGTATTGTAACCCGAGGTGGCATTTCGATCCAAACCTGGCGCCTGCCAAAAGGGGAATGGTGAGTTCCCCATTGCGTATAATCGGGATGCTTCCCCGCTGCCCAGAGCGCGCGGTACATCCCCAGAACCATTACGAGGCCGCATGAAATTTCGCTGGACCCAGATTATCATCGGGGCAATTTGCCTGACCTTGCTTGTCGTTGTCGCCACGCAGCTCCCTTATATCCGCTTCAACCCGCCAACGCGTCAGCTCATTCCCGCGAAGGGCGCCTTCAACGTCAAGATACTCCGTGATACCTGGGGCGTACCCCACATCTACGGGAAGACCGACGCGGATTGTGCCTACGGCCTGGCCTACGCCCACGCGGAGGACGACTACGCAACCATCGAGGAAGCCCTTTACCTCAGCCGGGGTATGCTGGCCATGTTGAAAGGCGAGGAAGCCGCGCCCTTCGACTACCTGGTGAAGCTTTTCCGTTTCCGCGAGATCGTGCAGGAAAAATACGACACCGATTTGAGCCCCGAAGTCCGAAAAATCTGTGAGGCCTACGCCGCCGGCATCAACCACTTCGCCGCGCTCCACCCCCACGAAGTAACCCCCGGTATCCTCCCCGTGACCGGACAGGACATCGTGACGGGATTCGTATTGAAGACGCCCTTCTTTTTTGGACTGGAAGATGAAGTGGTCAAGCTCTACGAGGGCAAACGCGTCCAGTCAGTTTCACCCAACGAGCGGGAACTAAGCGCCCTGCCGGATGTGCTGGCGGATGGCCTGCCCACGGGCTCCAACACCTTCGCCATCGCACCTGGGCGCACCCCGGACGGCAAGACCCACTTGGCCATCAATTCGCACCAGCCTTGGACCGGCCCCGTCGCCTGGTATGAAGCGCGCCTCAAGAGCGAAGAAGGGCTCGATATCGTCGGGGGCGTTTTCCCCGGAACCCCCGTGATTCTCCATGGCCACAACCGCGATCTGGGATGGGCCCATACCGTGAACAGTCCCGACCTCATCGACATCTACCTGCTGGAGATGAATCCGGACAATCCCGATCAGTATAAGTACGACGGAGAATGGAAGACCCTCGACAAGAGCACGGTGCCGGTGGTCGTGAATGTATTCGACGGCTTCATGTGGAAGGCGACACAGGAAGCACTCTATTCCATCCATGGCCCCGTCATCCGCCGCCCCCACGGCGTCTACGCCATACGCTATGCGGGCTACGGCGATATCCGTCAGGTGGAGCAGTGGTACCGCATGGGCAAATCGAAAAACCTGGCCGAATTCGATTCCGCCATGGCCATGCAGGCCATCCCGTCGTTCAACGTGGGCTATGCGGACAAGGAAGGCAACATCCAGTATCGTTACAATGCCTTGCTGCCCCTCCGCAAGGAAGGCTACGACTATTCAGGCTATCTTCCGGGCAACGTGTCGGAGAATATCTGGACCCGGTACCTGCCCTTCGACCAATTACCCGTCGTTAAGAATCCCGCATCGGGCTTTATCGCCAATGCCAACGGCACGCCCTTCCGCGCGACGGAAGGCCCGGAGAATCCCGATCCCGCCGCCTTTGCCCCCACCTTCGGCATCGAACCCATCGACGATATCACCAATCGTCAGGTGCGCCTGCTGGAGTTGCTCGCGGCGGATACCGCCATCACGGAAGACGAGTTCGTCCAATACAAGTACGATCAGACCTATTCCCGAAATGGGAAAGCCGCCGACGTGCTGAAGGAAATTCTGGATGCACCCGAGCCGGAGGACCCGCTGCTGAAGGAAGCTGTGACGGTACTGCGCGCCTGGGATTTCAACACGAACCCGGAAAACACCAGCGCGGCCCTCGCCGTGCTCTTTCTCCGCAATGATTCCGGCGATGGTTTGAAAGGCCGCACGGGCCCCACAGCCATGGAGTTGCTCAAGGAGCGCGCAACCCAATTGAAAGACGCCTTCGGCCGCCTTGATCCGCCCTGGAGTGAGGTCAACCGCCTCGTCCGCGGCAACGTGGACCTTGGCCTCGGTGGTGCGCCGGACGTACTCAACGCGGTCTACGGCGAATGGGTCAATGGCCGCTTCGAAGGGCGCGCAGGCGATTGCTATGTCCTCATGGCCACCTGGGATGCCGACGGCAAGGTCCATTCGAAAAGTATTCACCAGTTTGGTTCGGCGACGTCGAGGGCCGACTCACCGCACTACGCGGATCAGGCCCCCCTCTTCGTGAAGCGCGAGATGAAACCCGTCTGGCTAGACGAAGCCGAGCTACGCGAGCACCTGGAAAAGGAATACGCACCGGGCTACGAGCCCCGGCTCATCGAAGGCAGCGCGCCGAAAATGGAAGATTATGAGTAGACCAAATCTGTCCTAACCGACTCTCCAGGCTTCACCCTATTTCCCCGTATAGTGCTGCAGCGCCTCAGGCAAGTGCGCTTGGATATCCGCAATCCGGGTCGCGCCGGAGGGATGGGTGGACATGAACTCGGGCACCTTGGCCCCGGCCTGGCTGAAGCGCTCCCAGAACTCGATGGCCTTGCGGGGATCGTAACCCGCTTTGGCCATGATGGTCAGCCCGATGCGATCCGCCTCGGATTCGCGAGAGCGGTTGAAGGGCAGGATTACGCCGAAATTCGATGTGAGGCCAAAGGCCTGGCTGGCAAGCTCCCGGGTCTTCGCGGGCTGGGAAGCCATGGCTTCCGACAGGGTCGTCGCGCCGAGTTCCATCAGCATCGCCTGGCTCATGCGTTCATTGCCGTGACGCGCGATAGCGTGGGCGATCTCGTGTCCCATCACCGTGGCGATGCCGTCGTCGTCCTTCGTATACTCAAAAATTCCGCTGTAGAACACAATCTTGCCGCCCGGCAGACAGGTGGCGTTCACGATCTCGTCATTGTCGATTACGCTGAATTCCCACTGGTAGATATCCGTGGGCAGGTTATTCGCCCGCAGAAATTCTTCCGTGGCGGCGGCCAGGCGCTTGCCCACGCGCAGCACGGGCTCCACATCGCCCGGCTGATTGCTCACGGGATGCTCCTGCAACTGCTGCTGATAGGCCTGCTGGCCGAGGGTGACCATTTCCGATTCCGGCAGCAGGGCAAGCTGGCTGCGCCCCGTCACGGGGACCGTGGCGCAGGACGCAAGGAGCACCACGCAAGTTAAGGCCAGCAGGGTATTCGTCACGGGTGCAAAGGTATTTCTCGCGGTCATCATCCGGGTCCTTCCAAGGGTTCGCCAACCTGAAAACAGGCCTTTATTATACCATTTTCCGCACCACGAACCTCCCGTTGAAGTCGGATGGGACTCATGCGGGGGATGCCAGAATTTAGTGCTTGACGTCCGGCGGGTCGAGGAATACCATGAATTTGTGAATCGCGCCCGACGCGGGTCGGCAGCGTAACTGCTGGTCGGCCAGATTCCGCAGACTTTGACGCGGGCGCTTTCCACAACTGAGCGATTTGACCTCGCCCCCATGAAGTACATCCTTCCGTCATACCGGTACATGTGTGCGCCATGAAAAGCCACCAGCTATCCGCAGAAGACGCCCTGGTTGCGCTGCACAGCGGACCGGAAGGGCTGAGCGATGCCGAAGCCAGGCACCGCGTCAGGGAATTTGGTCCCAACCAACTCCAGGAGGTCGCCCAGACCTCGCTGCTGCTAGCCTTCGCACGGGAATTTGTACATTTTTTCGCGATCATACTGTGGATCGCGGCGGCGCTCGCCTTCTTTGCGGAGTGGCGGCAGCCGGGCGAGGGCATGGCCACGCTCGGATTCGCCATCATCGGGGTCATCCTCATCAATGGCGTGTTCTCCTTCTGGCAGGCCTATCGCGCGGAGCAGGCGCTGGCCGCGCTTAAGAAGCTGCTGCCCAACGTCGTCAAGGTGCTGCGGACCGGGGCGGTTCGCCAGCTCCCCGCGGCCGAACTCGTACCGGGTGATGTGATCCTGCTGGAGGCCGGCGACATGGTGCCGGCGGACTGCCGGTTGATCGAGGCTTTCAGGGTCCGCGTCAACAATGCCACCATCACAGGCGAATCCGTACCGGTATCGCGGGATGCCGAACCCTGCGACGAGCCCGAGCTCATGCGCAGCCGGAATACGCTGCTGGCCGGGACCGCTGTAGTCTCGGGCGAGGCGAAGGCCCTGGTATTCGCGACCGGGTCCCATTCCGCCTTTGGAAAGATAACGCAACTTACCCAGGCGACGGCCGATACGATCTCTCCATTGCAGTTGGAGATTGCCCGAGTCAGCCGAATCGTGGCCGGACTGGCGCTCGCACTCGGCATCAGCTTCTTCTTCATCGGGCAATGGATCGGTCTCTCCTTCTGGGAGAACTTCATCTTTGCCATCGGCATCATCGTGGCCAATGTGCCCGAAGGCCTGCTGCCCACCGTCACCCTGGCCCTGGCGATGGGCTCGCAGCGCATGGCAAAGCGCAATGCGCTGATCCGCCACCTGCCGGCCGTCGAGGCCCTGGGCTGCGCCACGGTCATCTGCACGGACAAGACCGGCACCCTCACGCAGAATCGCATGTCCGCGCGGCAGCTTTACATCGCGGGTCAAGTGTACGAAACTCAGGGAGGCTCCCTGACCAACCTGGCCCAATCCCACCCCCAATTCTTTGAAGTGGCGGCGTGCTGCCATGACCTGAAAGATCTGCGCGCCGTGGCAGGTCCGACGTGGCTCGGCGATCCCATGGAGATTGCCTTGGTGGAACTTGCGGCGGAATCGATGCCCGAACTGCCCCATAGCCCGCGCGTACACATTATCCCCTTCGACTCGGAACGCAAACGCCTTTCCACCGTCCATGCCAACCCGGAAGGCAAGAGGCTCTACTGCAAAGGCGCGCCGGAGGCTGTGATGCTCCATTGTACCCACGCGTCCCTCGAACATGGCGCGGTGGAACTCACGGAGGTGCTAGCCGACACCTTTCGACACGCGGCGGAAGCCATGGCGGAGAAAGGCCTGCGCGTGCTCGCTTTCGCATGGCGCGATCTACCCGAGGGGATCGCGCTGGACGACGCGGAAGAGGAAATGACCCTGGCCGGACTGGTCGGGCTGGAGGATCCGCCCCGACCCGAAGTGGCGGAGGCCCTCCGCCGCTGTCACGAAGCGGGCGTCAAAGTCATCATGGTCACGGGCGACCACCCCCACACGGCCAAGGCCATCGCCCGCGAAATCGGCCTGGTACACTCCGTCTCGCCAGTCGTCATCACCGGGGAGCAACTGGCCAACTTCTCCGATATCCGGCTCCAACTCGTCCTGAATGCCCCGGAAATCATATTTGCCCGTGTGCTCGCGGAGCAGAAAATGCGCATCGTGGCGGCACTGAAAAATAAAGGTGAAATCGTTGCCGTCACCGGTGACGGCGTCAACGACGCGCCCGCACTGCGGAAGGCCGATGTGGGCATCGCCATGGGCTGCAGCGGAACCGACGTGGCCCGCGAGGCCGCCGACATGGTGCTGCTCGACGACAATTTTGCCAGCATCGTCGCCGCTGTCGAGGAGGGCCGCGCCGTCTTTTCCAACATCCGCAGTTTCCTGACCTATATCCTGACATCGAACGTTCCCGAGCTTATCCCCTATCTTGCCTTCGTACTCGTTCGCATCCCCCTCCCCCTCACCATCATTCAGATTCTCGCGGTGGACCTCGGCACCGATCTGCTGCCTGCCCTGGGGCTGGGCGCGGAAAAACCGGACCCGGAGGTAATGAAGCAACCACCGCGGCCTCGGAGCGAACGCCTGCTGAATGGACCGCTGCTTGCCCGCGCCTATCTTTTCCTCGGCCTGATGCAGGCCACGGCCGCCATGTGCGCCTATGGATGCATGCTCCGAATCGGCGGCTGGCATTTCGGCGAATCGCTGGCCGCGCGCGATCCCCTCTACCTCCAGGCAACCACCAGTTGCCTCAGCGCCATCGTCATCATGCAGGTGGCGAATGTCTTCATCTGCCGGAGCGACCGACGCTCCATCTTCGCCCAGGGACTACTCAGCAACCGGCTCATCCTCGGGGGTATCGCCCTGGAGATAACCCTCATCGCCCTGATCGACTACACCCCCTGGGGCAATGCGATTTTCGGCACCGCCCCGATCCCGGGAGAGGTGTGGCTGTTCATCCTTCCCTTTGCGGGCGCGATGATAGCCCTCGAAGAATTCCGGAAATACGTGGCGATGCGACTGCGGACCTTCCGTCCGTCGGGTCAGTCAAAGACGATGGTGCGATCGCGGTAGACGGTGATGCGGGACTCCAGGTGGGCCTTCACCGCCACGGCAAGCACCTGCTTCTCAATGTCGCGCCCCATGGTGATGAGATCTTTCACGCTGTGGCTGTGATTCACCGCCACGCTGGCCTGCTCGATGATGGGCCCCATATCGAGATCGGCGGTGACGTAGTGGCTCGTGGCCCCGATGAGCTTGACGCCCCGCTCGTAGGCCTGGTGATAGGGTCGAGCCCCTTGGAAGGCCGGCAGAAAGCCGTGGTGCACGTTGATGATGCGGTTCTTAAAGGGCTCGACCAGCACCGGCGTCAGGATTTGCATGTAGCGCGCCAGCACGATCAGGTCGATCCCATACTCCCCCATGAGTTCGAGAATCCGGGACTCCGCCGCGCCCTTGTCGCGCGGATCCACCGGGACATGAACGAATGGCACGCCGAAATGGTCGGCGACGCCCTCAAGATCACCATGGTTGCTCACAACAATGGCCACGTCGGCCGCGAGCTCGCCATATCGACCCCGCAGCAGGAGGTCGTAGAGGCAATGGTCATATTTCGACACGAGGATGGCCAGCTTCCGCCGCTCGTGGGAAAAGTCCAGCCGGTAGACCATGTCGAACTGGGCGGCGAGTTCATGAAGCTCCTCCCGCAGTTTCTCCGGCGGCATACCCATATCGCTGGCATCGAAATGGACCCGCATGAAGAATCGGTTGTCGATTTCTTCCCGGTGCTGCTGGGCGTCAATGATGTTGCCCCCGCGACCGAATATGAAGCGGGAAACTTCGTACACAATACCCTTGGTGTCCGGACAGTGCAGCAGCAGCGTGGCATCGAGTGCCATGATCGGGAACTCCCTCGTGAAACTAAGACCGCGTCGAATCAAAGAAAACCATGGGGACCTGGACCGCTTGGGAGGCCCACCGCAGCTTTGAAAATCGACGAAATTCCATAAAAGCAACCTATTTAGCGTCAAGAGTTTACAGCAACAGAGTAACCGACGGGTAATACCGCGAATAAGATTGACAGATCCAAAGGTCTAGTCTATGCTGTAGCAGCTTGAGCTGAGGATTGGGCCGCAGTATCAGGTTGAGTCTTTTTTCCACACCAGATCGAGATGGAGAGGCATTTTACTATGAAACGTCATGGATTTACGTTGATCGAACTCCTGGTGGTCATTGCCATCATTGGTATCCTGGCCGCGATCTTGCTCCCCGCACTGGCGCGGGCACGGGAGGCGGCACGCCGGGCATCCTGCCAGAACAATCTCAAACAGATGGGCATCATCTATAAAATGTATTCCAACGAATCCAAGGGCGGTTCCTTCCCCCCCAAGTCCGTGGATCCCGGCAACTTCTTCTTCTCCATGGAAGCGACCTACCCAGAGTACCTCACGGATATCAAAATCATCTTCTGCCCGTCGGATACGGAAAACAATATTGACAAGTTCACCGGGACGGGCGGCCAGTGGCTGGACGTCAATGGCGTTCTCGCTACCGACAAGCTGGACGGCGATTGGACCTCCGGCGTGTATACGCCGGGCATCCCCAACGTGCAGGCGCCCTCGAACGATACGTCGGACCGCTCCTACATCTATCTGGGCTATGCGATTCAAGAAAACGCCGTCATTTCCCCCTTCACCGACGGCGGCTCCCGGGGCATCTTCGCATTCTTCACGGTGGTCAATATCAATCCCTACTATGGAGCCTATGCCGGAGCCAACATTCCCGCGCTGGAAGCGGTGAAGGCCTCGCTGGAAAAGGACCATACCTTTGCCCACCCCGGCAACAGCAAATACACCCCCGGCCAGACCATCCCGCTTAACCGGTTCCGCGAAGGTATCGAGCGCTTCTTCATCACGGACATCAACAACCCCGGCGCATCGGCCAAGGCCCAGTCAACCCTGGCCACCACCTGGGACGTGGTCGGTGAAAGCGTCTCCATTTACAATCACGTACCCGGTGGCGCGAACGTCCTCTTCATGGACGGACACGTGGAATTCCAGAAGTACTCCCCGAACGCGGCCACCATCGCCAGCCCGATTGGCGGCGGCGGCGAGAACGATCAGTTCCCGACCAGCACCGCCTGGGCGAAGCTGACCACCGCCGGGGCGTAAACCCGCACCCCACTACTTGCACATTGCTGCGCCCCCCTGAATCAACAATTCAGGGGGGCGCTTTCTTATTGACACATTCCTTTCAACGCATAGGCCATGCGTGGGATACTATACGGATTCAGCCCTTCATCCCACAGGACAATTCACCCCACAAAAGGACTGCTCATGCCCCCCATTTTTGAGAATCAGACCGTCCTCATCACCGGCGCGGGCCGCGGCATCGGCGCCGCCGCCGCGCTGCTCTTCGCCCGTGAGGGCGCGCGGGTCGTCGTCAGTGATCGGGACGCGGCGCCTGCTGACGAAGTCGTTGCTGCAATCCGTTCGGCCGGTGGCGAGGCCATCGCGGTCTGCGGCGACATCACCGATCCCGCTTTCCCCCAGGCGCTCGTGGAGGCTGCGGTGGACGAGTTCGGTGCATTGCACGTCCTCGTAAACAACGCGGGTTACACCTGGGATGGCATGCTCCACAAGATGACCGACAAGCAGTGGGAAGCGATCCTGGCCGTGCATGCAACCGCCCCTTTTCGCCTGGTCCGCGCCGCCGCACCCTACATGCGCGATGCCGCGAAGCGAGAGGAAGCCGAGGTCGGCAAAGCCACGCCACGCTGCATCATCAACGTCTCCTCCACCTCGGGCCTCCACGGCAATGTGGGTCAGTTGAACTACGCCACCGCGAAGATGGGCATGGTGGGCTTTACCAAGACCGTTGCGAAGGAATGGGGCCCCTTCAATATCCGTTGCAATGCCGTGGCCTTTGGCTACATCGAAACACGCCTCACCCAGGCCAAGGAATCGGGAGAATCGGTTGTCGTCGATGGCGAAGAAGTGCGCCTGGGTGTACCGGAGCGCCTGCACGACGCGATCAAGATGGCCATTCCTCTTGGACGCACCGGCACCGTGGAGGAAGCGGCAGGGGGAATCCTCATGCTGGCCTCGCCCTGGGCGGGCTACATCACCGGCCACACGCTCGAAGTAACCGGCGGCATGGGAATCTGATCGACTTTACGCGGACACTCGGTCCAATTGGTCCGATCAAAAAAGCCCCGCAGACCATGACCGTCTGCCGGGCTCAACAACAAAGCCAATCTTCCCCCTACTTCCCCGCCAGCTTCAACGTCACCGCCGTCTCACCCGCTTCCTGCACCTGCGCGCGGAGCGGAGCGATCGCCGTATCGTGCCGCACGAGAATGGTCACGGTCGAATCGCCCTGGGGCAGTTCCACCGCACCCAACTGGTCCTTCGGGATCAATTCACCATTGACCCAGATATCCAGGCCCTCGGTCGCTCCCAACGCCAGATTCACTGTACCCGCCTGGGCCGCCGTGAGACTGAAGCGCGCAGCACTGTAACCCTTGTTGTGCCAGTAACGGTGGTTCAACAGCGGCAACTCCGCGAGGGGCAATTCGCCACCCACCTTCGCATAGGCCGGTCCCCACGTGAGTTCCGCGTGACCGGCGCCCACCACTTCCGGGCCGTCCTGGAACAAGCGCTCCAGGCCTTCCGGCGTATTCTGGAGCACTTCCCAGCCGCGCACGATCTTGTCGGTGCCCAGCGACCACGCGGGCACGCGCCCAAGGGAAGACAGGAAGCTGACCAAGTCCGCCAGTTCGTTCTCCAGAATGGTGTCGGCCAGACCAACGGGCATGAGGGACGTACCCTCTTCGATATTGTCGATCTTGTCTTTGTAGATGGTGTGCTCGCCGTTCACATCGCGCAACACCATGGTGGTGTCGTTCTCCTGAATCTTTACACCGCTGAAGGTTTCCAGATCGCTCGTTTCCACAATGATGGAGTGGTAGCCTTCCTTCACCGCCTTGGCCGGCTGGAGTATGGACTCCACCAGATAGTCCACTTGGGCACTGCCGCCGATACTGGAGAGGTCGGGGCCCAGGAGGCCACCTGCGCCGCCAATAGCGTGACACTGGGAGCACGCCAGCGCGCGGAACTGCTGTTCGCCACGGGCGGGGTCGCCCTCGGTCTTCACCTTGGCCACAAGCGCGGCAATCTTGTCCGCGGTCCAGGCATCGGCCAACGCATCCAGGCCGCCCGCCGTGCGCACCGCCGCCATGAGCGCTTCGAAGTTGCGGCCAGAACTGCTGAGGGTTCGCGCCGTCTGCTTAGCCGTTTCCACCGGCAACGTCTGGCCTTCAAGCTGCTTCGACAGGGCGTTCAGCGCGGGCTCGTTCTTGAGGTAGGTATCCAGAAGGGCCTTCACCTCGCCCTCGCTCGTGCCCGCCTGCATCAACGCCAGCGCGGCCGATGCCGACTCCTCCGGCGCCATACCCGCCAGGGCGCGAATGGCCTCCAGACGCGTGGCGCGGTTCGGATGATTCTTCGACAATTCGAGGATACTCGCCTTGCTCTCGTCGCCACCAATCCCCTGAAGCGCGCGAATGGCCCGCTCCTGCACATCCGTGGACGTGTCGGATTTTGCCAGTAGCGCGTTCAGCGCGGGACGGGCCGCGGCAATGCGCCAGGCGCCCGCAGCCTCAATCGCATGGGTCTGGGTGTAACCCGGCTGCCGGTCAATCAGCTTGACCGCGCGCTCCAGGCCACTTGCCGGAATGACACCGCGCCCCGACGTGCCTTTGTACAGCGCCTCCCACGCCCAAAGGGCGACCTCATCACCCTTTTCAAGTCGCGTGCAAAGCTGCTCCACTACGGTCCCCGCCTGCGCGGCATCGCCGTGCGCCGCAACCAGCGTGACCGCTTTGACCGTCTGATCGTCGTTGAAGCGACCTTTGGCCATGGCGTGGATGAGTGCGGGAACCACGTCTTCCGCCGCAACCGCGTCAAGCGCAAAAAGCAACCGCTCGGCGTTGTCCGTGAATGCCGGATTCTCTTTGTTCACTTCGGGGAGCCACTGAGACTTCAATTCGCGCAAGGTCACCAGCAGCGCGTAATCGAGGTACCTGTCGCGCTCCAGATTAAACGCCTCCAGCGCCGCAAGGGCGGAGTCCGCGTTAGGAATGCTGCCCAGGAGACGGATGGCCTCCAGGCGCACTCGTGGATTTTCATCCAACGCCAGCGCCTTCGCACGATCGCGCCATTCCTGCTGAGGCTCGAGACGTGGCAACCAGTGCTTCATGATGCGAACCGCCGCCGCGCGCGCATGGAAATCTTTCGCGGCGAGGCCCTCAAGCAGCAATTCGGGATGAACGATGTCGAGCGTCTGCCAGGTCCAAAGCGCTTCGAGCACTTGACGCTCCTTCTCCACACCCTGCAACGACGACTTGGCCACCCAACCCTCCAGCGCGGGAGCCACCTGATCGAGGGGCGTATTCTTCAAGGTCTGGCGCGCCTGAATCCGGGTCCATTCCTCGTCCTTCGTAAGCAACTTGACCAAGCCCTCCGCCGAAGCACCGGCAATCTGGGGACGGGGCACCAGCGGACGGCCCTTCGCGGTCACGCGCCAGATACGGCCATGCTCGTGGTCGCGACGGGGGTCACGGAAGGCAACTTCACCATGTTGAATAATGGGGTTATACCAGTCGGCGATGTAGATGGCGCCGTCGGGGCCCATTTTCACGTCCACCGGACGAAAGGTCACGCGCTGGCTCTTGATCAGCTCGGTCTGCTCTTCGGACGTGTAGGTCGATCCGCTGTCCTTCACAATGAAGCGACACACGCGGTGGGCGCGGAAGTCGTTGGTAATGTAGTTGCCACGCCAATCCTCGGGCAGGTGGTTTCCGCTCAGGATCTCAAGACCGCAGTGCTTCGGGCTGCCGGGATTCATCCCGCTGAGGAAAGGCGTGATCTTGGAAATGAGGAAGGCGCTGCCGGGGAACACGTGGTTGATACCGTCGTGGTAGGCGCCGTCCGTCGCAAAGGACTGGCCCCAGGCATCCTGATGGTGTCCCCAGGGATTCACGAAGCCCCGCGTGAGCACATTGGCCTCCAGGCTGCGCGGGTTGAACTGCCAGATACCGCCGCCGCCGAGACGCTCCACGCCATGGGGCGTTTCCACGTGGCTGTGGATGTAGATGGACTGGTTGATGTACATGAAGCCGTCCACACCCCAGCGGAGGCTGTGGATGGTCTGGTGGGTGTCTTCCGTGCCGAAGCCCGACAGCACCGCGCGGCGTGTGTCCGCCTTGCCGTCGCCGTCCGTATCGGAAAGATGGAGAATCTCCGTGCTGTTGCACACGTAAACACCACCATCTCCCGGCAGGATCCCCGTCGGGATGAACAGCCCCTCGGCAAAGACCGTGGACGCATCCGCTACGCCGTCGCCGTCCGTATCCTCAAGGATAGAGATGGTATCGGCGGGCTTCTGACCGGGCGCGATGTGGGGGTAGATGGAACTACCCGCCACCCAGAGGCGCCCCTGCGCATCCCAGCTTATCGCAATAGGATTGGCCACCATGGGATCGGAAGCGAAAAGATTCACCTCAAATCCATCGGCTACGATGAACTGGGAGAGTTCCTCCTCCACATTCGGCGCTGGGATTTCGTGAAGCGCGTCCTGATTCTGCGCAACGGCGGAAAAAGTGACCAGAGCCGCGAGGGCTAACTTGGCCAGAATCAAATTACATCTATACTGCATGGGTTTTGAACTCCCAGAATCCTTGGTAGACTGAATGTTGGTCCCGTTGGGGGCAGAAGACAAATCGAGATAACGCTTTGTCGGACTAAATTCAAAAAGGCAACCACGAATGAACGCGAATGCACACGAATAAGAAAACAAGATTCAACTCATAGAAAATCGATTATTCGCGGACCCGAAATCCGGCATCCCGAAAGCGAAGCAGAAAACCGAACAATACGAAATCGAAGCGGAGGGAAGTGCACCTATTAGCCTTCCGTTTGCGTCCTTTGAGGTTAAATCCCATTTCACACTGCTTCGCACCTTGCCAATTGTCCTTCTTATTCGTGTAAATTCGTGTCCATTCGTGGTTTGAACGCTTATTGCTTCAAACGGCTAACCTGTTGCGAAAAGTTCGACCGGCTGTGGCTCTGCCACTTATTGCACTTCGGCAACACGCGCCATGGTGTACTGTGCCAGTTTCGGCTTCTTCAATTCCGCGATCTTCGCTTCCTCCGCTTCGATCAGCGGATCGAAGAGGGGAATCTCGGCGGCGTATTGACCCTGCTCGTGCTTGCGGAAGCCGAAGATATAGGTCTCGTTCTGGGGACGCCACTGGTTGAAGAAGAGGCGGTTTTTCTCTTTCACCACCGTGCGCAATTCCTCGAACTGATTCACCTCCGGCACGCCACTGACGACAACGCCCTGCTCCCAGGCCTCTTTTGACGCTTCCGCCAGCACCTTACCGTCGGACTCAAGCCGATAACGACCGGGCGCGTTCGCGAAGTAGCGCAACGTGTGGAGCGTCTCCCCCGCGCGCACCAGCGCCGGCGTGTCGGCGGGAATGTCTGCGGCAAAGAACACTTCCGGCGCCAGGGTGAAAGAATCAATCGCCTGCGCCATGAAGCGCGGCGTGTCGTAGCCCAAGCCCTTCAGCACCGCTTGCGCGAAGACCCAATAGCCATAGGGAGTAAAGTGCATCGTGTTGTAAGTCAGAGGCGCGGCGGCGTGCATCCCGTCCAGTTCCCCGGCGAGATCGATGTAAAATCCGCCCCGCTCCGATGCCAGCGCGCGCATCGCGTCATTGTAGAGGTTCACGTTCTCATTCTGCTTCGACGGATCGGGCAGGGGCGTGCCCAGATTTTCCAGACGCGGTGCGCCTAGAAAAATCAGCCGCGCATTCGTGTCCGCGATGGCGTCCAGCAGCTTCTTGTAACCATCGATGAAGGCGGTGAGCCCCGTCGGCCCCTCAAAGGACTCATTGATACCGAAGCTGAGCACCAGCACCGTCGGCTTCGCGTCGTGCACATGCTTCACCATGCGCTCAAAGCCCTCTTTCGCCGTGTCAAAGGCCACGCGTGAGTCGCCATAAACCGTGTCGCCGCTCCAGGCCAGATTGCGGAAGCTCAGGCTTTT
>JBHEKR010000197.1:0-2508 GCA_041859365.1 Candidatus Hydrogenedentales bacterium
GTACGCCTTCGTCGAGGCCACGCTGATCTCCGGCCCGGCCTGCTGGTACACCACCCCATCCGCCTCCCGCGCGACGCTCGACCCTACCGTGTTCACAATCGCCAGCGTCCGCGCGCCCTGCGCCTTGGCCAGCCGCAGCGCTTCCAGCGTGTCCGCCGTCTCGCCCGACTGCGAGATGGCCAGGAAGATCGTCCCCGGCGGCACGACCGCCAGCCGGTAGCGAAACTCGGAGGCGAACTCCACCTCCACGGGAATCCCAGCGCACGCTTCGATCAGGTATTTCCCCACGAGCCCTGCGTGGTACGCCGTGCCGCACGCGGCGATGATAAGCTTGCCGCAGGCCACCGCCTCGGCGGGCGTTAAGTGCAGGTCTTCCAGGCGCACATGCGCGCTGCCTTCGCCCACGCGCCCGCGCCCCGTATTCCGCAGCGCCGCGGGCTGTTCGTGGATCTCCTTGAGCATGAAGTGCGGATAGCCGCCCTTCTCCGCCGCGGCCGCGCTCCAGGGGATTGTCTCCACCGACCACGCCGCCACGGTCCCATCCGCGTGCACCACACGCACCCCATCGGCGCGCACCGCGCAGAGGCACCCCTCGTCCAGGTACACCACCTCGCGCGTGAAGGGCAGCAAGGCCGTCGGGTCCGACGCGAGGAAGGCTTCGCCCTCCCCCACGCCAATCACCAACGGACTCTTGCAGCGCACGCCCACCAGCAGCCCGGGCTCATGCCGGCACACCGCCGCCACGGCATAGGCCCCGTGCAATAGCGGCACCACCTGCTGCATGGCCTCGAAGAGATCGCCGGTGTAGTGCCGCGCCAACAGGTGTACGATCACCTCGGTATCCGTCTCGCTCAGAAACCGCACCCCCGCCGCTTCCAGCTCAGACCGCAGCTCGCGGTAGTTCTCGATGATGCCGTTGTGCACCACCGCGATGGAGTGGCTGGCGTCCCCATGCGGATGCGCGTTGACCTCATTCGGCTCGCCATGGGTGGCCCAACGCGTGTGCCCGATGGCCAGCCCACCCGGCAGCGGATGCGCCGCCAGGGCGGACTCCAGCGCCCGCAGCTTCCCCGGGCGCTTCAGAATGTCCAGCGCCCCGTCGTGCACTGCCGCAATGCCCGCGGAGTCATAGCCCCGATACTCCAGCCGCCGCAACGCCTCCAACACCACCCCGGCCGCATCCCGTGGCCCGCAATATCCCGCGATTCCACACATCGGCTGTGCCCTCCTTCGGCCTACCCCGACTCCAGCCTACTGCATCCCTCCCCCCGAATCGAATCGCCGCTCAATACGATTCCCGCCCCACATTCCTTCCATTCTTCCCATCACGCCCATTGCCCCCTAAACGCGAAAAGAGCGCCCACCGAAGTGGGCGCTCCAGGCAAAGAACAGTTCCGGTATCGCTCAGTCGGGCAGGCAGTATCCGTCCTCACCCTCAAGGCACTGCACATAGCCGCCCAGGTTGTAGAATTGGATCAGGCGCAGGAGTTCGGTCAGGGCGATATCCCAGTTCTGCGTGTTGTAGTCGCTCGCATGGGGCGCACAATTCTGATCCGGGTCATTCGGCGCATAGCCGTCTTCTGTCCCTGGCTCGCAGCCATAGTTCGACGAATTGTAGAACTGAATCAGGCGCAGCAACTCTGAAAGGCTGATCAACCCGTTACCGTTCTGATCCCCGGTGTGAATCGGCGACTGGTCTTCACCCTCGCCTTCACCCTCGCCTTCACCCTCGCCTTCACCCTCGCCTTCACCTTCACCTTCACCTTCACCTTCGCCTTCGCCCTCGCCCTCGCCTTCGCCTTCGCCTTCGCCTTCACCCTCGCCTTCACCTTCACCTTCACCTTCACCTTCACCCTCGCCCTCGCCTTCACCTTCGCAACTCACGGTGACCGTGCGTGTTACTGGAACAGACTCGTTCTGTTGAAGGTCTTTGGCGTTGAAAGTGAGGACATAAACGTCAGGCACGTTCACATTCACCGCACCAGACACTACGATGGAGGAAGTCCGATCCCCACCACAGAGGTCTTGCGCCGTTGCACCCGCGTCGTTGTACGGCTGGCCACAGGGCACCGTGAGTGCGGCCGCCCCATTGAGGGTGATCGCCGGTGGCAGCGTGTCCGACACCTGCACAATACGCGAGGCTGTTGTAGCTTGACTGCGGCCATCGTCGGAGAAATAGCTCACAGAAAAGCCTCCGATAGCGGACGTATTGACCTGCAATTCGTTCACCTGGATGGCCTGGGTGAGGTCCCCTGCACACGTGTCAAACGCGGTCGCACCCGGATCCACCCACGGCTGGCCGCATTCCCAGGCGAGTGGCGTTGCGCCAATCAGTGTCACCACCGGTGATGTGGTGTCGACCACGGTGACGTAGAACTCCACCAGGGTCGCTTCGTTGCCCTCCGCGTCCACCACATTGTAGTCGATGACGTATTCGCCGGGCGTCGTTGGATCCACCGTGTCGCCCGTGATTTGAACCATATTCGTCAAGTCGCCATCGCAGGCGTC
>JBHEKR010000212.1:0-37874 GCA_041859365.1 Candidatus Hydrogenedentales bacterium
CGTCGACCCAATCCCCTGGAGGGCGACGTGATGACGGCAAGCCGGGCCTTGATTGAATCGGGGCGTCGCGGGGAGCTGGCGGCCTTTCGCGAGGAGGTTCTGGCGAATTCGGAGGCGGGTCAGCACGGTCGACTCCGGGCGGGCTTCGCCAAGTTCGACGCGGAGAGGGGCGACGTGGCCGGCGCGCACGCGATCTTGAAAGCCCTGGCGGCGGAGACCAACGATACGGCTATCCAGGCGCGCTATCTTGAGTTCCTGATCGTGCGGGGGTTCCAGACTGAGGCGGCGCAACTATATACCCAATGGCCGGAGGAGGTGCGCGAAGCGGTTTTTCAGGACGTGCGATCACGGGGTGTGCTGGGCGCCTTGCTGGCCGGCGGCGACACCGAGGCCGCCTGGAAGGAACTGATGCTTGGTGTGCTTCGCCGAGAGGGGGGCCATGATCCCGGCGGTAACCAGCTTGCCCAGGAGCTGCGTGCGCTGGGCGACTTCTGCAACCATGTCGTTCCCGCTTCGGTGGTGGATGGCTATATCGATGCGATCCGCAAGCAGCCGGTCCTTTCCAAGACGGATCGATTTGTGCTTGCCTGGTGGGAAATCAACCGGGGCCGTTGGCCCGTCGCCCTGGAGATCATTGGCGACTACCGCGAAGAGCGGATGTTTCAAGAGCTGATTGAGATCTCAAAGGACCTGGTGCCCCAGGATCTGCGACAGGAGCTCCTCAACGGACCGATCGCGGAGCCCGCGGCATCCTCCGAGGTCGAAGCGGAGCCCGCGCCTCCGGAAGCCACGCCTCAGTCGCGTATCAAAGCGGCACGCGAACTCGCCGAAAACGGGAAGGAGCAGGAAGCCGTTGCGCTGCTTGATGCCATACCACTTTCGAATACCGATACGGATATACTTCAGCGTCGCGCCGAGGCCTATCGCGCTGTCAATGCGCCCGACAAGGCGGCGGCGGATCTGACGGCGCTTCTGGCGCAGCGGCCCGACTACCGCAATGTGCGCATGGAACTCGCCGCATGCCTCGCCCTGGCGGGAAAGCCCGCCGAGGCCATGACGGCGTGGCGGGACGCGGGGCAGCCGGTCAACACGGAGTTTGCGCGCGTGCTCCTCGACAAGTCTTTGTTTGCGGAAGCGCTTGAAGTGTTGGGCGCCACCGGTACGCAAGGGGGCTGGGCCGTAGACATTGCCCTGCTGCGGGCCCGTGCGCTCCAAGGAACGGGGCAACTCGAAGAAATGATTAAAGCTTTGGAGGCCGTATACGGGGATCTCAGCACCGATGGACAGGAGGGCCTGGTGTTGCGCCTTGGGGCGGAATTGCAGCAATCGGCGGCCTGGCAGGCCCTGCTCGATATGGAGTCGCTGAAAGCCAACACGTTCGTGAATCATGTCCTGTTGAGCATGACACGCAACTTGAATCCGGACGCTGCCGCGCCCCTGCGCACGGCCCTGATCGGTCGCATCGATCCCGGCGCTATCACACGTCGCGACGACGCCGAGAATTTCGCCCTCGTGCTGAGGTCGGCGGACCAGCGCGATAAAGCCATTGCCGTGCTGGCGGCGGCGGGGAAGTATCCGCGTACGCAGCGGAACTCGGATCGCGTGCTGGTGGATGCAATGTACAACCTCGACGCTCCGAGTGAAGCGGCCGGACTCCTCATCGAAGTTTCACGGACCGATCCGATGATACTGACCCACGATCCGGCCTATGGCCTCTATCGCGCGGAGGAGCTGGAAGATCCGATAATGCGGGATGTGCTCTTCGACCGTATTATCGAGCTTGCCCCCACCGACGCGTTGGCGACGTATGTGACGGCGCTTAAAACATGGCACGGCCCCGACAAGGCGGCGGGTCAAGCCGCGCTCGTCGCCTTCGCCGACGCACCGGAGGCCCAGTCGCCCCAATTGTTCCGCCTGGCGGACCTGTTCCGCGAGCAGGGGGAAGACGCGTTTGCCCTGAAATGCCTGGAGCGATTGGCTGGCGGCGATTATGGCGATGAAGTCCAGGACCGTGCGCTCTTAACGCAGATATCCTTCAAACAGAAGGCGAGTGACCCGGCCGGGGCGCTTGAGGTATTCGCACGTCTCCTTCCCGCCCCGCTGCCCATGCGTTCGCAGGCCTGGCAGGAGATCGCGACGTACTTCGACGAGTTGCCCTATGACACCGTGGAGACCCTCATTCTTGCGCGGATCCAGGCGAACCCGGAGCACCCCGGCGTAGCTGATCTTGTCGCGCTACGAACCGCGCTGGCTGTGAAGCACGAGTTGCCTGTTCCCGCCCTCGATCCTGCGGGTCTCGGGGTGCCTGCCGCGCGGGAGGCCGAATTGCGGCTCTTTGGTAACTTGATCACAACCTGGGCGGCTGCTGACATCCCCGAGACGAATACCTGGTCGGAAATGGCCCGCGAACTGGACAATGAGACGGCGGCGCTGCTGCGGGGCGAGGACGCGCCCCTGCCTCCGTCGCGGGAATGGCGGCCTCTGGAGGCAGGGGATTCCTATCCGTCGCTACTGGTCGGGCGAATGTCAGGCGGCTTTTCGGGAGCCTGGGGCATCCGGGGCGCCAGTGAGTTCCTCGTGAACGTGGAAAGTCCCGACGTGCGCACCGTGACGCTGGCGATCGGAAGCAGTGATCAGATCCGCCTGTGGGTCAATGAGATCGAAGTTTATTCCAACCGTTCGGGCCGTTTGAATTTACTGGATACGGATCGGGTCGACGTCACGTTGAAGCAGGGAGCCAACTGGTTTTTCGTCCGTTGTTGCCATGGAGAGGAAGTGAATTCCGGCGTTTTTTCTCTTTCGATTGTCTCCGGCGCCGAGGGGCTGCGTGTGCTCATGCCTTCCCTTCCCCCGCGCGAAGAAGAGAGGACGGACGTGCAACCGGCTCAATAATGAAGCCGGGCCGCCGGGCGCATCGATTGCGCCCGCGCGGCCGCGGCGGAGTGGAGCTATGGAGTATCAGGCGACTTTAACGTCAATCTGTTTTGTGGGCAGCGCGGCGGCGGCGCGGCGGGGCACCGTCAGCGTGAGCACGCCCTTCTTGCAGGCCGCCTGGATCCCTTCGGCGTCGGCATCTTCCGGCAGGGAAAGTCTGCGCTCGAAGGAACCGTAGGAGCGCTCCACACAGTAGTAGTGATCCTTCTTTTCCTCTTTCTTCTGCTCCTTCTTCCCGCGAATCACCAGGGTGTCACCTGTGATCTGGACCTCGATCTGGTTCTCATCCACACCGGGCACTTCCGCCGAAATCGTATAGGCCTTATCCGTGGCGGCGATATCGACGGAAGGCTTCAGCCAGGCCGCATTGTCAGGCACACGAAGTGTGTTCCACAGCGGGGACGGGGCATAGGGAAAGCCCTGAAGCAGGTTGTCGAAGATCTGGTCGAATTCCTCGTGGAACCGGGCAAGGGGCGCTGGATAGGCATTCGCGGAGCCACCCCGCGTCACCGGGAGTGGGCGTGTGCCATTCTCCTGTTCAGACTTGAACCAGTTCCAGGGAGCGAGTTGCTTGAGTTCCATGGTGCAGTCTCCTTTTCTTTTCCTTTCCTTTGGTTGTCTAGTCGGGTCGGCTATATCTCCGGCCCTGCCTTTGTGGTATCAAATTCCATGCCAAAGCCACTGCATGAGAACCCATGGGTTTCCGGGCGCTTTCATTTGTATCGTCAGCTCCACATCGCAGTCACCGCTTCAGAATCGAACGCGACTGATTCATTTCCAAACGACGTGCCCTGTAGAGTATGGTGAATCAGGCTAGAACCAAAAGGAGTCCCCCTCATGGGCCGCACGATACTTGCTCTTGTACTGGTTGTTGTCGGGGTGAACGCTGCGCAGGCAGAACTGAAGGCTGGCGCGGCGAAGCGGAGCATTGTGCCGCCTTTTCCCACCCACATGGGCGGCTACTATGACCGCAAGGACAACTTTACGGGGGTGAGTCGACCGGTCCTTGTGCGGGCACTCGTATGCGACAATGGCGAGACCGGGGTGGCCATCGCCGTGGCCGATCTGATTGCGGTGTCCCGCCAACTGGTGGACGGCGCCCGCGCCAAAGTGGCGGAAGTAACCGGGCTCAAGCCTGAGGGCATTCTCATCGCCGCAACCCACAGTCACTCCGCACCGTCGGGCTTCCATGGTTCCGGGTTGCTCGGTCCCGCGGAAGATACCCGCCTGACGGAGTTCCTTATCGGCGAGATCGCCGGTGCGATCATCGATGCCCACGGCGCCATGCGCCCCGCCGCGCTCGGCTTTTCCTATGGTCGGCTGGACGGCGTCACGGTGAATCGGCAGCAAAACAACGACGTGGTCGATCCGGACGTGGGCGTGCTCAAAGTGCAGGAAAAGGGCACGCGCAATACCATCGCCACCCTGGCCAACTTCACGGGCCATCCTGTCATCCTCGGCGGGGATAACCTGCTCTTGTCCTGCGAGTATCCCGGCGTGGCCTGTGAAACGGTAGAAAATGTCGTGGGCGGCGTCGCGATTTTCACCCAGGGCGCCTGCGGCGATGTGACCATGAAGCGCAGCGGCCCGCCTTTTGAAGAAGTGACCCGGATCGGTCGCGTGGTGGCGGGGGAGATCATCTCGACATCGGAACAGATCACGCCGGGCGAAGAGACGGACCTCCGGAGTCATTGGGAGTCCATCGATGTGGCGCCGCGCTCCCTGCCCACCCCGGCGGAGGCGGACGCCGGCGTAGTGGCGGCGGAAGCAGCCCACAAGGCCGCGGTTGACGCCGGAAAGCCGGAGTACATTGTGAAAGATCTGAGCCGCGAAATCAGCGCTTCCAAGACCACGGCCACGGTCGCGAAGGCCGCGGTTGAACGGCCCGACATGTTGAAGGCGGCGACCCAGGCCTCGGTGCACGTGCTCCAGATCGGCCCCCTGGTGGCCGTCGGTGTTCCCGGTGAGATCTTCGTGGAATATGCCCTGGAAATGAAACGTCGCGTGGCCCAGGACGTTAAACGGCCCATGATCCTCGTTGGGTATGCGAACGACTACATCGGCTACATCATCACGCCCCGCGCCGACGCCACCGGCGGCTACGAGAAAGCCATCTCCCGCGTGGCCCCCACGGCGGGCCGGACCTTGACGGAGGCGGCCATGGCGGCGGTAAGGGCGATGATACCGGCAGCAAATAATTGACAATTGACAATGGACAATTGACAACGAACTCCAACCACGTTTAATCAACGAGATCGATCTGATCGCTCACCTCGAAGAATCCGGTCTCTTCTTGTTGTCAACTGTCAACTAATCTACACCGTCTCCAGCTTCGTCACCGCCTCCTGCAGATACGCTTGTTCCGCGAAGGACGCCAGGAGCATCCGATCCTCGTTGGTCAGCGTGGTGTCGGCGTTGATGGTGGCGATGTTGGCATCCAGGTCCCCAGGCACCGACACGCCTATATTCAGCAGGTGGATTCGGGAATCATTCAGCACCCAGCGGATCGCGGCGGGCGGCAATTTCTTCACGGCCTCCCGGTCATAGTCGGGGACCAGCGCGGCGGCGTTGTGACCGAAGATACTCGCGCCCATGACCTTCATCGCCAGGATGCCCATGTTCAGCTCGCTCGCCTTGGCCACGCAGAGATCGCGGTTGGCCACGGAGCGGTTGGAGTGGAGCGTGTTGTAGCCTTTGTGGAAGTAACCAAATTCGATGAGGAGTGTGTCGAAGGTGTTCGTTGCGATGAGCTTGTACATTTCCTCGAAGCGTGAATGGCCCGTGAGGCCGATATAGGTGAACAGACCCTCGTCGCGCATCTTCACCAGCTCCTCCACAAA
Organism: Candidatus Hydrogenedentales bacterium; assembly: GCA_041859365.1. Taxonomy (GTDB): domain Bacteria; phylum Hydrogenedentota; class Hydrogenedentia; order Hydrogenedentales; family JAEUWI01; genus JAEUWI01. Next base: position 5,775 of record JBHEKR010000212.1, read on the forward strand.
GGGCATACAGCCGTCGTAGCCCTGCTGCTCGATGACTGGGCCGTGCAACTGCATGCAGTCCACTTTATCCATCTTGAGCGTGGCCAGGGATTCCTCCACACTCTTGCGGACTTCTCCGGCGGAGCCCACAAGCACCTTCGACGCGACATAGATGTCGCCGCGTACATCGGCCAGCGCCTCACCGAAGATCTTCTCGCTGTCGCCATAGATCCGTGCCGTGTCGAAGTAGCGCAGTCCCTTCTCGTAGCCCAGGCGCACCATTTTCAGCCGCGCTTCATAGCTGCCGGCATCGATTCCATAGTAGTCGTCCTCCCAGGTCATGAGGGGTGCGCTCCCATAGGCGAGCCGGGGCAGCTCGAGGCCCGTGCGGCCAAAGACTCGGGTGGGCATGTTCGCGATGCCGGCGAGGGGTTTGCCCGCGAGCGATTCCGCCGCTTGGGTGGCTCCCGCGGCAAGGATTCCCGTGGTGATACCCGCCTGGATGAAGGCCCGTCGGCCGATTGGATGATGAGGAGTGCTCATAGAGGTGATCCTTCCGGTGTTTGTAGAATGGCTGCGGTTATCATGGCACGCGCGGGACGCAGGCGCAACCAGATGGTGGTTCTACGTCCGGTTCTCCCGGCACCGGGATATCTTGGCTTTTTCCCGGTATTTTTCGCTAGTATAGTGCCCGTGCGCCAGTTTTTGTTGTCGAACGTGGTCCGGTATTTCTCGGGTTGGGAGGGGAGCGATGCAAAGCAATTTTGACGCGGTGGTTTCCGCGTTGAGCGTGCGCATGTTTCAGATACCGCCCGCCCACGTCCAGGAGGCCATCGAGCTCGCCCAGGCATCGCCCGATCATTCACTCCTGGAGACACTTTCGGAGTTGGGGCACCTTCGCAAAGACGAGAAGCGGCTGCTGGAGGAGCTTTCCGAGGCCATCGAGCGGCACGAAACGGCCACGGCGAGCGGTTATCCGGTGGACCTCCTCAAGCCGGGGGCATCACCCCTGGAAACCTTGGCGCATTTCCGAGATATTGCCGATCCGGAGGCCGGGTTGAAGAGACCCGCCCGCGACGAGCAGCGCTATGAAGTTCGTCATGAGCATGGGCGGGGCGGCATGGGCCGCATTTTGGCGGTCTGGGACCGGCGCATGCATCGCGAGGTGGCCCTGAAGGAGTTGCTGCCTGGAGAGGTCACGGGTCAGGGACGGGTGATCGCCCGTTTCCTGCGCGAGGCGCGAATCACGGGTCGACTTCAGCATCCCTCGATTATTCCGGTGCACGAAATCGGTGTGGGGGAAAATGGGGCGCTCTACTACACCATGAAGCTCGTGCGCGGACGCACCCTGCGCCAAGCGATTAAGTCGTCTTCCACACTGGAATCGCGTTTGGCGCTGCTCCCCCATTTCCTGGGGCTCTGCCAGGGCATCGCCTACGCCCACGCCCACGGCGTGATCCATCGGGATATCAAGCCCAGCAATGTCATGATCGGAGAGTTTGGCGAGACCCAGGTGATTGACTGGGGGCTTGCGAAGGAAGTCGGCTCCGCCGAGGCGCGCGGTCATTCCAGCGATCCCGGCCGGGAGGATGAGCACGGCCAGGAGTTGACCATGGCGGGGCAGTTGCTGGGAACCCCCCACTACATGGCCCCCGAGCAGGCCGCGGGCAAGCACGATGAACTGGATGCGCGGGCCGATGTCTACGCCCTCGGGGCGGTGTTGTATGAACTGTTGACCGGGAGCAGACCCTACCAGGCATCCACGGGGCTGGAGGCGCTTCGCAAGGCCGCCTCGGAGTCTCCTTCGCCGCCGGAGCAGTTGTGCCCGGAGGCGCCCGCGGCCCTCGTGGCGGTCTGCCGCCGTGCGATGGAGCGGGAGCCCTCCGCCCGCTATGCCACCGCTGCGGATCTGGCCGAGGAAATATCGCTGTACCAGGCGGGGGCCAGGGTTCGTGCGTACGACTACGGAACGGCCGAACTGCTGGGTCGCTTTCTTCGGCGACACCGGCCGGTGGTGGTCACCACCTGTCTGGCGTTCGGACTGCTCCTCGGCCTCGGGATCTACGCCTATCTCAGTTTGAGCGCGCGCCACGCGGCGGAGCACGTTCTTCGCGTGACTTCCGAGCGCAAGGGATACGACCTTTCAATTCTTACGGCCCAGCGTGCGCTGGAGGAGAATCGCTACGGCGAAGCGCGTGCGTTGCTGCGGGCCTGTCCGCCCGAGTACCGCGACTGGGAGTGGGGTCGGCTATCCTTCGTTCTGGATCGGACTCAGTCAACTTCCGTGCTTGGGGACGGATGGCTTTCATCGGCCGAGATCAGCCCGGATGGTCGCCATGTGCTGATCCTGAGAGCCGAAGGGTCCGTCGATCTATGGTCACTTCCGGGGATGGCCCATCTCCAAACCTTTCAATCCGTTGGGGCCGGTGCATGGGGGGCGGCCTTTCGACCGGGTGGCGAGGAGTTCGCCGTACATCGGACCGGCTTCGGTGTGGTGCGCTGGAACCTGGCTTCCCCCGTGCCCATCGCATCCTATCCTCTGGTCACAGGCGATGAGGGCAACGCCGTGACCTATTCGCCGGATGGCCAATTTCTAATCGCCGGTTCAGACGAGGGAGTAATCCACCAGTGGAATTTAATCGAAGGCAGGCTGGTGCGCACCCTGACTTCGGAGTCGAAGATTGTCCACAGCATGTCCTTCTCTCCCGATGGGCGCTGGCTTGCCACCGCGGGTGATTCTGGTCGGGTTCAGATCTGGGACTGGGAAGCAGGCGAAGTGGCCCATACGCTGGAGGCGCACCGGACCAATCTTCAGGCGGGTACCCAGGGTGCTCTTCAGGTTGTGTTCAGCCCCGATGGCAAACTGCTGGCTTCGGCCGGATGCGATGCAACGGCCAAGCTCTGGAATACGGAGGACTGGTCGCTCGGGAGCACGCTCGTCGGTCATACGAAGAAGGTGGTCGGCGTTCACTTCTCCCCAGACAGCGCTTTCCTGGCGACCCACTCGGAGCGGGGAGTCAAACGCTGGGACAGCCGAACGGGAATCGAGCAACCCAACTGGATTCGCTGCGACCAGGATATTCGGACGATCGCCTTTCAGCCCGATGGGCGTAATCTTGTCACGGTGGAGAGTTCGGCCCGCGCCACCCTCTGGGATCTCAATGCGCCGAGGGATGGTGTATTTCTGGAGGGCCACACGTCGGATGTCAACGCGGTGCGCTTCAGCCCCGATGCCCGCTATCTTGCCTCCTCCGCGGGGCACTGGCTATCGGGCGGGGACAGTCGGGTATTGATCTGGGAGATGCCCGTGGGCGGTACCGAGTATTCCGTGGAACCCGTGCGAATTCTTGAAGGGGAAGGACGCTGGATCAATCAACTTGCTTTCCATCCCGATGCGAATCTACTGAGCGGCGCGGACGCCGAGTGCAAGTACATCACGTGGGATTGGACGACAGGCCAGCGTGTGACGGAATTCGCCGTGCCGGAATACACGAACGGCGCCCGTTGCATCGATTTCAGCCCGGATGGCCGTCTTATGGTCACCGCTGGATGGGCCGATAGCGCACCCGAACTCAGTACGGTGCAACTTTGGGACACCGCCACCCATGCCCTGGTCCACGATCTTGCGGGACCGGCCAGGTGCGTCGACTCCGTGGATTTCAGCCCGGACGGCGTGTGGGTTGCGGGTGGGAGCCGCGATGGCGAACTCTATCTCTGGGACGTCAACACCGGGGCCATTCTCCGGAAACTGGGTGGAGACGATGGCTGGGTCTATGGCGTGGCCTTCTCGCCGGATGGTTCTCTGGTGGCTGGATCGTGCGGCGCGTCCGTCGTCATGATTTGGGACGTGCGAACCGGTGAACTCCGTCAACGCCTGGAGGGCTTGAAAGATCGTGCCGACAAAGTTGCCTTCAACCCCGAGGGAACCCGTGTGGCCGCCTGCGATGAGGAGATGGTCAAAGTATGGAACCTGGAGACGGGCGCCGCGCTATTGACCCTGCCCCACGGCGCGCAGGACGTCGCCTTCAGCCCGGACGGCCACATTCTGGCCACGGCCGGGTTCGATGGGCAGGTAGGCATTTTTGAGGCCGCGCCCTGGGACGGCGAAGGCGCCGGCACGCGGCCCTGAAACCGGCACGCGCCGAACCCGGTTGGATTCGGCGCGTGCGTAGAATAGGGCGAAGGCCGGTTACGGCAGGCCGTCAAACACCCGGTTAAATCGCGTAAAGCACCGCGCGCTCGCGGGCGACACGGGGAAGCGTTCCGCAGGATACTTCACAAAAACGTCGTGCCCGTCCATATAGAGGACATTGCAGCCGCCAGGTTTGTGCGGCGCGTCGTTTTCCGCAGGCGTAATCTGATCCCACATCACCGGCACATTACTCTGCGCCTGTGCGCTGGAGCCGGGATTGTTGATATCGGTAATCATAAAGCGCTCTGCGCCCTCGCGCAGGCGGAACAACGTGTTGCCCCCGTTTACCTGCGACCCGGGGTGGGCGGACGTCGTGAAGTCCTGGTCGCTGGCGGCACCCGGGTTGGTGGAGCTGGCGTTCAAGGTGCCCAGCTCGCCCCACGGTGTGCCGTTATAGTCCACTTCCTCGAAGGCGCCACCCTTGCCCGTACCCAGGGTGTCGACCTTGGCGAGGCCCAGTATATTCACTGCGTCCATCACCATCCAGCCCGTATATTCATAGGGCTCCTTGGTCAGTTCGCAAGGCTCCACGACGCCATTGTTGTTGCCTCGGGCACGATCGTAGCGATCCTGGGCACTCGTTTCCGTGGGAAAACTGGGGCACCATACGACATTTGCATCCGTCAGATACTCGGGGATGACCGCCGCGCCATCGAAAATGGTATCCGTAGACAGCGTCCCGTTGCACTTCCAGACCTTCCGCTGGGGGAATTTGTTCCCCGGGGACTCATTGGCGTACATCTTGAATACCAGGCCCATTTCCTTCAGATTGTTCTGGCACGAGGCCCTTCGCGCCGCCTCCCGGGCCCGTGCGAGTGCTGGAAGCAGGATCGCCGCCAAAATACCGATGATGGCGATTACAACCAGTAACTCTATGAGGGTAAAACCTTTACGCGACATGGTAAGCCACTCCATTTTCTGTCCGTTTGGTTGGGATCGACACGCAGTCCCTGGACAGGGGCCTGCCGGGTCGCCACGCCCGCCTGCTGCCGGCCGCGGGTCGTGGTATTATTGTTGACAGATGTTAGACTGACTTACTTTGCGGACGGTTTACACCCATTCATCTGCGTTTACGAACTCGGATAGGTGGCCGAATAGCACGGGCGACGGGTGCATCCCGTGTATCTGGGCTGCTATAGTGACTCCATGAAACGCCGATTTTTATCAGAGCGCGGCGTTGCGGGCTTGCCGGGGCGCCGCATCGTGTGCGCCGGTGTGCTCAGCATCGCAGGGGCGCTCGCTGGCGAAGGCTGCCAGAGCGTGCCCCGGGGCGAAAGCGCCGCACCACCGGAGCTGTCCGCCTCCGCGATTTCCTCCACCGGATTCTTCGAGAAGCACTGCTATGACTGCCATGGGGCCGACGTGCAGAAGGGCGGACTCGATTTTGAGGCTATGATCACCGCCCACGGCTCGATTAACGATCTGGAACTCCTCGACAAGATCATCCAGGTGGTGTCCACGGGCGAAATGCCGCCCAAGAAACAACCGGAGCCCGCCGAAGTCGAAAGTTTCGTCGCCGCACTCCAGCAACAGCGCGAGCTGCAGCTTGCCGCTATGAAACCCACCGCCGGGCGCGTTACGGTGCGCCGCCTGAACCGGGTGGAATACAACAACACCGTGCGTGACCTGCTGGGTGTTGAATCGACCCCGGCCGAGGCCTTCCCACCGGATGATACGGGCTACGGCTTCGACAATATCGGCGATGTCCTCACCCTGTCGCCCATGCTCGCGGAAAAGTATCTCGATGTGGCGGAGGAAATCGTTGGGGATGCGCTAGCCCGGGAGATTGCGGATTACGGCAAAGTCTCGCCCGCGAACCGCCGCATTCTGGTTTGTAATCATGCCATCCCCGAGCACAACGCCCGTTGTGCCGCGCGTATCATCAAGACGCTGGCTCCCCGCGCCTACCGGCGTCCGGTGTCGAAGGGCGAGCTCGAAAAGCTTGACGCGCTGTACCAGTTGGCCATCGACTCCGGCGACGGCTTCAGCGAGGGACTGGAGTTGGCCCTGCAGGCCATGCTCGTGTCGCCCCACTTTCTCTTCCGCGTGGAGGGGGCGCGGGGCTCGGAGGGTCCCGAGGCGGACTTCCGCGTGGCTAATTATGACTATGCCTCCCGCCTTTCGTACTTCCTCTGGAGCAGCATGCCCGACGATGACTTGATGGCGTGCGCCCAGGACGGCACGATCCGTCATCCGCGCACCCTGCGTGACCAGGTGGGCCGGATGCTGCGCGATCCCCGGTCGAGCGCGTTGGCCGAAAATTTTGGCGGCCAGTGGCTGCAGATTCGCAACCTGAAGCGGGTCGATCCCGATCCGGGCAAGTTCCCCCAGTTCACCGACGAACTGCGCGAGTCCATGGCCACGGAGACCAACCTGTTTTTTGAATCGGTGGTGAAAGAAGATCGCAGCCTGCTCGAATTTATCGATGCGGACTACACCTATGTGAACGAAGCGCTGGCCAAACATTATGGGATCGACGGCATCGCGGGACCGGAATTTCAGCGGGTCAGCGTGGATCCCAATGTGCGCGGGGGCCTGTTGGGCCAGGCGAGTGTGCTGACGGTGACTTCGCTGCCCACGCGCACGTCGCCCGTGATTCGTGGCCTGTGGGTGCTGGAAAACATGCTGGCCTCCGCACCGCCCCCGCCCCCGCCGGACGTGCCCCCACTGGACGAGGTCAAGATCGACTCCAGCGCCACGCTGCGCCAAAAGCTGGAGATGCACCGGGAAAACCCGAGCTGCGCGAGTTGCCACAACCGCATGGATCCCCTGGGCTTCGGGTTGGAAAACTACGACGCCATTGGCGCGTGGCGCACGGAGGACAATAGCCAGTCGCTGGATACTTCCGGCGTGCTGCCCGATGGCAAGACTTTCGCCGGGCCGGGCGAACTGAAGAAGGTGCTGCTGGAGCGCAAGACCGATTTTACTCGCTGCCTGACGGAAAAAATGCTAACCTATGCACTGGGCCGGGGTGTCGAAGATTTTGACACCCCCGTGATCGACGGCATCGTGGCGGGTGTCGAGCAGAACGACTATCGTTTTTCCGCGCTGGTCTACGAGATCGTGCGGAGTTTGCCTTTCACCAGGCAAGAAATCGAAGCAGAGGCATCATGAGCAGTTACCTGACGAAGAAGCATCTTGATCGTCGCACCTTCCTGCGCGGCATGGGCGCTGCCCTGTCGCTTCCCCTGCTGGACGCCATGGCGCCCGCACGGGCCTTTGCATCGCAGGCGGCCACGGCGCCGATTCGCCTGGGTTTCGTGTACGTGCCCAACGGCGTGGTGATGGATCAGTGGACCCCGGCGGCGGAAGGGGTGGACTTCGTCCTTCCCCGGACGCTCGAGCCCATCGAGACCCATCGCGGTGATGTCATTGTGGCTTCCGAGCTCGCCCACCTTAACGCCCGCGCCTTGGGCGACGGTGGCGGTGATCACGCGCGGGCCTCGGCGGCCTTTCTAACGGGCGTGCACCCGAACAAGACGGCGGGCGCGGATATCCGCAACGGCATCTCGGTCGACCAGATCGCCGCGAAGCACCTCGGCGAGAACACCCGCTATCCTTCCCTGGAGCTTACGGTGGAGCCGGGGCGGCTTGCGGGCAACTGCGATTCGGGCTACAGTTGCGCCTACTCCAACAGCATCTCGTGGCGCACCGAGACCACGCCGAACCCGGCCGAGGGCAAGCCCCGGGCGGTGTTCGAGCGGCTCTTTGGCGGCGAGGACAAGAAGTTGAGCCCGGAAGCGCTGGCGAAGCGCATGCACTATCGGGGCAGTATCTTGGATCTGGTCATGGACGATGCGCACGCCCTCCAGCGCAACCTCGGCCCGACGGATCGTCGCAAGCTGGACGAGTACCTCTATGCCATCCGGCTGGTGGAGCGACAGATCGAATGGAACGAGGCCCACGTGGCCGACAAAGCGCCCGACCTGGCCGTGCCCGAGAGCGCGCCCGAGACCTACGCGGAATACGCGCGACTCATGTTTGACCTGCAGGTGTTGGCCTATCAGACCGATCAGGTTCGCGTGAGCACCTTCATGATGGGGATGGAAGGCAGCAACCGGGCCTACCGCGAGGTGGGTGTTTCCGGTGGTCACCATGAAATCAGTCATCACCTGAACGATGAAGCCAAAATCGCCGGACTTCGGGAGATCAACCGCTACCACATGGAGCAATTCGCTTACTTCCTGGAGAAGATGAAATCGACCCAGGATGGCGATGGTTCGCTGCTCGATCATTCCGTAATCGTCTATGGCAGCGGCATCAGCGATGGTAATGCTCACAGCCACAATAATCTTCCCGTACTCATCGCGGGGCGCGCGGGCGGCAAGATCAAAACGGGCCGCCACATTAAGTATGCGCCCGACACGCCCATGACCAACCTCTATCTCAATGTGCTCGAATACGCGGGCTGCCCCACGGACAAACTGGGTGACAGCAACGGACAGCTCAATTACCTGAGCGGGATGGACGCGTAGGGTAGGACGCGCAGGGACAGCGGCGCCACATGACTCGACTTGGTGCCTACGCTGTGGGTTTCCCAGATTTACGAGGCCGGGCAAAGTAGATCTAGACCGGCGCGGCTGTCCTGTCGTTTGGCGTCGTGACTCCGACAATGAAAATGCGAGCGTCTGAAAATTCAGAGACGATGAGGTCGTCGTCTTCGCGATACGAGGATTTTCTACATGTGCTGGCACACCTCGCACACGACAGCCCCGCCGGTCGCGAACATTCCCCCTCGTGTGCGTCTACGAAATAGCAAATCATTGACTTCGCGCACCACATCACGCGGCGACGCTGTCCCTACGGCAGCAGGGGATACAGCTTCAGGTGGTCGTATTCGCAGCGAATCGCGTGCTCCATCTGGCGCAGACCGATCCAGCCGTCATTGGTATGCACGGGCCCGTACGTGACGCCGTCGTCATCCCACGCGGCGGAAATAACGTCGTCCACGATCAGCCGAATGCTCCCGCCACGTTTGTAGACTCTCACGGTCTGAAAGGCATCCGCCGCGCCACCGGTTACGAGATCCGGCCCCGTGGCCGCGAGGTTGAAGCCCGCGTTCTTGCGAATGTTCGCCGTGCCGCGAAGCCCCGCCCAGTAGGAAATGTGGTAATTGTTCAGATCGCTGCTGTGGTACTGCTTGAAGACGCCATCGCGTGGCTTGATCGAAGGGTCGAAAATGCTTTCGCCGTTGATGCCGCGTGCATTGAAAAATACGATGGCAAGGCCCTCCTTCCGGTTCTTCGGCCGGATGGAAAACTCCAGTAGAAAGTCCGCCGGGAACACTTCATTCAGCCAGAAGACCAGGTGATCGCTCTTCTCGCCCTCAACAGGAGGCGTACTCTCCAACACGAGATGGCCGCCCTCGATTGCCGCACGCTTACCCCCCTCCAATACCCAGCGGCTCAATTCCGCGGGATCGTCGAAGCTTGTTGAATAGACTGGGTGCTCCCAGTCCACATCCGTGGGGACCAGCCTCTGTCCGACGAGGGGTGAGAATGGCGGATCGCCCGGTTCCCCAATCGAGCCGAGGCGCGGATTCTCATACCAGAACACGCCGAGCCGCTCCACTTCCTCGCTGGAGATCATGTCGAGGTCACCATCACCATCGACATCAAGCGCCTCCACGCGATCAAACTTGGTGCCTTCCAGACCGCTGATATCCGTCGGTACCCAGTGTGCGCCGGGCGTGCCGTCCAGCCAGAAGATCGCGTGCTTGTTCTTCGCTTCAACCGTGCTCGCCACCAGATCGTTGTGGCCGTTGCCGTCCACATCGGCAATACTCACGGATTTCGCGATACCCACGTCCGCAGGCAGCGGAACTTCCTTCTCGGTCCACGCCGCGCCCAGTGACGGTCGCGAGAAGAGCAAGATTCCGCCATCGCGCACCGCAGCTGCGATATCGAGCACGCCATCGGCATCCAGATAGCCCACATCGAGAAACATGGCCTCGCGCTTGAGCCCGCCAATAGCGTGGTGCGCCCATTCGCCATCAACGCCCGCCTCGCCGGGGTGTTCGAGCCACCACACGCCTTGATTTTCTCCGCGTCGGTCGCTGTAGAGGATATCGAGATCGCCATCGCCGTCCAGGTCCACATTGACGATCGACATGACCCAGCCCGCCTGACGCAGGGGCTTCCACTGCCAGCCTTCGGCATTGCGCGGGTCGGCCGGTGCCTGAAACCAGCCGATCCAGGCGTCTTCATTCTTGCCGGCAGCCACGAGGTCCGGGCCATTCTGCCCATCCACTTGAGCGGGCGCCACATACATCCACTGCTTGCCGAGGCTCTGGGGCAGCGTCACGGTTTGCCATGCGGAGCCATCCCGGCGCTGCGCGGGCTCCAGGGGCGACCAGTGAATGAACAGCGCCTTCTCCTCGCCTTCCGTGGAACTGATCACGTCCAGCGCGCCGTCGCCATCGAGATCATGAAAGACCGCATCTTCCGGGCTTTTCACCGTGCCCACGGTAACAGCGGGCCAGGGATCCCGCACGTGGTCTGTGTCGGGATGGGGATAGACCCGGACCACACCGCCCTGCTCCCAGGGCGTGGCAATGTCGAGAAGCCCGTCGCCATTGAAATCGGCCAGTCGCGTACCATCCGCGCCTTCGGTGGTATCGTCGATGACGTGGCGCTTCCAGGCGTCGCCCTGGACAAATCGCGCGGGTGCCGGTTTGGCTTCCGTGTTGCTTTCGATGGTGGTTCGAGGGCCATGGAACTGGTCCTCCACAGTGGCCGCATTGCCAGAGATAACCACATCGGTCAGCGCCGACTTCTCGCTTCCCTTCTCCAGGAAGATTCCGGCTCCCGTGGTGACGCCCGCCACACCTTGCACGCGCAGGCCCGCAAAGCTCCCATCCTCCGTGATGCGGTAGCGCAGCGCATTCGCGAGAGTATTGCCATCACCCAACAGCGCCAGGCCATCGATGCGGACATCGCCGGTATTTTCGATCAGCAGGCCCGTCCCTTCATGGGCGCTGTCTCGAATTACGACATCGCGAATCGAGACGCCATCTGAATTGGTAATGGCGATGGGCGGCTTATCCCCGGCGGGATGCTCCGCAATACTCACATTTTCCAAGGTCACGTCCCGGGTGTTGGAAATCTTGAGAGGCATCGCGCAGCGCACGCCCACGGCATCGCGAATCGTGAGGCCCGCATGGCCGTGGGGGCGATTCGCCGTGCGGAGGATGTGGGTGCAGTCGACGGCGGTTACGCCTTCGATCCGGATATTGGTGTTGATCTGGAGAGGCTTCCCGTGGTCCTGCACGTCCACGCCATACACGCTGTTTTCGGCGTATACATTCCGGACCGTGATGTTCTCCGTGCCGTCGCTAACCTCAACGGCGCCCCGCAGTTTGCTGTCATAGCCTCGAACGTTGTCCACCAGCACATTGCGAATCCGTCGGCCATGTTCGCCGCCGCCGCCGATGGATACGAGATCTCGTATGTTGCCCCGGCCCACGATATCGCGAATGACGCCGCCCACGATGTCTTTGTCGGGCACACCCGCGCCGTCCACCATAATACCGTCTTTGGCGCTGTTGAGGAAGGTGCCGCGCTCGATGCGAAAATTGCTGCCCCGAATTTCCAGCAGCGCATTCCGGTCCTTCTGATCCACGCTGTCGGCATTGCCGCGCAGTTCGAAATCGGTAACGCTCACGCCATCGGCCTCAATTGCGACGAGGGGCGTCTTGCCCAGGCCCGCCGGGAGTTCCGCATTGAGCCCCTGCAAGGTCAGGGGCTTGCGAATAATCAGCGGCGTGGAAAGGACGAGTGGCGCATTGCGATCCGCCGCTACGATACCGTAGTCCGGCGCCGCGTCGATCAGTCCCTGGAGCTCCGCACCGGAAGCGGGCAGGGCCTGGGCCTGGGTCGACGCGCCCGCGAGCAATAGAAGCACTGGCGCCAGGGCGGATGAGATTTTGCGTACTGCAATCATGAAGTCTATCCCGATGGGTTAACGAAGGGTCAATATCTACTGCAAAATGCACTGCAATGAGCAGTGCGACTCCGGGACGTGCCACGCGATCCGGTAACGCCGAATCGCGTGGCACCCTTTAGCGTTTTCTTAAATCAGGTTGTCGCCTGTGCGGCGGCCAGGGGTAGTAACCTGGCCAGTCGCGCGACTTCTTCGGGGCGATCCGCGGCCAGGTTGCGATCTTCCAGCGGGTCCGTTTGATGGTCGAAGAGCAGAAGGGGCGCGTCACCTTCCACCGGGTACGACTTGTCGGCGCCCTTGGTCCCATCATAACCGCGAATGAGCTTGTAGCGGCCGTCAAAGGCGAGGCGCCAGTTGTGCAGGCCCGAAACCACATGGCTGCGGCCAATGTCGGTCTTACCTTCCAGAATGGGACGAAGTGTCTGACTGTCCGCATCGGCGAGGGGGGCGGCGCCGGCATAATCCAGGAAGGTGGCCGTCAGGTCAAGGGTGGTCGTAGGACCCGCCTGTTTGTGGCCCTGGCGAATGCCCGGTCCGGAAACGAGCAGGGGCACGCTCAGCGACGGATGAAACGGCACGGACTTACCCCAGAGATTGTGGTCGCCCAGCATCTCACCGTGATCGCTGCTCCACACGACGATGGTGTTCTCCAGCTCGCCCCGCTTCTCGATCGCCTCCAGATAGCGACCCAGCCAGCGGTCGATGTTTTCCACCATGGCGGAATAATTGCGTCGGATTTCCATATGTTTTTCCGGCGAGAGTTCGTCGTTCTTGTGGGGGCCGGGGAAGGCCGTGCCCCGGTACCAGTCGGCCATGCTGAAGGTGATGTCCATGGGCGGGTGCGGTCCCGGGAAATTGGCCTGGAGAAACCAGGGCTGATTCGTGGGGAAGTTCTCGATCAGTCCGAGCCCGTTCCGACCCACCCAGTTATCATTGTAGGCTTCGTCGGCCAGGTCCACCGGCTCGGTGTAGGCATAACCGTTGGGCTTATGATCTTTCTGGCGCTTGTTCCACTCCAGATAGCGCTGAAGCGAACCGTCGTTGCGCTGGGTCAGATAGTGATTGTAGGGCGATTCACCCCGGGCCGTTGCGGGATCGTCGCGATTGACGATCTTCAGCAGGCTGGCGTTCTTGCCTTCGCTGTCGATTCCGTCAGTGAAGCCCCATTCTTCAAAATAGCTGTGTCCATTGACTATGTGATGCCCGTCCACGCCCCAGTCGCTGGCACCTTTGCGCAGGTCGAATTTCCCGACGCCGCCCACGCGATAGCCTGCATCGCGCAGTCGCGCGTAGAAGGTGACCGCGCCGTCGGCGACATTCTCGCCGTTCGAGGGCACACCGGTTCGGTCATAGTTCTTTCCGAGTGCCAGGCAGGCCCGGGATGGGGCGCAGACTGGTGCCGGGCAGATGGTCTGAGTGAAGTGCGTGCCGGTGCGCGCGATGCGCTCGAAATTCGGCGTGCGAACGGGCAGGGCCGCGTTGAGGCTGCTCCAGTCGGGGCGGTGCTGATCGGGAAAGAACAGCAGAATGTTGGGCTTGCGGCCAGTCTCGGCGCTTGCCCGGCGGGAGAGAATCCCGAAAGCGGCTGCGGAAAGGCCGAGCGTGCTGGTTTGTTGTATAAAATCGCGGCGTGAAATTTTGTGTCTCATGACTGTTCCTTGCGATCAACTAGCGTCGTGACGCGCCATCGGGCACGCTCAGGTCATCGTAGCGGTTGTTCTGGCGTTTTGTCAGGTCACTGGGATAGTAGGGTGCGGAATCGGTGCGGGCGGTTGCGAGATACGTTTCGATTCGGGTGACCACATCTGCGTGGTCCGCCGCGACATTCTTTGTCTCCGCGAGGTCCTGGATCACGTTGTACAGCTCCAGGGGCTCGTGGATACCATAGCGCACGGCCTTCCATTGGCCCCAGCGAACAGCCTGGGCCAGCGCGCCGCCGTCGTGGGTTTCCCAGTAGAGGAAGCGGCTCTGGAGCGAAGGCTGTACACCGCCCAAAAGCGTGGGGAGCACATTGACCCCGTCGATGTTCTGGGGAGGGCGCACGCCCGCCAGAGCGGCTGCCGTGGGCAGAAAATCGGCGAAATACCAGGGCACATCGCTCGCGATTCCCGCAGGCACCTTGCCGGGCCAGCGCACGATGGCCGGGGTGCGGATACCGCCTTCGTAAAGCGCGCCTTTCTTTGCCCGCAGCGGGCCGGAGCGCTGAAAAAACTCGTGGGACGAGCCCGACGCACCGTTGTCAGAGGCGAAGACGATGAGGGTGTTTTCTTCGAGGCCGAGCTCCTTCAGCAGCGAAACTACGCGTCCCACATAGCCGTCGAGGCGCGTGATCATGGCCGCCAGGGTCTTTTCTTCCTCGCTCCAGTTTTCGTTGGCGTATTCGCCCAGGTCCGGTACTTCAATCTTCGAATGGGGCGTGGTGAAGGGCAGATACAGGAAGAAAGGGTTGCCGGCTTCCTGGCGGATGAACGTTTCCGCGAAATCGGCAAAGAGATCGCAGGAGTATTTTACCCGCGCGCCGTTTGCGTTCTCGGGGATGGGCTGCTTCTCCTTGTTGCGCCAGAGAAAATCCGTGTAGTAGTCGGGCGCATGATCCTGATTCAGGTAGCCGAGCCACTCGTCGAAGCCATGGTCGTTCGGAAGGCCCGTCGATCCCGGCTCACCCAGGCCCCATTTTCCCGCGATGCCCGTGCGGTAACCCGCCTCCTTCAGCAATTGCGCCACGGTGAAGTCATCGGCATGGAGGGGTATGCGCCCCTCCTGGCCGTCGTGCTTCGGGGCGTTCTGTCCGGAATTGTTGCGGATGCGGGTGTGGCCCGTGTGCTGTCCGGTCATGAGCACGCTACGGCTTGGCGCACAGACGGCATGGCCGGCATAGGCGCTGGTGAAGCGTGTGCCCTCGGCGGCGAGGTGATCAATATTCGGCGTCTTGATCTTTTCCTGGCCGAAGACGCCGACATCGCCGTAGCCCAGATCATCCGCGAGAATAAAAATGATGTTGGGCTGGGGTTTCTTCGGGGCGTCGGCGTCGCGGGGCTGGGCCGTGGCGCGCCAGGCGGCCAGGGCCAATAGGACCAGAGCCAGCGCGAGCAAGAAGGGACGGGGCGTTATCGGCATGGAACTCTCCTTCGGTGGATTCTAAGTATCGTGAATCGGGGCTGGGGTTTCAACGTTGTGAAAGGGCTGGAGTGAGGTGACAGGGACGGCAGGTACAGCAGGATTAGGGCTACGGGCTCTCAGTTTCTGTTGTCGCTGCTGTCCCTGCAACACCAGGTCAAGCCCCCGGCGAGTCCTTTCGGACTCGCCGGGATTTCGCTCACCATTTATCGAGCGGTGCCGCCAAGGCCCCAGGAAGCGACGAACTCGGTGAGCGGGTAGTCGCCGCTCGGGCCGGACTTGTACTTCAGCAGCGAAACGTGTCCGTCGAGGTAAAGGACATTGCTGCCGCTGGGCAGGTGGTTGAAGGACTGGACACTGTTGGAGCCGGAGCCCGAGGGATTCGATCCGAAGGTATCAAACTGAATCGGAATGACGCTCTGCGCCCGAGCGCTGGCGCCCGCATTGTTGATGTCGGTAATCAGGAAGCGCTCCACACCTTCACGAAGGCGGAGCAGCGTCGATCCGCCCGCGCTGCCCAGCGCGAGGGGTTGGGGGCTGTACGGATAATTGGCCTGGGTTGCCGGTTGCTGGTAGACGCCGAGGGCGGCCAGGTTCAGGTCCACATCATAGTTGCAATTGTTTCCGCAGGCCTGCTGCGCGCGGTAGGCCGCGCGGCCCACCCGGGATGCCTGGAAGTTTTCGTTGTCCTCTGTGATCCACGAGGTATAGGAATAGGAGCGCACGGTTTCCAGTTCGTCGTAGGCCGCGTCGGCGCCGCTCGTCGCAAAGAGGCCGTTAATCTCGGCCACGAAGCCCTCCGGGTCGGCTTTTGAGTCGGAGGGGCACACGAGCACTTTCAGATCCGTCAGGTACTCGGGGTAGATCACCCGGAAGTTCTGGCGGTTGTTCGAGTTCGCGCGGGAGGCTGGCGGGAGCTTTTCACCTTCCGACTCGTTGGCGTACATCTTGTAGACAACGCCAAGCTGCTTCAGGTTGTTCTGGCACGAAGCGCGTCTGGCCGCTTCGCGGGCGCGGGCCAGCGCCGGGAGGAGGATGGCCGCCAGGATGCCGATGATGGCAATCACGACGAGGAGTTCGATGAGGGTAAAACCTTGCTTTCTGTTCATTGAGGTACTTCCTTTGGGGTTATGGAGTTATGTTGTTTCAGGTTGTTGGGGTGGGTTGAAGCGGGTTATTCCATTGCGCCGGCGGCCCGCAGGGCCTGGGCGATATCCGCAAACCCGTTTTCTTCTGCGATCTGGAGTGGCGTCTTGCCGGAGGCGTCAACGGTGTGGGGCGTGGCTCCCGCGAAGAGCAGCAACCCCAGCGCATCGGTCTGGCCGTAGTGCGCGGCGTAGTGGAGTGGTGCCTCGCCATATTCATCGAAGCCATCGAGTTCCGCTCCGTCGTCGATGAAGTAGCTGAGGGCGTCGACATTGCCTTCCCGGGCGGCTTGATGGAGTGTTAGCTCGCCCCGGACGACTGCGGCTACGGTCTCCCTGGCCGCGGGGGCGCTCGGACCGCCGCCGCATGCCGACAGCGTGGCGACCGCGATCAGGGAAAGACTTGCCTTGAGGCCGGAGCGATGGAGATGCACAGTGTTGGGCTTCATGTTGATACTCCTTCTGATGAGGTGATTCGCGCCCGGGGGGCTTATTCCCTCGGGCGCTGGATTCGCTTTGCCTGGCGCGCCCCTCGTGCCCACGGTGGCGGAGAGGCTGCCACCGGTAACGGGTCGTGAACGGCGAGGCTTGGATTCGCGCCCAGATTCAGGGGCACGCCAGGCTCCACGAAATTTCCAATGGATATCGGACGCTGGGTTTTAGCCCCTGCGGCCGAGCAGTGCGTTGGATTTCGTATTGATCGAGTTCGGTTTGTCGCCGGGGTACTTGCTGAACTCGACATGGCCGTCGAGGTAAAGCACGTTGACACCGCCGGGGATGTGGCTGTAGTAAAGGAGATTGTTGTTGTAGTTCGCGCCAAAGCGATCCCACTGGATCGGCAGGGTGCTCTGGGCAAGCGAGCTCGCACCGGCGTTGTTGATGTCGGTGATCAGGAATCGCTCCACGCCCTCCCGCAGATGCAGGATGGTCGTGCCGCCCGCATTGCCCTGAAGGACCGGAAGGGTTACATTCTCATTCGTGTATCGGGGCGTATAACGGGTGTTAAACGTGGCCTGAAGCGCCGCGGGCGCCAGGGCCCCGGTCAGGCTGATGTCGCCTCCGACCCACGTCGGTCCGCCCACCGGATCAACCGCACCGGGAGTCTGCAACTGCTTCCGGGTTGCTTCGAGCATCGTCGCGAATACGTTCTCGTTCTCCGTAACCCATCCGTAATAGGGATAGGACGGACTGTGGATTTCTTCCAGAATCAGGTGGCCCGTTGTCGCATCGGTCCAGCCTCCGAGCCACTCGTCGATCGTGGTCTGGTTGGAGGGGCAATGAATCACATTGATGTCGGCCAAGTATTCCGGGTAGATCTGGGGAAAGAAGGGTCCCGGTACCAGTCCATTGGTTGGCGGAGTCCGATCGTAGCCGGCAATCGTCCGCGGCAGGGCTCCGCCTTTCGATTCGCTGGAAAACATCTTGTACACCAGTCCAAGCTGCTTCAGGTTGTTCTGGCATGAGGCCCGTTTCGCGGATTCCCGTGCGCGGGCCAGAGCGGGGAGGAGTATGGCCGCGAGAATGCCGATGATGGCAATCACGACCAGGAGTTCGATGAGGGTAAAACCTTTGCGGGTGGACATGGGAGCGGTTCCTGATTTGAGTGTTTCCATTGTTTCGGGAATGAAGTGAGAAAGCGGAATGCGTCTACATCGGCCGCTTTCATTCACAGCCTGGGCCGCGCAAAGCTCCCGCGCGAGACGGGAAGCGGCAGCGGTTGGGCGCGTACAGGAGGTCAGGTGTTCGCCCGCGGGGGGGCGGGCCGCGATGGGATCACGCATGACAGGGGGTTCCTTTCGGGTGAGAGAAACCTCCGGTGGTCCGGTCGAGAATACGCTCGGGGGTATTGGGTGAGCAGGGGAGGCTCCGCGAGTGCGGTAGCGCGTGCAGGACTTAATGCAATGGCTGTGCCAATTGGTGCCACACTGCGCGCCAGCGCGCGATTTGTGGCGGATAAGAGCCCGAAGTTATTTGTTTTCGGTGGTTTAGGGCGAATTTTGGAGGCGGGTTCCTGCGCGATTCAATCAGCGACCTGCGCAATACGCTGGCATATGCCAACCTTGCGCCAGCAAATATGCGTGTTGGTCCATCAGATATGCTGAATTTATCGTCCAAGACATCATGCTATTTCAAGATGGCCGGGGCTGTGTCATACTGGATTGGGTAAACGTCTGCGCCAATCTTAATGGAGGAGTCTTGACCGTGACCGCACAGCGTAATGAAGTTCCGCGTAGTTCCAACGTCTCCCGCCGCGCCTTCCTCGGTGCGGCCGCTTTGCTTGCGGCGATGGCCGCCATCGCCCAGCCGAAGGAAACTTACGAGACGCAAGCGAAGGGCATCCGCATCCTTCCGGGACACTGGCGGCCCCACTATCCCTGGGAGCACATCGCCTGGATCAGTCCGTCCTGGCCGTCGCAGGATTACCTCTGGTTCGATTTTCCCGAGGCGATTTTCAGCAGTCAGGGACTTCTTTTCCTGAGCCATATCAATCCGCCGATTCCGACGGTGTATGCAAGCCTCCCGGCGGTGCCGTGGGACGTACAGGCGGATGGAATATCCTTTGAGCGCGTTCTGCCCAGCGGGATTGCGTTTGGCGGCAGTCTGAAGAAGGCCGCCGAGACGGTGGTGGATCTTGAGTTGCACATTCACAACGGCTCGAAGGAGCCGTTGAACAACATCGAACTCCAGACCTGCGCCTACCTTCGCGCCATTAAGGAATTCGGGGACTATACGCGGGAGAATAAGTTCATCCACACACCCGATCAGGGCTGGATCAGCATGGAAGCGGCCCGGGCGCTGCCGGAGGGCGGCACTCAGCCTTATCGCGTGGGCTGGCGTTCCCGGGGCAACCCCGTATCGGATGTGCCCATGATCATCACCCAATCGAACGCGGGCGACCGCTTTTTTGCCCTGACCTGGCGGGAGAGCACGTTATCGATGGTCAGCAATCCCAATCACCCCTGCGCCCACGCCGATCCTAAGTTCCCCGACCTCCCGCCGGGCGCGCGCGCGTCGATCACGGGGAAGCTGGTGTTTTTCGAGGGAAAAATTGAGGATTTCGAATACAGGAAGTACGTCGCGGACTGAGTGTCCATGGAACTGAATGTGGGGTCCGGGAGGTCGCCGAAGTTATACAGATTTGCGGTAAATGCGGTATAGTAATGGGTCAGGAGTTAGTCTTATGACCTACAAAGTGAACAGGCGGTCGGCCCGTCTTTTGTTTGGCGCAGCGATGGCAGTCCTCGCGCCGACGGCCCTGGCCTCACCGGAAGACTTTTTCGAGCAGAAAATACGTCCCGTGCTGGCGGATAAATGCTACGGGTGCCACAGCAGCGCCACGGACGCGGTGAAGGGCGAGTTGATGCTGGACTCGCTGGAAGCGGCGGCGAAAGGGGGCAAGTCCGGCCTGGCGGCTGTGGTCGCGGGCGACCCGTCGGCTTCCCGTTTGCTGGAGGCCATCCGCTATAAGAACCCCGATCTCCAGATGCCGCCCAAGGAACAACTCTCGGATACGGTGATCGCGGATTTCGAGCAATGGATCCGGGACGGCGCGGTATTTCCGAAAAGCGACAAGCCCCTCGATCTCATGGAGAAGGCGAAGCAGCACTGGGCCTTTCACCGGCCCACGCCCCAGAGCGTGCCCGCCGTCACGGATGCGGCGTGGCCCCGCACGGAAGTAGATCACTTCGTTCTCGCTGCGCTGGAGGCAAAGGGTCTCGCACCTGCGCCTGAAGCCGATCGCCACACGCTGATTCGGCGGCTTTCCTTCGGACTGTTGGGCCTGCCGCCGGTGCCGGAGGAGGTCGACGCGTTTGTGAATGACCCCGATCCACAGGCTTATGAAAAACTCGTGGAGCGTTACCTGGCCTCGCCCCACTACGGCGAGCGCTGGGCCCGGCACTGGCTCGACGTGGCGCGCTATGCGGATACCAAAGGCTACGTCTACGGCGGACGGGAAGAGGTGAAGTTTACCCACAGCCATGTCTACCGCGACTGGGTGGTGAAGGCGCTGAACCGTGACTTGCCCTACGATCAGTTTTTGCGCCTCCAATTGGCGGCGGATACCCTCACCAATGAATCCACGCGTAGTGATCTGGCGGCCATGGGTTTCCTCACGCTGGGCCAGCGTTTCCTCGGCGTGATGCCCGATATTGTGGATGACAAGATCGACACGGTGACCCGGGGGCTCATGGGGCTCACGGTGAGTTGTGCGCGCTGTCACGATCACAAGTTTGATCCGGTGCCGACGAAGGACTATTACTCCCTCTATGGCGTCTTCTCCGCAAGCTCCGAGCGGACGGTGGCGCTGGATCCTGCGGCGATTGAAGATCCGAAATACGCGGCGTTTGCCGAGGAAATGAAAAAACGGCAGCAGGCCCTGCAGGATCGATTTGAGCAGGAAAAAGTCGCGCTGGAAACGCGCCTGCGGAGCCAGTCGGATCGCTACCTGGCGGCCGTGCCCACGGCGAACAGCCTGCCGACCGATGAGTTTCACGAGATACGAAACGAAGAAGACCTGAACCCCACCATCGTACGTCGCTGGGCCGCTTTTATCGCCCAACGCGGCGAGAACGATCCCGTTTTTGGTCCGTGGAATCGCCTGGCGCAGCTTCCAGGCGAGCAGTTTGCCACGGGGGCGAAAGCGCTGCTCGCCTCTTACACGGCGGAACCCCAGCCGGGCAATGTGGTGCTCGCGGCCTCTTCAGAAGCCGACGCGCCCGAAGTAAATGCTGCGGTGCTGGCGGCCCTCGGCCCGGAGGCCCCCACGACCTTTGACGAGGCGGCTGCGCGCTACGGTGCGGCCTTCAAAAGTGTGGACGACGAATGGCAGGCGCTGCTTGCCGCGTCGTCAGGCAGCGGCATCGACGCGCCCACGGCGCTGCCCGATCCCGCGCGGGAGGCGCTCCGCCAGTTGCTGGTAACGGAGGGGTCGCCCATCCGCGTGCCCGAGGGTGCGATTGTCGATCTGGAGTGGATGTTCGCCGAGCCCGCCCGCGTGGAGCTGGGTCGGCTGAACGCGGAGATCGATCGCTGGATTATCGGCGCGGAAACTTCGCCGGAATATGCCGTGATACTCGCGGACAAGCCCGAGATGACCCCGCCCCGCGTCTTCGGTCGCGGCAATCCCGCGAACCCAGGTCCCACGGTGCCGCGCCAGTTTCTGGAGTTGCTGTCGGGTCCGGATCGCAAGGCCTTTGCGAATGGCAGCGGCCGTCGCGAAATGGCCGACGCTATTGCGAGCGCCGACAATCCCCTTACCGCCCGGGTTTTTGTGAACCGCGTATGGGGCTGGCACTTTGGCCGCGGTCTCGTCGAGACACCGAGCGATTTCGGCACCCGCGCGCCCGCGCCGAGCCATCCCGAATTGCTCGACTGGCTGGCCCAGCGCTTCGTGGCCGATGGCTGGTCCTTGAAACAACTGCACCGGCAACTCGTGCTTTCGGCGACCTACCGCCAGAGCAGCGACACGCCTTCGGAAGATCCCCGTGTGGCGAAGGCGGCGCTGGTCGACCCGGAGAATGCCCTGCTATGGCATTTCAATCGTCATCGCCTCGATTTCGAGTCCCTGCGCGATGCCGTGCTCTTTGCCTCCGGGGAGCTTGACCTGAGTCTGGGCGGGCGCCCCGTGGAGCTTGCCAGCGCGCCCTATCCGGTGCGCCGCACCCTCTATGGTCGGGTGGATCGCCAGTTCCTGCCGGGCGTCTTTCGCGTTTTCGATTTCCCCAATCCCGACATGCACAGTCCGGGCCGGCTCGACACCACCGTGCCCCAGCAGGCGCTGTATTTTATGAATAATCCCTTCGTGCAGGATCGCGCCCGGGCCTTCGCCGCGAAGGCCGAAGCGACCGTGGCTACGGCCGATGCCGCGCGGGTGGAGTGGCTCTACCGCCAGGCCTACCAGCGCGCCGCAACGCCGGAGCAAGTGGCGCGATCGCTGGTCTTCGTGCAGGCGGCGGAAGCCATCACGCCCCCACCACCGCCCGAAGTGGTGCCCACGGCGTGGAGCTACGGCTACGGCAAGCTCGATCCAGCGACGAATGCGCTGGCGGACTTCACCCCGCTGCCCCACTACACCGGCACCGAGTGGCAGGGTGGTCCGAATTATCCTGATCCCGGACTTGGCTGGCTGAAGCTCCACGCCGAAGGCGGGCACCCCGGAAACACGCTGGACCACGCCGTGGTGCGACGCTGGACCGCGCCCGTATCGGGTAAGGTGCAGATTACCGGGCGCATCAAGCATGAACCGGCCGAAGGTGACGGGATCATGGCCCGGGTGATCAGTAGCCGACATGGACTGCTGGGCGCGTGGTCCCTCCACGCCTCGGAGTCGGATGCGAATTTCTATGGCATCGCGGTGGAGGCGGGCGACACGATTGATTTTGAAGTCGACGTCAAGGGCGGTCTGAACAGCGACCAGTACCTCTGGGCGCCGGTGGTGACGATGATGGACCCGCTCGCCGAAGGCGCCGTGGCAATGGCCTGGGATGCGAAGGCCGAGTTCGGTGGCCCCCAGGAACCCACGCCCGTGCCGCTGGCGCCCTGGGAGAAGTACGCGCAGGTGCTGCTGTCGTCGAATGAGTTTATGTTTGTGGATTAGTCGAGATATCTAGCCGCGAAATAACGCAAAGAGCACAAAGAAAATAGGATCTTTGCGATCTATGCGTTCTTTTGCGGCCATAATTTGTTCTACTTCTTGTTTTGATAAGGATTACCCCATGTCACATCACAAGCCCCGAATCGAAGACGCGTTCCTCTCCCGCCGCGATTTTCTGCGTCGCAGCGGCATGGGCATGGGCGGACTGACGCTGGGCAGCATGCTGGCGGGGAACCCGGTTTTTGCGGCGAATCCGCTGGATGCCAAAGCGCCGCATTTTCCAGGCAAGGCGAAGCGGGTCATTCACTTCTTCCTGAATGGCGGCCCCTCGGCGGTGGATACCTTTGACTACAAGCCCGAGCTGGAGAAGTACGCGGGCAAAGGTCTGCCTATGGAGTATCTCCGCACGGAGCGCAAGACCGGCGCGGCCTTTCCCTCGCCCTTCAAGTTCAAGCAATACGGCCAGAGCGGCATTCATGTGAGCGAGATCTTCGAGAAGACGGCGGCCCACATCGACGATATAGCCGTCATCCGCTCGCTCAAGGCCAAAGTGCCGAACCACGAGCCCTCCTTGATGCTGATGAACAGCGGCGACGCGGTGATGAGCCGTCCGAGCCTGGGCTCCTGGGTAAATTATGGCCTCGGCACCGAGAACCAGAACCTCCCCGGCTTCGTGGTGATGTGTCCCGGCGGCTATCCGATTAAAGAGGCGGAGAACTGGCGCGCGGGCTTCCTTCCGGGCACGTTCCAAGGGACCTTCATCGATTCCCAGCACACCCAGCTCGACAAGCTCATCGAGAACATTCGCAATGCAAATACGACAAAAACGGAGCAGCGGCAGCAGCTCGACCTGCTCTATGCGCTGAACGAGGAGCACGCGGCCCGGCGCGATCAGGATGCGAAGCTCGAAGCCCAGATCCAATCCTTCGAGTTGGCCTACCGCATGCAGATGGAGGCGGCGGACGCCTTTGACATCGAGCAGGAACCCTTGCACATCCGCGAGCTGTACGGCGAGGGGGTTCACGCGCGCCAGACGCTGATCGCGCGGCGGCTTCTGGAGCGGGGGGTGCGTTTCGTGCAATTGTGGCATGGCGCCGGCCAGCCCTGGGACGACCACGGCGACATCATGAACCACGCCACGCTGGCGAAGCAGATCGACCAGCCCATTGCCGCGCTCATTACCGACCTCAAACAGCGCGGCATGCTCGACGAGACGCTCATCATCTGGGGGGGCGAGTTCGGTCGCACGCCCACGGTGGAGCTCGGCGGCGACGGCAAGCCTATGAAGGGCCGCGATCACAATCCCTACGGTTTCAGCATGTGGATGGCGGGCGGCGGTGTCAAAGGCGGCACGACCTACGGCAGCACCGACGATTTCGGCTTCAAGGCTCAGGAAAACGTGCTGGAGGTCCACGACCTGCACGCCACGATCCTTCACCTCATGGGTTTTGACCACGAGAAGTTCACCTACCGCTACGCGGGACGCGACTTCCGCCTTACGGATGTGCATGGACACGTGGTGAAGGATGTCATCGCGTAGAGGACATGACCGACGGCAGAAGAACACCATCGCCTGCGGTCTGCAGATAACCGAACGAAGGAGTCGATCGTGAATTCAACCCGCAGAGAGCTATTGCAATCGGCCATCGCGGCAGGCGCCTTTTCACTGGCTGGTGCGACGGCCAGCGGGGCGGAGGGCGGAAAGGCCGCCGCAATGACGCCCCTGGACTATGGCCGTTCTTTCGTCTGCAACACGGCAGCGATGAACGCGGTCCGCTTCTGGGTAGAGAGCCGCACCCGCCTTATCGACGTTGAAGCCGGTACCCAGACCGATTTCATCCAATGCGCTTCCTGCAAGAGCGAGCATACCTTTGCGGAAAAGGATCTCTTCATGGAGGATAACTACGACTTCCTCCCCATCCTCGGTGACGGAGAGTGGCTGATCTTTCGACGCGGGGTGCGTTTGAGCGAGCGTTACCGGACGGTGCAATCTGTGAATTCCCTGTGGGGACCGCCGAACTTGAAACTTCGCGAGGTCCCCGAATCGACGCGCCTCGATAGCTGGGAGCAAATCCGCGATGCGACCGCGGCGGCCGTACCGATAGTGACGCAAACGGAGATCTGGAGTCCCGACGAGAAGCTGCGCGCCATCATTGAATGCCCGACAAAGACCATGAACGTGGATTTGGACGGGAAGCGCTACCAGGTTGACACGGGCCCCGTGGCCTATGCGGACTTGACGAAGGACTATCCCGCGCACATCGACCGCTTGCAGTTGGCCTTCGTAGCCTTTAACGCCCCGGATTTCGCGGACTGGGTCGTCGAGCAGCCGACCCGGGTACATCCCGATGGTCCGAATACGACCGAAGTCTACCACTACGCGAAACCCTTCAGCCTGCCCGCGAAAAACACGGTGATCGCGCTGGGCACGGTCTAACGCTGGCCACTCAAGAAGACGAAGGGGCGCGATTCGGCAGGCGCGACCCCGAAATTCCGAATATTGCATGCGTCAGGTTCACCCGTATAGGATGCTGCGTATGGAGTGATATGTGGGTCAGCGGGCAGGGTTGTATTACCCTGTCGGGACAGTCAGCAGGCGGTCGAGCGTGGCAGCGATGCTCGATGCCGCAATAATCGGGAAGGTTCCTTCTATGCGCGTCGCGATTGCGTCCTCGCTCGTTTCGTATGGTCTGGCGGCCCTGCTTGGTCTGGCGAGTTTGTCGGCGCATGCCAACTCCGACCAGGTGGTGATCTTCAATAACAAATATCCGGCCACGGTCATGACCGCTATCGCGGCCTCCGGGTGCTCCCTGTGCCATGCGGGCGCGCCGACCTTGAACTCCTACGGGAGTGCCTTCAAGAATTCCGCGGCGGGGCCCGATTCCGCCAATGGCCTTGCCCAGATCGAATACATCGATTCCGACGGCGATAACTTTACCAATCTCCACGAGATCATCGGCCTGAAGTTTCCGGGGAACTCCGGCAGCGCGCCCGCCACGGCCAATACGGCGCCGGTATTGAACGCCATCGGCAACAAGGCTCCGAACGAAGGCACCACACTCAATTTTCAGGTCAGTGCCACGGATGAGATCAGCGGCGTGTTCCCCCTGCTCTCCGTGAACGGCCTCCCCGTGGGCGCCAGCTTTACCGACAATCGCAATGGTACGGGCACCTTCAACTGGGTGCTGGACTTTAACGACGCGGGCACCTTCAGCAATATCACCTTTACGGCGAGCGACGGTCTCTTGACGGACACGGAGACCATTTCCATCACCGTCAATAACCTGAACAATCCGCCCGTGCTGGCGCCCATCGGAAACCAGAACGGCTTTGCCGAGTCAGGATTTTTTACCTTCAACGTCAGCGCCAGCGATCCCGAAAGCGCTCCAGTGACGTTGAGCGCGACGAACCTGCCGCCGGGCGCCATCTTTGAGGATCAGGGCGACGGCACCGGAAACTTCACCTGGACGCCGCTCAGCAGCGACATAGGCACCTACGCCAATGTAGTGTTTGAAGTGGAAGACGACAGCAACCAGACGGACAGCGAGACCATCACGATATTCGTCACCGAGTCTCCCAGACTCGTCTTTTCTCCGCTCGAAGTATTGAATACGAACGCGGTGGTGGACGATATTCTCGACTACCGACCGGACCTCGCCACAGATGGCCAGGGGAAGTGGGTGACGATCTGGTACTCTCCCGACACGGACCTGCTCTATCATCAGCAATCGTCGGACAACGGGCAGAACTGGTCTGAAGTCGAAGCGCTTCATGAAAGCATCGGCGCGGACGAAGGGCCGCAACTCGCTTACGATCAAGAGGGGTCCTGGGTCGCCGTGTGGTCGTCGCGCAACGATCTTGAGGGCGCCATCGGCGCCGACATGGACATTCTGGTGTCACGCTCCCTGGATAATGGCGCAACGTGGAGCGTGCCGGCGCCGCTGAACACGGACGCCGCCGTTGATGGCGATACCGACGACCGGGGCCCGGATATTCTGGCGGACGGCTTCGGCAACTACGTTGCGGTCTGGGTCGCGAGCGAAGTGGCCAATTTCTCCATCTCCCATGACGGTGGCGTCACCTGGAGTGATCCGTCCACGCTGGGCAACGCGGGCTTCGAATCGCTTCCCGATACCCTTTCGCCGCGCCTGGCCACCGACCGCAGTGGAAACTGGGTCGCCGTTTGGAGTGACGACACCTCCGGTGACGCGGACATCATGGTGGCCCAGTCCTCCGACGGCGGCGCATCGTGGAATTCGGCGTCACCCCTCAATTCAAACGCGGCTGCCGATATTGGAGACGATCTGGTTCCTTATGTTGCCACGGATCGGGTCGGCAACTGGATCGCGGTATGGCAGACCGACGACACCGTGCTCAATCAAGTGGGCACAGACACCGACATCTTCCTGTCGCGTTCCACGGATAATGGCTTCACGTGGAGCGAACTGAAGCGGCTGAATATCGACGCTCAGTTTGACAGCCACGCGGACCTCACGCCCACGCTCGACACCTATGGCGGCGCCTGGGTCGCGACGTGGTACTTCCAGTCCCAGATCGTTGCGGCTTACAGTATTGACGTGGGTGAGACCTGGTCCTATCCCGAAATACTGAACCCCGATCCGCTGGATACCGACCGGCTGCCGCAGGTCCTTTCCGATGGCGGCGGTGGCTGGCTTGCGGTGTGGGAAGGGAATGACAACATCGGTGGCACAATCGGTTATGAGTTCGATCTCTTCGTCGCCCGCTCTGTACCGCCGCTGCTGGAGTCCATCGAACTTGATGGGACTTCCCCCACGAATGCGGACGAGGTGTCGTTTACCGTAACTTTCAGTATGGACGTATTCGGCGTGGATACAACAGATTTCAGCCCCTACACCTACGAGGGGAATGCCAGCGCCTTTGTATCCGGAATCGAGCAGCTTTCTCAATCGAGCTACCGGATCTCCATCTTTACCGGGAGTGAAGACAGCGCCTTCTCGCTTGAGGTACTGGACGACGACTCAATTTATGGTGGAGTCGGTAACCGGCTCGGGGGCGCTGGGGAGGGCAATGGCGGGCGATCCTCGGAAGATGGTTACGAGGTAGACAAAACCGGCCCGGTAGTGACCGTGGACGCGCTGGTCACCGCGGACACCACGCCGGCGCTCTCGGGCACCGTGGACGACCCCGCTGCTACGGTTTCCGTGTTGCTCTCGTCCGTCCAGTACAGTGCTACCAACAATGGTGATGGCACGTGGACGCTGCCCGACAATACGGTTGCTGCGCAGATTCCCGGCTTCCACAACGTGTTCGTGGAGGCGACGGACGCATTGGGGAATACTGGAAGCGACCAAACCTCCGATGAGATTGAGATATTGAGTTCTGGCGAAGGCGAGGGTGAAGGAGAAGGCGAAGGAGAAGGAGAAGGCGAAGGCGAAGGTGAAGGCGAAGGCGAAGGCGAAGGCGAAGGAGAAGGCGAAGGCGAAGGCGAAGGAGAAGGCGAAGGCGAAGGCGAAGGCGAAGGCGAAGGAGAAGGAGAAGGAGAAGGAGAAGGAGAAGGCGAAGGCGAGGGCACCACTATCGAATTCAATAGCGGCGATGTGGATGGCGACTGGGCCATTTCGCTCTCGGAGTTGCTGCGCGTGATTCAGTTCTACAACATCGGCAGCCTGCATTGTGACGTGGCGAGCGAGGATGGCTACGCGCCGGGCGCTGGCGATGTCGCGTGTGCGCCGCACAGCGCGGACTACAATCCGCAGAATTGGACCATTTCGCTGTCGGAATTATTGCGTCTTATCCAGTTTTACAATTCGGGCGCCTACCATGGCGATCCCGAAGGCGAGGACGGCTTCGCGCCGGGGCTCGCGGCCTAGTCCGATGGGTTGCGCCGCTTCCCGCGTGGGGCGGCGCAACCGCGAAATTGCGTGACACCTGCGGCGTTTTCTGCGATGCTAGGGGGAGCCCGGTGTGGCAGGAGACGATTTACCATGCAGCATGCAGTTTCGACGCAGCCTGAGTTCGCCATCGGTGGCTGGAGAAGAATGATCCGGGGAGGATGCCTCGTGGCCCTGCTCGTGTGGTGCGGGTGGAGCTCGGCCGGGGTCATCGACACCGGCGGCGTATGCGACGATTTCCAGTTCTACGGACAGAATAACCAGGCCCAACTTCTGGGGGACGGCGACAGCACCGAAGGCGTCCTCTATGTGCAAACCTTCGAGCCGCCACAATACCCCTGGACCTACGACGAACTTTGCGTGTCGTTGTACACGCCGCAGGCCGATTTCACGATGAATCTCGACATCGTGGTTTATGACGATCTCGGGCCGGACGGGGGACCTGGCAACTTGTTGGCCCAGGAAACCAAAACCAACGTGCCCGTTGGTTTCGATTCTCAGACCTACGTGAGCTTTTCGATGGCCCCCCAAACCATCACCAGTGGCCGCCGCTACTTTGGCGTCTCCTGGGATCCCGTGGCCTATGACGACATCCGCATCTGGGCCGACTGGAACAGCAATGGTGTACCCGCCTCCGTCTTCTACAGCTACAGCGATGGCGAGACGTGGCGGGATGGTCAGGAAGGCTATGGCCCGTCGCTCTTCGCCCTGTTCCTGCGCCTCAACGGCGAGCCGTTCTGCGAACGGCAAATCACCGGCAGCTTCACGTCGCACTCCCAAACCTGGAACCGCATTTCGTCCGCCGCCTCCAGCCTCAACTGCGACGCGCCCGCCGTGGATATTCCGCAGGATGGGCAGCCGTACAAGGCCTACCCCATCGTCTCCGAAACCGGTGGGCCGCTCGTGGCCATCATGCAGCAAACCGGCAGCACCGTGGAAGATGCCGTCATGGCCGTCTATTGCGATCCCTTCGATCCAGACAATCCCACCGCCAATCTCATCGCCTACGATGACAATGGGGGCGACGGCAGTCTCCCGGCCTTCACGAGCAATGACGGACTCGACTTGACCCCCGGTGAAACCTACTGGCTGGTCGTCAGTTCGTTTGCTGCCGGCGACTACGGTAATTTCGAAATTTGCCTCGCGAATGGCTACGATCGCGTCGACCCTTGCGACACAGAACTGGAAGGCCGCTTCAATGCGGGCGGGCCGGTGTTCGACCGCGCGGCCAATTCCGTTCCGCCGTTTTCAGGAGGCGGCTGTCAGCCCGGCATCGTTGATGGTCCGGTCACGATCGCACCGTATGCCGTGTATGAACTTGCCGTGACGGGGCAAGAGCCTTTTGTGGCCGCGGTGCAGCCGGTGGAGGACGGTGTGGCAGAGCCTTATCTCTACTTGTACTGTGGCTTTCACGCCAGCGAACCCGGGGCCAACTTGATCGAAGGATGGGCGACTATTGCTGGCACGTCTGTCGCCCGGCTGGGCGACAGCACGCCGATCCTGTTGAGTCCGGGCACGCCGTATTACCTGGTGGTCACGGCCGCGGACAACACCGCGGCCAACTACGGCGACTACCGGGTCTGCCTTGGGCCGGGTGTGAGCGCCACGCCCCTGACGCCGCCGGCGTGCACGCCGGGCGCGGTGTTCGGTCAGCCGCCCTACGCGCCCTTCGAAATCTGGGATCACAGCGGCAGCGGGGCGGGGGTGCTCGGCACGCGGTACGATAGCTACTTCGACGTGTTCGAGCCGATCACGCGCGTGGCGTGGTATGCCACGCACAACACGGTGTCCAGTGATCCCTGTGTGCGCAACCCCGACACCACCCAGGTGCGCTTCTATTCCAATGATGGCGGGCTGCCGGGCGAGCTGGTGTACGAGGAGTCCTTCGCGGTGCCTGCGTTTGAAGACAGCTATACCTACGATCTCGCCGGAACACCGTTAACCCTGCGGCGCTATGAGCTCACGTTGACGACCCCGGTCACGCTGGAGACGGGTTGGGTGAGTTTCACGGGCGAGGAAGACAGCAACTGCCTCACCTACTGGATGCACAGCCCAGAAGGGAATGGCACGAGTGTGCGGGATGTGGTCGGCCCGACGACGGTGGACTATGATCTCGCGTTCTGCCTCTACACCACCCCCGCGACGCACACCGCCGATCAGGACGGCAACAACATCGTGAGCCTCTCGGAACTGCTGCGCGTCATCCAGTTCTACAACTCCAGCAGCTACGGCTGTCAGGCGGGAACCGAGGACGGCTTCGCGCCGAACGACGCGGATCAAAATTGTGCGCCGCACGCCAGCGACTACAACCCGCAGAACTGGGCAATCTCGTTGAGCGAATTGCTGCGGGTGATTCAGTTCTACAACACGGGCGGCTACCAGGCGTGCCAAGAAGGCGAGGACGGCTTCTGTCCGGGGCTGGTGTGATGCAGGCGCGCACTGGCCGGTTGCTGTTGCTGGGACTGGCGCTCCTGTTGGGGAGCGCCGTGCTCGCCGAGGCCCCGGCGCCTGGGCGCACGAAGAAGATCCTGATCGTGGGTGATAGCTGGGCCATGTCGCTCACGAAGGAAAACGTCGATGGATTCCCCACGCCCGATGTCTTCGACGATGCACTCGTCGCGAATGGACTGGGGGCCTATGAGACGCAGGGCGCGCGGACGGCCTGGGGCGGGCGGCGCGCCGAAGGCTGGGCCAAGCGGGAAATGCGATTTCGCATCACGGACGAACTGACGGCGTACCCCAGCATCGACTTTGTGCATCTCATCATTGGCGGCAACGACTTCCTGGCCCAAGTGGAGCAGGAGGATTTCAAGAACCTTTCCGCGGAGGGCCGCGGCCAACGCTGGGCCGCGATTACCCGTGACATCGAGACCATCGTGGCCACCTGTCTCTTGGTGCGCCCCAATCTGCACGTGGTGTTGGCGGGCTATGATTACCTCGATTTCGAGCGTGTCGCGTATGTGTGGAAGAAATCGTTCCACGGCGTGGCCCCCGCCAAGTTAAATGAATGGCTCGTGGAGTTCAGCCGCAGTGTGCTGGAGTTCGCCCAGGACGAGCCCCGCTGCACCTACATCCAGAACTTCGGCGTGCTGCAATACTGGTTTGGCGCGCCGGCCCAGTTGGTGCCGCGGCCAGGCCAGGCGCCGGGCTACGACCCCTTCCCCGGCGGGGACCCCGCGCGGCCGATGCCCAGCAGCATCACCCCCGATGGCATCCACCCGGACGCCACCGCGCACGCGCGGCTGCTACAAAACGCCT
>JBHEKR010000483.1:0-7640 GCA_041859365.1 Candidatus Hydrogenedentales bacterium
CCTGTGCCACATTCCTTCATGAGTCATAAAGGTCGGTCGTAGCTTTCGCGTTCATTTGCGGATTACGGCGTCCTCATCCGGTCACCCGCCCTTGTAGCGCTGGCGCACGCACTCCGCCAGGGCGATCGCCGTGCTCACGGATGCGTTGAGACTCGTGATTGCGCCCGTGAGCGGAATGCGGAGGCGGAGGTCGCACTGCTTTTCCACCAGGGGGCGCACGCCTTTGCCTTCGTTGCCGACGACGAGGGCGATGCGGCCTTTCAGGTCGGCTTCCCAGAGCACCTGCTTCGAGTCGGGCATGAGGGCGGCCACCCAGAAGTCGTGCTTCTTGAGCTGGTCTGCCGCGCGGGCGATGTTGGGCACTTGGATAAGGTCGATGTACTCCATGGCGCCCGCCGCAGCCTTCACGGCCGAGGGGCTTATGGGGGCCGAGCGGTCTTTGGCAAACATGACTCCCGCCGCGCCGCAGGCGGCCGCCGATCGCACGATGGCCCCGAAGTTCTGGGGATCTTCGATGCAATCGAGGATCACCAGCACGGCGTCGGGCGCGATCTTTCCGGCGAGCCACTCGTTAAGCGGGCGCACGGGGATGGGGTTGGCAAAGAGGACCACGCCCTGATGGCTGCCGCCGTCGGCGAGCTTTTCGAGCTCCTGGCGGTTCACTTCGCGGACGGGAATGTGGCCCGCCGCGGCGCGGATCTCCCCCAAGTCCCGTGCGGATTCAAGTAAAAAAAGCTGGAGTGCCTTGCGGCGTTTGGCGCGCAGGCACTCCAACACAGGTATTCGGCCCATGACCGTATCGTGGTTATTACTCACTTTAGCTCGTACATTTCCCTGAGTTTTGAGACGCGGAGACTCAGGTTATCAAAGTTCCCCACGCGCTCGTCGAATTGGTGGGCATCCGCTTGGATGAGTCCGTCGAGGATGTTGACCGCGGTCTGGTAGTCCCCGACGCGCTCGTAGCAGGTGCTTAGACGCTCCATGTTAAACCAGTAGTTTGGCGCATTCTGCCCGTAACGTTCAACACTGGTCTCGATAATGTCGATACAGACCCGCCATTTCCAGATGTGGTAGGTGTATCCCGCCAGTTTGGTCAGCCCGGCCTCGTCCCGCAAGTCCTGGGCGACATCGACTCCGGGCGCCGCCGCCGTAAATCGCCCGTACATCCAGTTGACACCGCCGCTGGTGAACAGCCAGCCCGTACCAACGAGGGCCGCGATGATCAACGGCCACTTGAAACCACTCAAATCCATGATTGCTCTCCTTGCTGGTTGGGTCGCCCGGCTACGGGTCGGCCCGGAATGAATTGATTAGACCAATAAGTGCTTGTTATTGACGAAAAGGTGGTGTTAAAAACCCAATACACCCCGGACGCGCAGGGTTAATTCCGAAAGCACCGGGATGTAGAAGACGGTACCGACGACCCCGGCGGCGAAGAGGACGACGATAAGATAGAGGATGGAGGCCACCCTTCTGCGCAGTTTTACGAAGAAGGTGGAGCGGGCGGTAGTGACGATCTCCTGGGACCGGCGGATGAAGGCTTCGTGGACGTTCCGGCAGTTTTCGGAACAGAATTTGCCCGTCGGACCCACGACGGTGCACTTGTGGCACGTGGGCACGGTGCACTGTTTGCAGCGGTTTACCGCCTGCATGTTGGGGTGATGGATACACCCCGTCTGTGATACGTCGACCATGTTTCCTCCCTGTTTTCCCACAGACCCGATGCTGACCTGCCCGGTACTTTAGCAGAATACGCGGAATTTTGCATCAAGATTTGTGGAGCGGGCCCAGCGGAGGAAGCCAGGGCGATCAGCCCCCAAAGAGCCCGCCAAACCAGAGGCGCAGTCCGCCTTTCTCCACGGCATCAAGGTCTTCCCGCAGTGCGCTGGCCGTGGGGTATCGCTCGTCGCGTGGCTTGAGGCAGCGCTGGATCACCTGATCCATGCTTCGGGGCACGTTTCGCGCCAGGCTGGAGGCGGGGGGATACTGGCCCGCCGGCACCTTGCCCGTGAGCAACTGGTACATGATCACGCCGAGGGAGTACAGATCGGCCCGGCTGTCAATGCCCAGCGGGTTGGACTTCTGTTCCGGGGCCTGATAGTGGATCGTGCCAACCGCCATGCGCGAGAGGGCCGGATTGCTCTGATCCAGCAGTTTGGCCAGGCCAAAATCGAGGACCGTGATGTGGCCGCCCGGCCCGCGCATGATGTTCTGGGGCTTCAGATCGCGGTGGATCGTGTAGCGGTGGGCGTACGTAAGGGCTTCGCAGAGCTGGTCCATGATTTTCAGGACTTCGTCCATCGGGAGCTGGCCGTCGCGTGATTTGAGATAGCGGAACAGGGTCTCCCCCTCCACCAGCGCCATGGTGAAAAACTGCATGCCGGTATCGAAGTCCATGCCCAAATCGTGGACCCGCACGATGTTCGCGTGGGACAACTTCTGGCTGATCTTGGTCTCGATGAGAAAGCGGCGCTGGGCCTGGGGATTGGAGAGCAGGCGGGGCAGCATGACCTTGAGGGCGCGCCGCTCCTGGAGGTGGGTATCCTTTACCAGATAGACGGCGCCCATACCGCCAAAGCCCAGTTGCTGGAGCACCTTGAAACGCCGGTTAATAACGCTGCCCGGTCGCAAATCCACGGAGCGCTGGTCGGGAGTAAGCCGACGTACGGCGACCTTGTCTTCGGCCAGCTTCTTGAGAATTTCGGCCTCATTGAGGGCATCGAAACTACTCTCCGCGAGGGGTTCTCCTGTTCGGGGAACCTGGGGCGCACCCGGCCTCTGCCATTCACCCTCGGAAGGGTTCAAGTCTTGCGTCTCGTCCATGTTGCTTTCCACCCGCCATGCGCACGAAAAAATCACTGCTTCGCGAGTGTTTCGAACCACGCCCGCAGTGGCATGCGACATCCAAACCCATGGTACACCTTTGGATATAACAGCGCAACAGACTACCGAAGACAAAGGGGTGCATTGACCTGTTTGCGACGCGGGCCTATAATGCCGGAACTGTGGCTCGGGGGTGAAACGCCGCACGCCACATCCGGAGAATCCGGGGATCTTGAAAAACCATGGCTGACGCAGACGAAATACGGGTCTATCTGGAGTCGTACCCGGACGACCACGAGCAGCGCTGGCGACTCGCGAGAAGGCTTTACGAGCAGCGCGAGTACACCGCCGCCCTTTCGGAACTGGACCGGTTACGGAGAGTCTGGCCGGACCATGTGCCGATGCAGCGCTATCTGGGCGCCACCCACTTTCGCCTCGGGCAGTTTACGGAAGCCGCCTCGGTGCTGGAAATGGCCGTGGCCCGGCATCCCGGCGATGTTTTACTGCTGGAGCAACTGGCCAAGACCTATGAGGGTGCGGGACGCCGCCACCGCGCGATTGACACCTGGAAGCTGGTCTTGAAATTTGATGCCTCGCCCCGGGCCGTCGAGGCGCTGGATCGACTCGGCGTCACCGCCAATACCCCGCCGCCCGGCGCTCAGGCAAGCACCGTACAGGAACTGTCGACCCACGGGGATGACACCCTGATGAACTGCCCCCATTGCGGTGAGCCCAATGATATGTTCAGCGAGCGTTGCTGGCGTTGTCACGGAGAATTCGCCGTGACCCAGGCCTATGAAACGCCGCAGGAGGTCGCGCCCCGCCGCCCAGGCCGGACCTGGATAGCCGCTGGGGCCATCGCCGCACTGGTCATCCTTGCAGGGCTGATCGCCTATCTTGTTTTGAAATGAGACGCAGGGAGACTTGGCATTGATTCCGTTGATTGTTGGCATGATCGCCTTCGCGGCTTTTCTGATTGTTGTCGCATTCGTATGGGCGTTGCGAGCAAAGGGTCAACCGCAAAGATTGCCCTCGGCCACCTTCCCCCCTGCGCCCCACGCCCCAATCTGGTCCGGCTGGCGGCGCTTCAAGGTGCGCAAGCGGGTGGACGAGGATGCCGCTGGCCGGTATGTCTCGTTCTACCTCTGCCCGGCCAACCGCCGACGGTTACCTGCGTATGAGCCGGGCCAGCATGTGCAACTTCGGGTCGAAGTGCCCGATCCCGATCATGAAGGCCGGATGAAGGATCTTGTGCGCTCCTACTATCTTTCCGACAGCGCGAATGGCCGTTACTACCGAATCCTGGTACAGCGGGTCTCCGACGGAGGAGAACTTTCCGACTACATCGTCAAGCACCTTCAGAAAGGGGCCTTGGTGGAGCTCACGGCACCCGAGGGCTCGTGCCCCTTCGACCTGACTGGCCCGAAGCCGCTGGTTCTGCTCGGATCGGGCGCGGGTCTCGCACCGATGGTGGCGCTGTGCAATACCTTTATTGATCGAAAGATCACACGGCCCGTTGCCTTCTTCTATGGCATGCGGGATGAAAATGACCTACTGTATCTGCCCAATCTGGAGTACGCCGCTGGCCACCTGCCCGGAATACGCATTGAGCTGTGCTTCAGCGAGACCATGCCGGAAGGGACCGTGGACGGGGCGATTTCGGGCGACGGTGTAGTCTACCGAAAGGCAAGCCTCGGCACGGCCTTTCTAAGGAAGTCGCTTAACCTTCCTGACCAGGTGTATTACATCTGCGGACCTGGCGAGGCGCTGGATACCCTGGCGGCGGATCTGGAGGCGTTGGGTGTACCCGGCGATCAAATCCACCGCGCGGGCTTCGCCGAGGCGGGCCCTACAGCCACTGAACATACTCAATAACGTTGTTGTCGGGGTCGGCAAAGTAAAGCCAGCGGACTTTACCGGGGATAATCAGGGGGCCGTCGAGCAGGGTGATGCCCTTGGACTGAAGTTTTTCGACCGCCACGTCGATGTCCTCGACAGCCAGAGCCACGTGGGGGCACCAGGGCTTCTGAATCTCGGGCCGCGTAAAGGGGATGGGACTGCCCTCGCCATCAATGCGGGACAGCAGTTCGAGATTGCCACCCTCCAGCTCCAGAAAAGCAAAGACCTCGCCATGCTCGCGATCTTCTGTCTTGAACATGAGGGGTAAATCGAGGACCTCGGTGTAAAAGTTGATGGATCGGTCAATGTCGGCGACTTGCACGGCAACGTGGTCTAAGCGGGGCATGGGGATTTCCTTGGTTATACGACGAATAGGACGGATAGGTCCGATGTTATCTGTCTTATCGGTCCTATCCGTCCCAAAATCCTTAAATGCGGGGCCTACTGCTTCGGCAACCACTCGCTCAGCAAATACTCGCAGTTGATTACCTTCTCCACCAAGTCGCCCGGGATGTAGAAGTAGTGATTGCTGGCTTCAAAGCCGAGGCGCGAATCGATGGATTGCAGGGCGTGCATTTTCTTTGCGGTTTCAATCTCGGCTTTCAGCAAGCGTTCCAGTTCAGCCTTGATGGGTGCCTTGGCGTCGCCTTCGGCTGCCGCCAGGGCGTCGCGGGCAACGATGAAGGCCGCCTGATCCGCCACGCTCTGGAAGTGGAGGGCGCAGGCGCGGGTGATGCGCAGTTCCTGCTCCAGATTCGCCTTCTGCGTGGCGTCGAGTCCGGACGCGTCTTCGGCGGCGAGCACATCGGCCGCCCCGTTGAAACCCTCCGCCATGATCGTGAATTGCTTGATGAATATGTCGCGGGGAAACTGCACGCGCCAGGTGTCCAGCGCGTCGTAGGGGAAACAGACCATCGTCGAGTTGTAGCCGGTGGGGGTTCCCCAGAGAAGGTTGGCCGGACCCACCTGTTGCGGACCGTTGTACATGGTGCCGATGTGGTAGGGGTACTCGGAGTAGGCCGCGCTGACCGACTGCCAGAACTTCACCGCGGCCGGGGCCAGGGTTTCGCCGAAGCGATCCACGGCCACCTGCTTCATGGCGTCTTCCGGCGTGATGGCCGTGTCCGATCCCATGGCGGAGAAGACTTCCAAATTGGGCGACGGGTGCCCACCCAGGGTCCAGCCGAGCATGATACCCTCCACGCCCGCTTCGCGCAGACGTCGCGCATGCTCTGCGGCATTCGCCACAGCGGGCACATAGGGCACCGAGGAGATTTCCCAGGTAATGTTGGCCTGGATTTTCGCCATGGTCTTCATGCCGCGATCCCGGGCCACCTTCCAGTGGGCGGTGGCACGGGGGCCGGGGCCAACAGAGGAGAGCGAGTATTCGCCCACGCTGGATTCGATGCCGCCGCGCACGATGGGAAGGTCCCATTCGCTCACGCTCATGAGGGCCACTTCTTTCGGCAGGCGCGCGATGAGATCGGGGGCCCAGGCGTTGTTCCAGCCCCAGTCCCAGACGAAGAATTCTTTTCCACCGCCGCCCGCTTCGATGCCCTCCCAGATGAGGGTGTTGACCTCGGCGATGACCTCCGCTGGGGTACGGTCTTTACAGCGGGGGCAGTCCGCGCCCTTGCCGTGGGACCAGCAACTCGTCAGGTTTTCCGAGGCGGATATGGTGAAGAAGCCGCCGAGATTCGGCACGGCCTTGCTCACCGTGGCCACGGAATCGCGCAGCCAAGTCTGCACTTCGGGCAGGGAGGTACAGAACGAGGTGATCTCGCCGCTCGACACGCCTTTGAGTTCGGGATGCTTCTCAAAAAAGGCGTGGGGCAGTCCGCGCGGTTCGTTGAGATAAAGATAGATGTCGACGCCAGAGGCCTTGACCCGATTTACCAGTGCGTTCAGGTACTCCAGGCGCTTCTCATAGCCCTCACTCGTCTCGGGCTCCCAGGGGAAGGGCGCGAGTTGATAGAGCAGCGCGGGAATCCAGATACCGCTCACGCCGGAGGCCTTGACGCGCTCCAGGTACGCCGGCGGAAAGGGATCGATGTCGCTATTCTCCAGCGGATCGCCATAGAGGCCGAAGTAGGGCGCGCAAAAGCGGGGACTGAAGTGCTGCTCCTTCGGCACGGCTTTCGTATTCTCGAAGGGCGCGCTCAGGGTTTTCACGAACTGAAAAAGGGGCTCTTGCGTCGCAAGACCGTCGGGAAAATCCTGCTTAACCCACTTGGCGATCTGGGCCGCCTGAGCCTTCGCCTCTTCCGTCGGCGGCGCATAGGTGATGGGCTTCGAATTTGGCTTGAGGCTGCCGAACTTGATGAAGAGGAAGTCGTCCTCGCGCAGCACGAAGTCCAGCTTCTCCGCGTCCCAGTTGAGCAGGGTCAGCATCTGGTCATAGGGCAGCAAATGCCAGTTGCGGCGAATCACGGTGATGTAGGAGCGGGCCTCCTGCTCTTTGCCGATCGCGGGCGGGCCGCTCAGTCCCATGCTGTGGCCGATTTCGGTCAACTGCGCCGGCGTGGCGTCCACGGCATCCGCCATGCGCTCCATGGGAACGAGATCCCAGTTGCGCCAGACGAAGGCATGAAGCGCATCGGGGAAGTGTGGCGTGGTCAGGGGCTCGGGCGCGGAGCCGGTCGGGAGATTCACGCCCAGGAGGGCGATGAACGCAATGAGTTGAACGGACATGAGAGGCCTTTCGGTGTTTGCCGTGGTCACTTGGTCAAATGTGTGGTATGGATTTCATGATACCGTAACGCCTTCGCGATCAGAGAGGCCGCAGAATGTGTTCAGGCCATTGGGGTTGCGCAGCTCGGCCCCATCGGAAATGGCTCCCTATCCTCGATCACAGGTCGCCCGTCAACGTGGGTTAGGCGTCCCGCCTGACCAAATCGCTTCGGTCAATCTCTGTTGAT
>JBHEKR010000499.1:0-8680 GCA_041859365.1 Candidatus Hydrogenedentales bacterium
GGACAGTCCTGTCCGAGGCAGGGGGCACGCCGGTCTCCAACCCCGCTTGACGATGGCAAGCAACCTTTGTATGCCGGATGCAATGACTATATTTACACAGCCTATTTCGACACAGGCGGAACGCGCTTCGGCGTTGTCGCGCCCTTTGCCTCGGACAAGACTGTCCAAGCTCCTCGTGCGCGACCGCCTCGGGCGAACGTCAATGCACAAACGGATCCGCCGCAACGCTTCTCTCTGGGTACAGTTTCCGATTGGGCTGGCGACCCTATTCCACTGCCTTCGACACTTGCCAATCGGCCACTGTCCCCGCGACGTTACTTTCCTCGATTCGCAATCTGCGCCTTCACCTTTTCCAGCACCATGGCGTCCCACTCGGGGGCGAAGGCGTGGTTCATCAGGGGCTTGTTGAGCATTTCCTTCTTGCCCTGAAGGTTGTTGTAGGCCGCATACACGCTGGTGGGACGGCAGACGCCGTCGATGAAGCCCACCGACACCAGTGCGTCGGCTTTGGTGCGGGCCGCGAAGTTCATGGCGTCGAAATAGCGGGAAGCCTCCAATACTTTCGCATCGGGATTGCCCGCTTCATCGCGCGGCACGAGCAGGGGCCAGCCCGCGATCGCGCCTGTGTGCTCGCAGATGGCGGGCACGCCGGCGCAGAGCAGCGTGACCTTCGGGTTGAGCCCAGCCGCCGCGAGGGACTGCCCGCCGCCCTGGCTGGTGCCTTCCACCATCAGAATCTTGCCGTCCCACTCCGGCTGCGCTTCGAGGAACTCCATCGCGCGGATGAGACGGAGGTACATGCCCAGGAAGTAGGAGGTCTCGCGGTCGTCCTTACCGAAGTGGGGATAGCCGTTGAGCTTGCCCGCCGAAAGTTCCTTATAGAATTCCGCTGGCTGTCCGTTCGGGATGCCATGGGCGTTGATGTCCAGCGCCAGCACGCCCTCCGCCGCGATGGTCGGTTGCTTCCGCGCGCTGACCACCCCCGCGCCGTGGACGAAGAGCATGGCCGCGAGGCTCTTCGGCTTTGCGCCGATGGGCCGGGTCAGATAGCCCGACACCGGCGCGCCGCCGAGGCAGTCCACCTGGACATCGAAGCATTCCACGTTGGCCGCAGGGGATTCCACCGGCGTGAGCTTCGCATTCATGGGTACCTCGGCGAGCCTGGCCTTCTTTTCGGCCCAGAAAGCATCAAAATCATCCGGCACCGGCAGGCTGGGCTTAATATTGAGGGGATCGAAGCCCGCGCTGCCATAGCCCACCGTCGCTTTGCCATCGGCGCCCGCATAACTCACGATGCACCACAGGAAGCCGGGCGCATTGAGTGTGCTGGTGACCGTGGCCGCCGAGAGGGGGCGGGTTATGCGCTCCTGGGTGATGCCGTCCTGGCTCAGCTCAATATTCACCTCGCCCTCGGTCACGGGGACGTCGTTGTTCTTCACGGTGATCGTGTAGGTTACCGGAGCACCCACCTTGTAGAGGGCGTCCTCCCGATCGGTGGCGACCGAGACCACCACAGTTTCCTGCGCCGCGGCGGTGAGGGTCAACAGGGCAAACGCGATGAAGTGAAGAAAAGCGCGGGGGACAGAAGCAGACATGGGGGCTCTCCGGTTGGTTTTGGTCTGGCGAGTATAGCAAGGGATCGCTGGTCACTCAAGGGGGCGAAGGAGTGGGAGTAGCCGAAGGTGGGTTAAGCTTCCAGCTTGACATATAGCAGACTTCCGTTTTCAACGTGCACGTAGAGGTGTAGTCCGTCCGAGATTGTCGGCCTACCAAAGCACCTGTCGGCACATGCAATGAACCTTGTGTCAAGCTGGAAGCTCAACCCACCTTCCGCCGGCCACAAGACTCACAATCTAGTGTCAGCCCCCCACATGCGCCTTGATCATCTCCAGCACCATCCCGTCCCATTCCGGGGCATTCTTGTGGCCCATCAGCGGCATATTGAAGATTTTCTTCGGGCCCTGCAGGTTGTTATAGGCCGCGTACACCGTCGTGGGGCGGCAGGTGTTGTCGATGAAGCCCACCGACACCAGGGCCTCGGCCTTGGTGCGCGCGGCGAAGTTCATGGCGTCGAAATAGCGCGCCACCTCCAGGATCTTCGGGTCCGGGGTGCCCGCATCGTCGCGCGGCACGATGCGCGGCCAGCCGTTGATCACCCCTGAGTGATCGCACATGGCCGGTACGCCCGGCGCAATCGCCGTCACGCGCGGGTCAAGCCCCGCCGCCACGAGGGACTGCCCTCCCCCCTGGCTCGTGCCCTGTACAATGAGGAACTTGCCATCCCACTCCGGTTGCGCGGCCAGGAAGTCGATGGCCCGCATCAGCCGATAGTACATGCCCAGGAAGTAGGAGGTCTCGCGATCCTCGCGGCCATGCTGGCGGTAGTTCTTTAAACGGCCCTCGGCGAGGTTCTTGTAATATTCATCGGGCTGGCCATTGGGGATGCCGTGGGCATTGATGTCGAGCACCAGCAGTCCCTCGGCAGCCAATTCGGGTCGCAGGATGGAACTACGCACCCCCGCGCCATGCACCACCAGCGTGGCCGGAAGCGACTTCGGCGCCGCGCCCTCGGGCAGGCAATAGTATCCCGACACGGGCGCACCCCCCAGGCAATCGAGTTGTACATCGAAGGCGTTGACACCGGCAACAGCGGATTCAACCGGGGTGAGCCGGGGATTCATCGGAAGCTCCGCCAGCTTCGCCTTCTTTGCGTTCCAGAAGGCGTCGAAATCATCGGGCACGGGCAGGCTCGGCTTGATGCTCAAGGGGTCCAGACCCGCCGCCCCGAGGCCCACGACCTTCTCACCGCCGGTTGGAGTAAAGGTGGCGGTGCAGCGCAGGAAACCGGGATGATCGAGCGTTCCCGTGATCGTCACGGGTTCCGACGACAGCATGCGCGTGTTACTCTCGATCACGTTGGAGCCGTCGTTGCTCAATTCCAGCGCGACTTCGCCTTCGCTCACCGGCGAACCCTCGTGCAGTACCTGAACGCGGAAGGTCACCGTCTCAGAAACCGCGTAAAGCGCCTCCGGGCGATCCGTCAGCACCGAAACGGTGTACGTTTCCTGGGCCGTGCTGTGAAGCACAAAAATAACGGCGAAAAGGGCGATGGTGATTATGCGCGGCGTGATACGGAACATGGGGCCTTCTCCGATGGGGGTGAGAGAACCCGAGTATAGCAAGGGGGGGCGGGGGCGTCAATGGTGCGAGACTTGAACTACGTTTCAGCGGCGCTGTTCTCATTACACCGACTTTTCGCCCAAGTCAGGGAAGTTCTTCCGGTGCTGTCGTTTCCAGTAGCGTCGGGAGTTCTTCTTCCGTGGTGACAATCTCTTCCCCTGTTTCCGGGTCCAGAACGTACACGGGTTCAGGCGGTCGCGTTCCGCCGAACATATCGGGTGTGAGCGCAATCTCCACATCGTCGCCAGGTGCCACGGCGACGCTCCAATAGCCCCCAGTCGAGTCGTCTGCGGGGCGTAGCTCCAAGTTCGTCCCTTCCAGGTTGGTGATATTGAAGCGGCCCTCCTGATCGGTGAATGCTCCGCTGGCATAGTCCCCGATACTCAGGTCCCACGCCTCTATTTTGATTCGAGGCATTGGCACGCCATTCCGATCCTTGAGAACACCGGTGACCGCGCCTGTCGTATTCAGTACGAGCCGCAAATCCGTCACGCGTTGGCCCGAAGCGAGGGTTAGGCTGTGTGCCAGCTTCTTGCCGGCATTGTAGCCCGTTCCGTTGTCCGCAGCCATCCAGATCTCGAAGTCGCCTGCGGATAAATCCTGGAAAAGGAAATGACCGTCCACATCGCTACGCAACAAACGTTGGTCAAAGTCAGTCTCGATATACGGGTGCCTGAGACTGAGCGAAGCGATTACAGGCT
This sequence comes from Candidatus Hydrogenedentales bacterium, assembly GCA_041859365.1. Lineage (GTDB taxonomy): Bacteria > Hydrogenedentota > Hydrogenedentia > Hydrogenedentales > JAEUWI01 > JAEUWI01. The sequence continues at coordinate 3,882 of JBHEKR010000499.1, forward strand.
TTCCTGTATCGTCCACCACAACCCCGGCTATGGCGCCCTTGGCTACGGGAAGCAGCTTGAGTTCCAGCCCCGACAAGCTTTCGGAAAAATCAGGCAACTGCAAGAGTTCGCTCCGCGCGCCGCGAAAGTTGGCCTCCAGAGCAAGACGCTCGGGCTCAAACACATCACGCTCAACTTCGATCATGCGCACAACAATGTTCGTGAAGCAGAAGGCACCCATTCCATCTGACGTGGTTGACTCGAAAAGGTAAGGCGCGTCGGCATTGGGCTCGGTCTTGGCCATACTGATCGTTGCCCCGGCGACAGGTTCGCCCTTTTCATCGAGCACCACGCCACACACCATCAAGCCGCTACTCACGGTCAGATCAATATTCTCGACCCATTCCCCTGGGATGACCTCGACTTCAATCTTGAGGTCGCTTGCCCCGGAACCGTAGCGAGTAGGAACCCGAACCAGCGACACGTGGGTCAGACCTCCCGCAAGCCCGGCCAGCTCATAGCGTCCATCCGCATCGGTAGCCTTGGAGATCCACGATTGACCCGGGAAATCGGGATTGCTCGCCCTCACCAGCGCGCCAGCCACCGCCGCGCCAGAAGTGGTGTCGTAGACCCTGCCCGTCACACGCCCTCCGAGAGCCGCCAGGAGTTCAACCTCAGCCGTTGTGCCAGACTCCATCTTCACCATGGTTTCCGGTGGTTCGAAGCTGTGGGTCGAAGTGGCGCTGGATAGGACCAATAACCCGGCGGGGGCATTCTCAAAGAGGAATTCGCCCGCTGTAATACTCACCGCCTCGAAGGAGAGATCGCGAAAGTCACTCGCGGCGACACGCACAGCGATACCGGGAACGGGGGCACGGTTGGACGCATCGCGCACCACACCGTGTACACGGCCGCCCTGATCCAGCGTCACGGTAATCGGAGCCCCCCCAATCGCCACCTTCGGGGAGAGTGCGGGCGCATAGCCCGTTGCGACCGTCTTAATCCTATAAAGGCCCAAGGGAAGAGAGTGGAATTCGAAGCGTCCGTCGTTGCCCGAGGTTACCGTTTGGAGGCTGGCCTTATTTCTCATGAGATCCAAGACCGAGACCGAAGCTGCCGCGATTGGCGCCTCCTCTCCATTGATCACGATACCCTCGATACGTCCCGCTGGCTTCAATACGATTTCCAGGCTCTGTGCCGGTCGGGTAGCGTCAATCGTTGCATTCGCGGAGCCCGCAAGACCATCGTGCAAAACCGAAATCAGATAGTTGCCCCAGGGGAGTTCCAGGAATTGCGCTTCCCCAAGCGAATCCGCGAGCGCCTCCAATCGAATTCCACCACCCCCAACGCCACGCTCTCCCCGCATCTCCAGGGTGAACGTCGCTCCTGAAACGGGTTCGCCCGCACGGTCGGTCACGTAGGCATGCAAGGCCCCGTTGCCCACGGGACGTTCCGGGATTGTGGTCCTGTTTCCCGCAGAAGCCACGGGGGTATCAGCGGGGGCCTCAGCGCGGGAGGGCGAGGCCGGGTCGTGAGCACCGCTAGGTTTATTGGAGTGCTGCGAGATTGCCGGAACCTCAGATCTTTTTCCCCAAGACCAGCAGAGCACCGTTGTAAGCGCGGCGACCATCAGAACGGCGAGAACGGTCAGCATGCGGGCAATAGGCTTCTTCAACAACATGGGCCATCTCCGTTTGGGGTGGGTAACCGCGAGTATACCAAGGGTGCGGAGGGGCGTCCACGCCTGGGGATCCCGCGCGGGGAAATCGTGTAAAGAATGCGTGGTAATAACCTAAAGAGTTGGCGAAGGTATGGAGCGGGGGCATTCCTGCCCCCTTCTTATGGACTATACAGTGCGACGGAAATCCAATCGATTTGTCTGGGTGACTGCATCGCTTGGGTCGGGTGCTGGAAAGCACCCACTCCATATCCCCGAAGTCGCAAACGTTTTAAGGAGATTGCCCGGAGCCCGCCCGCGATGTGGCGCTTGGAATTGCGGCGGGACCTCTGCCACAATCGACAGAGGGGGTTCGGGCCGTTGCCACTCTTGGGAGAACTTGCGAATCATGTTCGAGAAACTATGCACACCGGCTGTTATTGTTAGCGTGTTCTTGTTCGCCTTGCTGGCCGGCCCCGCCCGTGCGGAGCTCCTGCTCACAGAGGGCGGCCAACCTCGCGCCACCATCGTCGTGGCCGACACGCCCACGGAGCAGGCCCTCGAAGCGGCCCAGGCGCTCAGCGAAACCCTCGCGCGCATCAGCGGCGCGACCCTGCCGATAGTGAAGGAGTCGGCGGCGGGCGAGGGCACCCGAATTCTCGTCGGCCGGAGCAAGGCGGTGGAAGCTCACGGCGTCGAGATTCCTTCCGGCCATACGCCGCAGATGAACGAGGAGGCAATTCTCGTCAAGACGGTCGGCTCCGATCTTGTTCTGGTGGGAAATGAGGACTGGAATTACCACGGCACGCTTTTCGCCGTCTATGACTTCCTGGAGCAAGATATCGGCTGCCGCTGGTTCTTCCCCGGTAGCTTCGGCGAGGTGTTGCCCCTAAGTCCCACCATCAAGATTGGTGCAATCGATCGCGTGGAGAAGCCCAGCTTCCGCATTCGAGACATCTGGTACTCCGGCTGGATGCCGGTAAGCGAGCAGGACCGCGCGGACTTCACCCAATGGTACGCGCGCAACAAGCTCACCAAGCTGGACCTGAGCCTGCCGGGCGATGGCTCCATCACCTTGCTCGCGCCCGCCGACCAGTACTTCGACGCGCACCCGGAGATCTATGCGGTCGACGAAAAGGGGGAGCGCCTGCGCGACATGATGTGCATGACCGAGCCCGAGGGTGTCCGCATCGGTGCGGAGACGATCAAAAAGGCCTTCCGCGCAGACCCGGACATGCTCACCTTCGGCTTTGCGCCACCCGACGGCCACCCCATGTGCTACTGCAAGAATTGCCAGCGTTTCTTCCCCGGATTCGTGGGCAAGGGCTATGGCGATCCGAGCCTGAGCGATCTGTGGTTTCACTTTGCCAATCAGGTCGCTGCGGAGGTCTACAAGGAGTTCCCGGAGCGCTGGGTGCTCACCAACGGCTATGCCAACCGCGTCCGCCCGCCGGAGTCCACGGGGCCGCTCTCGCCCAACCTCGGCATTCAATCCGCCGTGCTCGGCACCTGCACCATCCACCGCACGGGCGACCCGCGCTGCTGGCAGCGCATCCACTACCAGCAGGTGCTGGAGCGCTGGACCGACGCCCTCGACCCCATCATCATCTATGACTACGACCCCGGCAAGGCCGTCGACAACTTGCCCTTTCCGGCCCTCCACTGCCTGAAGCATGACCTGCCCTGGTTTCGCGATAAAGGCATATGGGGCTTCTGGACCGAGGGCAACAATGCCTGGATGGTGACCCACCTGAACTACTACGTTCGCGCGCGGCTCATGTGGGACGCGGATGCCGATGTGGACGCCCTCGTGCGCGAGTATTGCCAGCAGTTCTATGGCGCGGCGGGGGATGCCATCGAAGACTATCTGTGGACCTTGGAAAAAGCCGTTGAACGCACCGAGACCCACGAAAGGTGGGGCGAACTCATGCAGTGGAGGCTAATCCTGCCGGACGTTGCGGAAAAACTGAACAGCCTGATGGCGACGGAGACAAAGCAGGCTGTGGACGAGCCCTTTTGCGGGCGGGTCCGCGTGCTTCGCCTGGCTCATGATCATATGATGGCCTTTCTGGCGATGGAGTCGGCCGTGGTCAAGGGGGACTACGCCGCTGCGATTGCCGCCGGTGAGAGCATGCTCGCGTTGCGCGAGGAAGCGGCAACCATCCGCACGGGCCTCATCCCTATTTCGCCCGAGATTGCTGTGGCGGAGTCCTCAAGTCTGGAGACCCACCTGAAGATCTATCGGGAGCTCCAGGATCGCGTATCGGGCGCCAAAGGGACCCTCGTGACCCTGCTGCCGCGCACCTGGGATTTCAAGCCCGACCCCGAAGACATCGGCACACTCTATCAGTGGTATCTCCCCGGCGTCGAGACCGGTTGGAAGCCCATCGACGTGACCCAGTCCTGGGAGACCCAGGGCTATCAGGACGAGAAGAGCTGGAACCTCTGGGGCAAGGCCTGGTATCGCACCGAGTTTGACGTGCCACCGGCCAGCGAAGGAATTGCGTACCGACTCACTTTCGGCGGCGTCTACAACACCGCCGTCTGGGTCTGGGTCAACGGCGTGATGCGCCCCGTCCAGTCCGACGCGCCCACACGTAGCGGTGCGCCCAAGTCGAAATACCCCTTCGATGTGGACGTCAGCGATCTCATCCGCCCCGGCGAGAAGAACAGCGTCGCCGTGCTGGTCGATCTGGAGATGCCCGGTCGAAGCGTTCGCGGCGGCCTGCATCGGCGGGTTTTTCTGTGGAGTCCGAAATAGGGAAGATGAAGGTGCGTCAGTTCGAAATTACGCCACCGTTTGTGGAAGACCCACCTCCAACGATGGTTTTTGAGTTGAAAACTTAAACCGCTTAAGGTAAAATTCTCTATGGAGAAACGAAAGCCACATTATCCACTGGCCCGGATTAAACCGAAGTTCCAGCCCATATTTTTCTTCTGATCGCGGATTCGCCGCGTAAACAATGGCTGTTCTTGTGTTTAATGGTTTCTGTGGCTGTGTATTTGTGTCCATGTAAATGTCATTTTTATGCTTGCTTTTATTTGACACTTCGTATACTATAAAGCCATGTTCATCGACAAGGTCCCCAATAGGAATTCGCCCCCGGCCATCCTCCTGCGCGAATCGCGACGCGAGGGTGGCAAGGTGCGCAAGCACACCATC
>JBHEKR010000561.1:0-3869 GCA_041859365.1 Candidatus Hydrogenedentales bacterium
CCCTGTTATTTGAGCCCCATCGGGGCGGCATAGAAGTGCGAGGGAGTCCCTCCTCGGTCTTCTATGCCATCTCTGCGGGATTCAAAAGTTATAGGTCAGTTATCCCAGGGTTCGCTCGTACCTCGCTTCACCCTGGGCTACGATATGCCGTCCCTTCGGGACTAGAACGTACCAGAGTGAATTGCATGTGTTGTCAAGTTCGGCCCCTTTTAGTGGCCATCCTCATACCACCGGTTCTACCGGTGGTTACTGATTACGAACTGATCATCTACTGGAGCGAGGCGGATCAGGTCTTTATCGTTGAAGTGCCAGAGTTGGCGGGTTGCATGGCCTACTGGCCTACGGCGAGTCCTACGAAGAGGCCCTTGCCAATGCCAAGTCCGTGATCGAGTCGTGGATCGAGACAGCACTCGCCATGGGGAGGTCAATTCCGGGGCCTCGGGGACGGCTGCTCTACGCTTGAAACGAGCGAATGCGTCCGGCCACTTTTTCGCCCCATTTCCTGAAAACTGGTGTACAATTGGATCAGGAAGGACGAAACGGCGGGGGCCCGCCCGAGTGAGTTGACCCCTCCCGCCGCAAGTGTGGCGCAATGCCGCCTGCGGAGTCCATAAGCACCGAAAGAAGGAGCTTTGAAATGGACGTAAAGGCCCTGATGGCAACGGCTGCCGCCATGGTTGCCGGAGACCGCGGCATCCTGGCGATGGACGAAAGTACCCCCACCTGCGACAAGCGCTTTGCCCAGTACCACATTCCCATGACGATCGAGTATCGCCAGGCCTACCGAGAGATGATCGTCACCACGCCACGTCTGGGCGAGTGCATCAGCGGGGCCATTCTCTTCGACGAAACGATCCGTCAATCAACCCGGGGCGGGATGCCATTTGTCGAAGTGCTGAAGCTGGCGAACATCATTCCCGGCATCAAGGTTGACGGTGGCACGAAAGATCATGCGGGGTTTCCGGGGGAAAAGATCACCGAGGGCCTGGACGGCCTCGGCGCGCGCCTGAAGGAATACTACGGCATGGGGGCGCGCTTTGCGAAATGGCGCGCGGTCATCACCATCGGCGATGGTCTGCCCACGCGGGGCAATGTTGAAGCCCATGCCCATGCTCTGGCGCGCTACGCGGCCCTGTGTCAGGAAGGCGGCCTCGTACCCATCGTGGAGCCGGAAATTCTGATGGACGGCGATCATGATCTTGATCGCAGCTTCGCGGTTTCGCGCGACGTGTGGCGGACGGTCTTTGACCAGCTTCTGCTCCAGCGCGTTGATTTACGATGCATGATCCTGAAGCCCGGCATGGTGCTTCCTGGAAAAGACTGCCCCGATCAATCCAGCGTGGAGGCCGTGGCCGAGGCGACTGTGCGCGCCCTGCTCGACACCGTGCCCGCCTCCGTGCCGGGCATCGCCTTTCTCTCGGGAGGACAGAGCGACGAGCTGGCCTCCGCGCGGCTCAGCGCCATGAACGCCAAGTATCGCGGGCACGTTCCCTGGGCGCTGGCCTTTTCCTATGCCCGCGCGATTCAGGCGCCTGCCCTCAAAATTTGGTCGGGCCAGGAGGCCAACGTGGCCGATGCGCAAGCGGCGCTCTTTCACCGCGCCAACTGCAACAAGGCCGCACGGCGGGGTGAATATTCTTCCGCCATGGAAGGTAAGTAACAACAGCCCAGACGTCGGCCCCCATGAAAAGTGGCTTGGTATTGGCGGCGGGCTGAATACATTAAGGTAGTGAATTTCGCTTCGTCGGCCATGGCCGGCTTCCCGGCAGGGCCCGAAGCGCGCGAACGAAAAAGGAGAATCGGTATGCAAGTTAATGTACGCACCGACAACCACATCGCGGGCCGTGATCGACTCGCCAGCTACATCACCTCGGTCGTGGAAGATTCCCTTTCCCACTTCCGCCAGCGCATAACGCGCGTTGAGGTGCACCTGAGCGACGCCAACGGCCACAAGCCCGGCGCGGACGACAAGCGCTGCGTGATGGAAGCGCGCCTGGAAGGCCGCAAGCCCATCGCGGTAAGCCATTCCAGCGGTAGCGTGGACGAGGCCATCAGCGGAACAGCCAGCAAGCTGAGGCGGCTCATCGTCGATACACTGCGACGAAAGCGCGACAACTGAGATTGCGGTGCATGAATATTTTACGCGCGGGCCGGGATTCCGGCCCGCGCGGTTTTATTTGTTGCCGACTCGGACCCACGCAATGACTTCGAACTGACGTGTACACCTGGGTCATCAAAAAAAACGCGCGAGGCTGGGAGCGCAGGCGGCACGCCTGCATTCGTGCCGCAGGCACATGTAATGAACGCTACGGACGTGAGTTCGTCACCAAATTCACGGTTCGGCGATACAATACAGAAAGTTGTTCCCCTTAAGGAGCAACTCATCTCCCACCACCACGGGAGAGGCGTCGAAGCCATCATCCAGCTCATTGACGGCGAGCACTTCGAATCGGTCGCCATGAGCGATGACGGCGATTTTTCCACCGCGATCAGCGAGGTATAGATGTCCGCCCGCTCCCACCGGCGACGCGAATATCTGGCGCAGGCCGCTCACCCGCTCGCCGGTGTAGACAATTTCGCCCGTCTTTGCGTTCACGCAGGTCAGGAGCGGTTTGATGTCCTCCACGAAATAGAGGCGATCGCCGTAGAGCAGGGGGGTAGAAATGTAGGGCGTGGCTTTGTCGAGCGACCACGCGATCCCGTCCGTTCCGTCCAGATTTCCCGTGCGGTCGAGGGCGATGGCCTTGATGGAAAATTGTTTGAAGTTGCTCGAGCAATACACGAGGCCGTTCCCGATAAGGGGTGACGGAATCGTATTATTGGTAAGCCCCGCGCACTCCCATACGATGTCGCCGGTCCGTTCGTCGTAGGTGCGAATTCGGTTCGTGGCTGTGGTGATGATCTGCCAGGCGCCGTTCACCTCTGCCGCTACGGGCGTCGACCACGCCGAGCCCTCGTCCCGCTCCTTAACCCAGCGCGGCTCGCCCGTGAGTTTATCAAAGGCTCGGATTTTCGAACCCTCCTCATGATCCTGCACCACCACAATTGAGTTCCCCGCGACGACGGGGGAGCTGCCTTCGCCGAAGTTGAACTTTATTTTCATCGGGTCCAGATCCCGGCTCCACTTCGGATTGCCATCCATGTCGAAGCAGTGCAGCCCGCGAGAACCAAAGCATGCCCAGACAAGTTCTCCATCGGTTACGGCGGACTGGGGGGCGAAGCTGCCAGCGGGGTGGTGGCCCTTGTGGGGAATCACCGATTGGGCCGTTCGCGTCCAGCGCGCGGCCCCGGTTGCGCGATCCAGGCACACTACATTGAAATCGATATTGACCTTGGGATGGGGTTGCGGCGGTGGATCAATACCACGCGGTTGCTCCGTGCTGTCGGGCCTGCGCGTGGCGAAGCTTCTTTCGTCGGATGAGCTTGCCGTGAGGATGAAGATCCGGCCGCCCCATACCACCGGTGTCGACTGTCCCGTACCGGGGAGGGGCGCCTTCCACTTTACATTCTGCGTCTCGCTCCACGTGGTCGGCGGGTTGCCCTGTGCGAATCCAGTCCCGTCGGGGCCGCGCCACGAGGGCCAATTGGCCGTCGCTGCAACGGAAGGCGCGGCCAGGGCGTGAAGGGCAAAATACAACTCAACAATCGCGCAGATTGCAGCAACTCTTCCAAATCGGATCACCGGTCAACCTCCTGTGGTCATTTTCTGCAATCAAAGTATCACAAACAACCTCGATCAACGAATTGGGAAACAGGATCGGGAACGGGAAAGGTTGGAACGAAAGCGAATTCCGCCGCAGAAGGGAAGGAGCGTGGAATTAAGAATGGTGGGCGAGGCGGGAATCGAACCCGCACTTCCTTTCGGAAAA
>JBHEKR010000569.1:0-2636 GCA_041859365.1 Candidatus Hydrogenedentales bacterium
TGGCGGCGTTGACCCATCAATGGCCATCGACGTTGCCGAGGGCGCATTTCGATCGGAGGAGTACGCTGCTTTCTGCAGGGATGGCCAAGAGGGAATACCCAAAGTGAATCTACTCGTCCGGAGTCACTCAATCCACGACTACGAGTCCACTGTCAGGGCGAATTTTTCGCGTGTGGCCCTGCTCGACAAACTCAGGGAGACCCGTGCGTTTATCGGTTTCAGCCGCCTTTATGCCACTCCATCGACTGACTCAGAAAAACGATGGAAATTGATCTCAAGGCAGCGAAAGAACTGGCTGCCAGCGATTGTCGTCCGAGGGGAGGGCATCTTCCTGGTCTTCGATCAAGCAAAGATTGATCGCTGGGACAGCATTCACGGGGCCTTCCACAGGCAGCGGCTTGCCACGGTGAATCGTAACCTCCATGCACAGGCTGAACGGCGACAAGTACACGCTCATGACGCGTCGCCGAGATTTGTGCTGCTTCATACTTTCGCTCACGTTCTGATCAGCCAACTCACTTTTGATTGCGGCTACGGCTCGTCATCGCTGCGGGAGCGTATCTATTTCTCTGAGGAGCACCCGCCTATGGCTGGAATTCTCATCTATACGGCTGCCGGTGATTCTGAAGGGACGATGGGTGGCCTAGTCCGAATTGGATCGCCGGGATTGTTCGAGCGGACGGTGGCTCGAGCACTTGACCGTGCCCGCTGGTGCTCAAGTGATCCGGTTTGTATCGAGAGTCCTGGGCAGGGGCCGGACAACTGCAATCTTGCAGCATGCCACTCGTGTGCACTCTTGCCAGAGACATCGTGCGAACAACAGAACAGATTGCTTGATCGTGCAATGCTGATTGGAACCCTTAATCGACCTGATGCGGGCTTTTTTTCCAGTCCATAGGTTTTCAATCGGTGGTCTCAGTGTCGGCACTAACTGGCGGAGAGGAAGTCGCCTGAGACTACCGCCAATGAGACGATGCCAAACAGTGTTCCTGAACGCCGAGTCACCTTGAGTCAGTAAGGATCGCCCGGACGATCTTGGCAATCTGACTTGCGAGAAGGGGGGGGACTGCATTTCCCACCTGATGGTATTGTTGTGTCCTCGTTCCCTGAAAGAAATAGTTGTCTGGAAAGGTCTGCAACCTGGCAGCCTCTCGAACCGTGAGACTTCTACACTGCCCTGGATCAGGATGAATGAAATAGTGACCGTCTTTGGCTATGTGACTAGTTATTGTTGTACTTGGAAGGTCAAACTGTTGAACCCGAAATCTATCGATGAACTTGCCGGACTCCCAGTTTGCATGATCTGGTGCCAGTTCCTTCAGCCCGAAATCCAGATGTCCTTTCGGGGTTCGAAAAAAAGTCCGCCCAAATACCGCTGTATAAAAGTAACGTCCTAGATCACTTGGCATGTGTGATCTCGACTCATGGTTCAGCCAGACATTAAGATGGTCATCGCGTACCCATCGGTGGTAACGATCGTGCGACTCAGGCTCCTTTTTTTGACGATACCGGATCGCTCCTGTCTCGACCGTCTTTCCAACCCCCAGTGCTTCAGCTCGAAGCCGGTCAGCGAGGGCGTTCATGCCCTTCGATCTTGCGTCCAGCTGCAAAGCATCAGCCCGCCGCTCAACTTCCGAAATCCATGAAGAAATGCTGTCAGCCTTGCTGAGTTTGCTCCTAAGCGCAGGAAGTGCCCCTATCGCATCTCGGACTGTGAGCGATTTGGTTTCCTCCAGCCTGTATCGCCCGTCATATGCCAGGTCCTGTCGCACTCCCAGAAGGATCACACGGTGGCGGGCCTGAGGGATTCCGAATCTTTCCGCTTCAATGACAAAATCACTCGCATCAATGGCATCGGGGTGCATGCCTGGCTCGTATGAAGTCGAACAGACAAGAGAGTGGATCGTGTACTTGAGACCACTACCCAAGTCAAGCGCCCGGCCTGGATCTGCCAGATCACGCAGGATGTCGTGAAAGACCAGCTTGCCGCCAACTTTTGAAGAAAGGATGCCCTTGACGTTTTCCATGACAAAGACAGCCGGGCGACTTCCATGAAGGATGCGCAGGTATTCCCGATAAAGGAAGTGCCGATGATCCTTCGCGGCTATGTAACCAAGCTTCCCAAGGTTTCGCGATCGGCCCACAAGTGAATATGCTTGACATGGTGGTCCTCCGATAAGCACGGTTTCTTCCTCGCGCAAAGCCGCCTTTTTCAGGACGGAGTCAAGGATCAGGTTGTCTTCTCGCTTTCCCAGAGTCAGCTGGTTCACCTCTGTACGTGCAGCTTTCCATGCGGCAGGAAACAGGTAACCAGGATGCGGGGAGTTTTCCAAGGAGCAGAAGTCGTAATAGGCCTTTAATGCGGCTTCATCTCCTCTGATATGCCGAAAAAAGCTACGGAGCGTGAGCGTCTGGTGTGCACTGCTCTCCATTTCGGCTGACACTACGATTTGAAATGTCTCGCCACCCTCGTAGGAGGCAAACCCTTCGCCTAGCCCACCTGGGCCGGCGAAAAGATCAATGATTTTGAATGCCATGCAAATATGAATTTCTGCCGAGAAAAGTCTCGCGCAGCAAAGAAAGGTTCGTTTGTGTAGCCACTCAGCGGGTAGACCGTGAAAGGTCGCCAAGAACTT
>JBHEKR010000072.1:0-13375 GCA_041859365.1 Candidatus Hydrogenedentales bacterium
GTGAAGGTGAAGGTGAAGGTGAAGGTGAAGGTGAAGGTGAAGGTGAAGGTGCAGGCGAAGGCGAAGGCGAAGGCGAAGGCGAAGGCGAGCCTACCGATGTCGAGGAAAGGCTGCTGGCAGCATTTTCGAATGCAGACGCCAATAGCGATGGACGTCTCAGCTACAGCGAGGCCGCAGCGCAGTTGCCCGGACTTTCCCGCGAGCAGTTTGACGATATCGACACCAATCAGGATGGCCTGCTTAGCCGCGCCGAACTGGGTGAAACACCGGAGCCCACGGGTTGTCCAGGTTCAAAGTTTGATGTTATCACCGAGATCAGTCGTCATATGGGCGATTTTTTCCTGCTCGGTCTGACGCTGTTCGCCCTGGCGGTCGGCGCCATGATCTGGCGACGGCCATGAGCTGGTCATTGGATTTCCCGTTGTAACCGAAGGGACTCTGTAGATTGAGGTGGGCTTAGATGATGCGTCCCTGATTGCGCATGGTCTTCGGGTCCATCGGGTACGGAGTCCAGACCGGGTTTTCCTGGCACGGCTGAACGAGCGGGGCGGGATTTTTCCCGCCCAGTTGGGTTTGTGCGTGGTTTTGCGCATGGTCGCTTCGATTTGCCGCACGGGAATTCAAGCGCTGGCGTTATCATGCCGACAATACTCGCAATAATGGGTGCTTGGAGCCTGCGAAGGCACTTATTCATGCTTTACGCAGTCGGATTGCTGTGGTGCCGTGGATGCGTGTCGCGTTGGCGTCTCAGGCCTGACAGTGCCTGAAGTTTGCGAGAATAGTTGTGCAAATAGGTCCCAAGGGAGTAGTATTTTGTTGTCAGCCTTGGGATGCTTTCAGCGAGTTGGGTGTGATTACTGATACTTGGGCACTGCAGTGTGCTTTTCCTCCATGTGCGGTACGTCGGGAACTGTCCATGGGTGCTATGAATCCAATTCTAGCGTGGCCAGACGATGTCGAGTACGATCGTCGGAGTTTCTGAATGAGAACGTTCATGCGGGATTTTTGTAACTTCCGATGTGTCGCGGATGTATTGCGTGGTGTCCTTTTTACGGGGAATCATCATAGGCGGTTGTTGTTGGGGCTTGTTCTCGCGGGACTGCAAGCGGCGGGCGCACAAGATTTGGAATTTGGCTTTGCCGCGGGTATGGGCAGCGAAAACACGGAGTTCAGTCACGGCGTCGCGGTGGACAGTTCCGGCAACGTGTATATGGGCGGCTACTTTCGCGGGCGGACTGATTTCGATCCTGGAGCGGGCACGGCCTTTCTGACAAGTTCGGGCAATGCGGACGCTTACCTTCAGAAGCTCGATGCTTCGGGAAATCTTGTGTGGGTCAAGACGATCAGTGGGCCCCAGAATGTTTTTGGCTACGCCGTCGCCGTCGACAATCAGGACAATGCCTATCTCGCGGGTTCCTTTTCGGGCACGGCAGACTTCGATCCGGACGCGGGCGTCACGTCGTTTACTGCCAGCGGCAGCGATGCCTTCATCGTGAAGCTGTCCTCCAGTGGGAGTCTGGTGTGGGCGCGGAAGATGGGCAGCGCGGACGCCGAGGTGGCGCTGGGCATTGCGGTGGATTCGTCTCGAAACGTCTACGCAACAGGATATTTCGGGACAACGGCGGATTTCGACCCTGGCGTGGGCGTGGTCAACCTGGTGAGTGCGGGTGCCCACGACGTATTCGTACAAAAGCTTGACAGCTCGGGCACCCTCGTCTGGGCGCGGGGCATGGGCGGTAGCGCCGACGACATGGGCGATGGCATCGCGGTGGACGATTCCGGGAATGTTTACACCACGGGTTCCTTTGAGGGAAGCGGTGATTTTAACCCCGGTGTCGGCACCACGACCCTTACGAGTCTGGGCGGCTCGGATGTCTTTATTCAAAAGCTCAGTTCGGCCGGCGTCCTCTCCTGGGCCGCAGGGCTGGGCGGCACGGGTACTGACGGCGGCAACGGTATCGGCGTGGACAAGGAAGGCAACCCCTACACTACGGGCTACTTTCGCGGAACCGCGGACTTTAATCCGAGTGTGAGTTCTTCGAACACCGTGAGCAACGGGGCGCAGGACGCTTTCGTTTTGCGCCTGAGCACGGGGGGCGTTTTTACGTGGGTCGCAAGCATGGGGGGCTCGTCCACAGACGTGGGATCCGCCATTGAAGTCAATGACAATGGAGACGTTCACGTAACGGGCTACTTCACGGGTTCCGTGGACTTCGAACCCGGCACGGGTACTACAAGCCTCTCCAGTCTGGGTGGCACGGACGTGTTCGCCCAACGGCTCGACGAGAACGGCGGCTTTGTCTGGGCGAAGAGTTTCGGAGGAAGTTCGGGTGACGAGGGCATGGCGATCGCCGTGGACGCTTCGTTGATGGTTTACCTGGCGGGAACCTATAAGGCGTCCGTGGATTTTGATCCCGGAGCGGGTTCCTTCAGTATCGTGAGCAACGGTGAGGCCGATGTCTTTGTGGAGAAGCTCGATGCCTCCGCGGACTTCGTCTGGGCCAGAAGTATAGGCGGCGTGAGTTCCGAGGCGGGCCGCGCTGTGGCCGCCGACGGCTCCGGCAATGTGTATTCCACGGGCCACTTCGCCGGTGTGGTCGATTTCGACCCGACCGCGGGGGTGTTCAATGTGACGAGTGCGGGCCGGGAGGATGCCTTTGTCCAGAAGCTTGACTCCGAGGGCGAGTTGGAGTGGGCCCTGGCCCTTGGGGGGCTGGAGAGCGATGGAGGACTCGGCATTGCGGTCGACGTCCCCGGCAATGTCTACGTGGCGGGCTACTTTTCGGGCACGATGGACTTGGATCCCGGTGTGGGCGTCTCCTCGGCCACGGCCGCGGGTTCAAGCGACGCCTTCGTGGTGAAACTGAATACGAGCGGCGGCTTCGTGTGGGGCTACACCCTGGGTGACACGGGTGCGGATCTGGGCACCAGTATCGCGGTGGACAGCGCTGGCTCTGTGCTTGTTACCGGCACCTTCAACGGCACCGTGGATCTGGATCCCGGCGCGGCGACCCAGAGCGTTACCAGCAAAGGCCTGAGCGATCTATTTGTTCAGAAGTTGACTTCAGGCGGGTCGCTCGTCTGGGGGGACGGCCTGGGGGGCGTCGCGATCGAGCTGGCCACCCATATCGGTGTTGATACTCTTGATAATGTGTATCTTGCCGGGTCTTTTCAGGGCACGGTCGATTTCGCGCCTGGCATCGGCACCACCAACCTGGCGAGTGGTGGCGCGACTGACGCGTATCTCGTCAAGCTCGACGAGGACGGGCTAATGGCCTGGGCCCGAAATATGGGAAGTAGTCTCAACGATGTGGCCTACGGCGTTGACGTGGACGACTCGGGCAACGTGTTCACTGTTGGCGCGTTTCAGGGGACGGTCGATTTCGATCCCGGCGCAGGTGTGGTCAGTGAAACAAGTGCGGGCGGCTCCGACATATTCCTCCAGAAGTTGGACGCCTCCGGGGCCTTCGTTTGGGTCCGCACCATGGGTGGCACCGCGACCGACACGGGCTACGATGTGGCCCTCGACGCCGCGGGAAATCCTTACACCATTGGCGTATTCCAATCCACCGCGTCTTTTGGCGGTGGCGCGGAGCAGCGAACCAGCGTGGGTGTGTCCGACATTTTTATCCAGAGCATGGACAGTGCGGGCGGCTTCAACTGGGTCAATGCCTACGGGAATGTCGGCACCGACGAGGGGCGCGGCATCGCTACCAGTCCGGCTGACAGCGTCATTTCCACGGGCATTTTTTCCATCACCGTCGACTTCGATCCCGGCGCGGGCATTGTGAGCCTCGCCAGCGCCGGAAACAGCACCGATATTTTCGTATATCAGTTGGATCAAGACCTAATTCCGACGGTGGCCAGCATCGTTCCGGACACAACGGGCCCCACCAACGCCGACACCGTTGGCTTCACGGTAACCTTCAGCGAGCCGGTGCTGGAGTTTGATGCGCTGGCGGATCTGGTGCTGGCGCATTCGGGGACCGCCCACACAGGGGCCAGTATCTCCGGTGGGCCCGAGGTGTACAGTGTTTCTGTGACGGGCGTATCCGGCAACGGGTCATTTACCCTGGCTGTTTCGACCGCGACGGGAATCGTGGACTCCTCCGGAAATCTTCTCGATTCCAGTATTACCAGCAGCGCGGTTTCGATCGACAACACGGCCCCCACCTTGTCCATCGGAGCGCCCACACCGACCCTGACGAATGATGGTCCCGTCAGCTTTTCGGTGACCTACAGCGGCGCGAATTCCGTTAACCTGACCACCGGTGACATCACGTTAAACTCGACCGGCACCGCAACCGGGACGATATCGGTCAGCAACGGAGCGACCAGTGCACCGACGATCTCCGTCAGCAGTATCACGGGGAATGGCACGCTGGGGATCAGCATCGGAAGCGGAACAGCTTCGGACACTGCGGGAAACAGCGCATCAGGTGCCGGCCCGAGCGCGACGTTCACGGTCGACAACACGGCCCCCACGCTCTCTATCGCTTCGCCGAGCGTCTCATTGACCCGGGGCGGACCGGTGACCTACGCCGTGACCTACAGCGGCGCGAGTTCCGTGAATCTGACTTCCGGCGCGATCACGTTGAACACGACCGGAACCGCAACGGGCACGGTATCGGTCAGCAACGGAACAACAAGCGCGCCTACGGTGAGCATCGGCAGCATCACCGGGAACGGTACGCTCGGGATCAGCATCGGGGCGGGCACCGCTTCCGACGCGGCAGGGAACAGCGCGCCGAGTGCGGGTCCGAGCGCGACCTTTACCGTAGACAATACAGCCCCTACGCTTTCCATCGCTTCGCCGAGCGTTTCTCTGACGAAAGGCGGACCGGTAACCTACGCCGTGACCTATAGTGGCGCCAGTTCCGTCAATTTGACCTCTGGCGCGATTACATTGAACACGACGGGGACGGCGACGGGCACGGTTTCCGTTACGAATGGCACAACCAGCGCCCCGACGGTGACCATCAGCAGTATCACAGGGAATGGCGCCCTCGGCATCAGCATTGGCACCGGAACGGCCTCCGACGCCGCCGGTAACACCGCCGCAGGCGCTGGCCCGAGCGCCACCTTCACCGTGGACAATACGGCCCCGACCCTCTCCATCGGCACGCCGAGTACCTCGTTGACGAAGGGCGGCCCGGTTACCTACACCGTGACGTACAGTGACGCCAGTTCCGTCAACCTGACTTCCGGCGCGATCACACTGAACACGACGGGTACCGCGACCGGCACGGTATCGGTCACCAATGGCACGACCAGCGCACCGACCGTGACGATCAGCGGTATTACGGGCAATGGCAGCATTGGAATCAGTATTGGCGGGGGGACGGCCTCTGACGCCGCAGGTAACGCGGCCTCGGCGGCGGGTCCCAGCGCGACATTCGCGGTAGACAATACCGCCCCGACGGTCTCCATTGGCGCGCCAAGTGTGTCGGTGACTCAGGGCGGCCCGGTGACCTTTCCCGTGACGTACAGCGGCGCGAACTCCGTAAACCTTACATCGGGCGCGATCACGTTGAACACGACGGGTAGCACGACCGGTACGATTTCAGTCACCAACGGTACGACGAGCACGCCGACGGTAACGATTGGCGGTATTACGGGGGATGGGACCCTCGGAATTGGCATTAACGCCGGAACGGCTTCGGATTCGGCGGGCAACAGTGCGGCGGGTGCGGGTCCGAGCGCGACGTTTACCGTAGACAATACCGCGCCGACCCTTTCCATCGCGTCTCCGGATGTCGCGGTGACCCGGGGTGGGCCGGTAAGTTATTTGGTGACGTATGTCGGGGCCGACACCGTCAATCTCAGTGAGGGCGCGATTACGCTCGATACAACGGGTACGGCAACCGGGTCGGTGTCCGTGACGGATGGGACGACGAGCACACCGACGGTAACCGTCAACGGCATAACCGGCGACGGCACGCTGGGTATCACGATCGGCAGCGGAACGGCCTCCGACACGGCGGGGAACAACGCCGATGGTGCGGGACCGAGCGCGCGGTTCACGGTCGACAATACCGCACCAACACTTTCCGTAGGTGCGCCGGATGTTCTCCTGACGACGGGCGGGCCGGTGAGTTTCCCAGTGACCTATAACGGCGCCGATGTCGTCAACCTCACGGCGGATGCGATCACGTTGCATGCGACGGGCACCGCCGCAGGGACTCTGTCGGTCACGAGCGGAGCGACCAGTGCTCCAACGGTTGTGGTCAGCGGTATCACGGGAGATGGCGCCCTGGGGGTCAGCATCGCGAGCGATACGGCGTTTGACGCCGCAGGCAACAATGCGCCGGGCGCGGGCCCCAGCGCGACTTTTACGGTCGACAATACCGCGCCGACCCTATCCATTGGCGCACCGGACACAACACAGACGACGGGCGGGCCGGTGAGTTTCCCCGTGACCTACGAGGGAGCGGATTTTGTTAACCTGACGCCGGGTGCGGTTATTCTGAATGCCACGGGTACCGCGACCGGCACGGTATCGGTCAGCGACGGTTCAAGCGGCACGCCCACCGTAACGATCGGTGGTATTGCCGGTGATGGATTTCTGGGGATCAGTATCGACGGCGGCACGGCGACCGATACGGTGGGCAACAATGCTCCAAGCGCTGGCCCCAGTGCGACCGTTGCGGTGGACAATAATGAGCCGACCCTCTCTATTGGCGCGCCCGACGTAACCCTGACGGCTGCTGGTCCGGTGAGCTATATCGTGACTTATGATGGTGCGGATTCCGTCAGCCTGACGCCCGACGCGATCACGCTGAATATGACGGGAACGGCGTCTGGGACCGTATCCGTTGCGAACGGCGCCACCAGCACGCCGACGGTAACCATAAGCGGCATCGCGGGGGATGGCGCCCTTGGAATCAGCATCGCCGGGGGCACCGCGCAGGACAGCGTGGGGAATATGGTTCCCGCGGCGGGACCCTCCGCGACTTTTACCGTCGACAATACGGCTCCCGTAGTCGCCATCGTCGCTCCATCCATTTCTCGAACTGCCCAGGGGCCGGTCGATTTCCCCGTCACCGTCAGCGGTGCGGATTTGGTGAACCTGACTGCGGGGGCAGTCACGCTCACTTCGACGGGCACGGCCGCCGGCAGTATCTCGGTCGCGGACGGCGACACCGCCACACCGACCGTGACGCTGGAGAATGTTTCGGGCGATGGCGCCCTCGCGATAACAATTGCCGGGGCTGTGGCTACGGATCTGGCCGGGAATGCGAGTGCGGCTGTCGGCCCGGGAGAGGTCGTTACTGTCGACAATGTCGCACCCGTGCTGACTATCGGCGCGCCAACGTCGGTGCTGACTTCGGGCGGTCCGGTGAGCTTCCCGCTGACGTACAGCGGCGCGGACACTGTAAATCTGCTCCCGGAATCGGTAAGCCTGGAGGCCTCCGGCTCGGCCTCGGGAACGGTCACCATCATCGATCCTTCCAGCGCCACACCCACCGTGATCATCGACGGGATCACGGGCGACGGCGCCCTGGGCATTGTCATCGCCGCCGGCACGGCGCAGGACGACGTCGGTAATCTATCCGATGGGGCCGGTCCAAGCGACGCTTTTGTTGTGGATAATACGGCGCCCACTGGAACCGTGGATGTGCTCGTGACGAAGGATGGGACCCCCGCGCTGAGCGGCACGGTCGATGATCCAGAAAGCTCGATATTCGTAAGCGTGGGAGCCGAGACGCTCCTGCCGGCGGTGAACAACGGAGATTTGACCTGGAGTCTTCCCGACGATTCGATCGCTCCCGATCTTGCCGATGGACTCTATGACGTATCACTCGCTCTCGAAGATTCGGCGGGGAACTCGGTGACCATCGTGGCGGGTGATGTGCTCAGCATAGACACTCTCGTGCCGCTGGTTTCCGTTGACGCCTTTGCCACGTCGGATACGACGCCCGTGCTGACCGGCGCGGTAAGCGATTCAAATGAGACCTCGGTCGAGGTGGGCGTGGGTGGTCAGACGCTTCCCGCCGCGGTGTCGAACGGCATATGGTCGGTCCAGATTGTGGAGCCGTTGGTCGATGGCGTCTATGAAGTCACAGCGACCGCGACGGACGCCGCGGGGAATGTCGCCGCGGATGCCACCAAGGATGAATTGCTGGTAAGCACTGCCGCGACGTTGTTGGGCTTTGAGCCGACCACGACCAGCGACACCACGCCGCAACTCCAGGGCACGGCGGAGGATTCGCTGGGCGTCGACGCGGTGGAAGTTACTTTGGGCGGCGACACGTACACGGCCACGCTCGGCGACGGAACGTGGACGGTTGATATCTCCGTGCCGCTTGCCGAAGGCATGTATGACGTCGTTGTAAACGCGGTGAACGGGGAAAGTACGCCGACCGGCGCCACATTTAGCGGCGCGCTCACGATAGACGTTGCCGCACCGGTCGTCACGGTGGATACCCGAATCGCGGCTAGTGCGACACCGGGCCTCTCGGGCACAGTGGAGGATGTTTCGGACATCGATTCAATATCCGTCACGGTCAATGGCGTGGTCTACGCTCCGCTGGTCACTGGGAATGTCTGGGCGCTGGAGGCGACCGACCCGCTGTCCGACGGTGTCTACGATGTGGTGATAAGTGCGATTGACGTCGCGGGCAACAATGGGGTCGATATCACGTCGGATGAGCTGACGGTGGATACGCAGGCGCCGGCACCTGTCGCTCTTGCCTTGATCGATGCATCACCCACCCGCGAATCGCTGATTCGATTCTCGATCACGTTCGATGAACCGGTAACGGGAGTTGACCGGGGCGACTTCCTTCTGGTGGTGGATGGTGTGGCCCAGGAGCCGTCTTTCCCCGACAGCAAGGCGATCGGCGCAACGCCCTTATCCCTGGATGTTACGGGGGCAGGGATACAGTATGTGTTGACCGTCTCAACGGGAACCGGCGACGGCAGCATTGCCATCCTCCTGGAGAACGATGGGACCATTCTTGATCACGCGGGCCACGCGCTGCTGGTCGGCCTCGATCCCAGCGCGGCCTACACGCTGGACAGAACACCGCCCCAGGCCACAATTTCCACGACGGTGGCAAGTCCCACGAGCGAGACCGCGATCCCAATCGCGATAAATTTCGACGAGTCTGTCACCGGCTTCTCTGTGGATGATCTGAGCGTTGGAAACGGCGAGGTCACCGATCTGCAGGGGGAAGGATCGATCTACGCGGCCACCCTGCTGCCCACCGACGCGGGCGAGGTTGTGTTGACGCTCACACCCGGCTCCGTAGCAGATCTCGTGGGGAATCCCGTAGGGGAGGTTCAGATTCTTTCAATTCAGTTTAGCCCGGGGGGTGAGGGTGAGGGTGAGGGTGAGGGTGAGGGTGAGGGTGAGAATTGCGCGGAGCAGTGTGCGGGTGAAAGTCTTGATGACGATGGCGACGGGCTCAGTGCCTGCGTGGAAGATTGCATCGGCACCAGTGATGCCACCACCGACACGGATGGGGATGGTATTGCCGACAGTTATGAGTTTCGCTATGGCCTCGATCCGCTCGTCGATGACGCGGCGGAAGACGCGGACTTTGATGACCTCTCCAATCTTGCCGAGTTCCTGGTCAACAGCGACCCCACGGATGCCAACAGTCCGGACAGGACCCTGTTCGTGGCCATGGACGGAGACGATGACACCGGAAACGGCACCGAGTCGTCTCCCTGGCGGAGCATCGCCTTTGCCCTGGAGCGGGCCGTCCTGCTCGACGGGGATTCCATCCGCATCGTCGTGCAGACGGGCACCTATGTGGAGGATCTCTTGCTGGAAGAGGGCGTAAGCATTACCGGAGCCACGGATAACGACGTGGTTATTCAGGGCACTATTGCGGGCGCGCGGGGAAGCTCCCTGCGCAATCTGACGCTTGTTCCGGGAGATGGCGCGACGCACATGCTCGAGATGAACGACGTCGCCATGTTCCTCCTGGAAGTGGACTTCATCGGAACGTCCGCGCGCGACGTGACGGGAATTCTGGTCGATGGCAATACAGTGCCGCTTGACTCCGTCATTGATGCGTGCACCTTCACCAGTCTGGGCGTCGGGATCGACATCGGTGGTGAGATTCCCGCCATACGGCGCTGCACGTTCGGCAATATCCCGGCCCAGTTCGGCGAACCTTCCAGCCCTGGCGCGGGCATCATCATTCGCGCCAACAGCACGCTGGGGAGCACCACCGGGGCTATTGGTGACGAGACCAGCCCCGAGAATGGCTGGAATGACTTTCTGGATACGATTGAAGGCTTTGCGGTGATCAACGAGCGTGACGAGGCCTTGCTCATGCAGACCAACTACTGGGGTGTTGACGCGGAGGGTGATGTGCCCGCCCGTATCTCCGGCCCTGCGGTGTTCGCGCCCATTCTGTATCAAAGTTCGGCCATCCTTGCGGCATCGCTCTTCTGCACCGTGTGGAACGATACCGACCAGGCGCGAATCAAATCGGCCGGGGTCAAGCTCACCATCAGCCCCCTGGGAGAGGTCACAAACAATACCGACGGTATTTACGCTTTTCCCGCGATCGGCGAGAATGAGTATACACTCACCATCCGCGCAGCCGGCTATTCGGAGAAATCCATTTCCGTGGATGTTCGCGGAGGCGAACTGCTCTCACTGACGATTCCCATGTCCGCCGCAGGCGTGGGAGGTGAAGGCGAAGGCGAGGGCGAAGGCGAAGGCGAAGGCGAAGGCGAGACAGGATGCAACGCCTCCAAGTATATGCGCGCGGGCACGCCAGCGGATTCGGCGGCATCGGCATTTCTCATGGGACTTACCCTGTGCATCCTGTTGGGCTGGAGCCGAGTTGACCGAAGAATGTGACGGGATTCCACGCTCTGGACTGCTCCGTGCGAGATAGCGGAAGCTGGAAGTGCGCTTGACCGTCCGTGCATTGGGCGATATAATCCAAAAGACGGCAGAATGTCAGGTGTCGCGACTTCGTGAGGAAGTCCGGCCATTCTGCGTTGTACTGGGCAATCCGCTCAATTTTTAGTGGCGGCAAATACGGCGAGGGGCGATCCATGCGCACATTTTTTCCGGCAGAGCCAATTCTTCGTGTTGCTCTGCCCAACCCCATCAAATCCTCAATTGTGCGGGCTCTGTGCCTCCTGGTCCCGTTGCTGCTTCATGCTACGTATTGCGGTGCCGAGCAGGCCAAGGGTAACCCCGCCCCCACGGTCGTGAGCATCACCCACGACATAACCGGGCCGACCAATGATTTTGCCGTTGACTTTCGCGTCACCTTCAGCGAGGCGGTCAAGGGCTTTGATTCTTCCGCCGACATTGAGCTGAACCACGAGGGAACCAGCAATCTCAGCGCACTCATCACAGAGGGCCCCACGTCCTATCTCGTTTCCGTTCAAGGAATCGGCGGCAATGGAACCTTCACCCTTTCCGTCGACCTCACATCGGACATTACCGATCTCGACGACAACCCCCTCGCAGCCACAGCAATCAGCACACCCGTGCTCATGGACAACCGACTGCCCGTGGTTACGCTCAATCAGCCCGAGGTCGACACTGTCGCCCAATTCGGCACCTGGGTTGACCCCGGCGCTACCGCCAGCGATACACTGGACGGGGAACTTGCGGTCGTCGTCTCGGGCGACACCGTGAATCCCGACGCCGCGCTGGGAACAAGCTTTGATCTCGTCTACACCGCCATCGACCGGGCCGGGAATACCGCCAATCCGGTCATACGAACGGTAACCGTTGTCGACGGTACGCCACCGGTCATTACGATACTGGATGATACGGCTGGGGCCAACACCGTGGATTGCGGTGATACCCAGTACCTCGATCCAGGCGCGACGGCGGTAGACGCCGTGGATGGCACGGTGGAGATTACCTTCTCCGGCGTAGTGAACACCCGTGTTCCCGGTCAGTACGAAATTGAGTACCGGACCGCCGATTTGAGCGGGAACGAGACGTCGCTCACGCGAACCGTGACCGTACTCGACAATTGCGGGACTGGTGGCGAGGAAGGAGTTACCGTCGGAAGTATTTTCGACTTTGCGTTTGTCGTGAATCCGGCAAGTTCTTTGAAGGTGGTGGACGCACATGTGGATGAAGCAGGTAACAGTTTCGTCACAGGTTGGTTTACCCATGATCTCGACTTGGACCCCGGTGAGGGCGTGCAGATATTGTCTGTTGGGGCGTACAATGCCGCGTTTGTCGCCAAGTACCGGAGTGATGGGGCATTGATCTGGGCGAAGAGCTTTGGTGGGGATGGTGAATGTATTGGGAACGGAATCGTCTCCGATGCTCAGGGCAATGTGTATGTTACCGGCGAATTTTCCTCTGAGGTGGACTTCGATCCGGGGCAGGGCACACACGAGATAGACGCGGAGACCGCCCAGTATTATGTCGTGAAACTTGACCCGAACGGCGAATTCGTTTGGGTTCTCCGCGCCGCGGGAGAAACTGCCTGGGCATTCGGTCGTGACATTGCGGTGGACGGGGAGGGGAATGTCATAACGACGGGTTCGGCCGCTGGCACGCTTCACTTCTCGGGGACCGTGGATGTGCCAGCGGAGGATCTGGATTCGACGCGAAACATATTCCTTCACAAGATATCCCCGTCGGGCCACACCCTATGGATCCGTGTACTCGATGGTAACAACGATGATCGCGGTACGCGTGTTGCCGTGGACAATTCAGACAATATTATCGCCATGGGTGAATTTGACGGGATCCTGGACTGTGATCCGGGTGCGGGCTCCCTGGTGTTTACGAGCGTGCGCGTAAATGACCGGGCGGTCGTGAAGTTGGGTCGTGACGGCGAATTACTTTGGGCTGAACAGTTGTCTATACGATCCAGCAATTCCGAAGAACTCTACGATCTCGCCGTAGACGCTTTGGGGGCTGTATATGTTGCGGGCTACTTCGAACATGAATTTGATTTCGATCCGGGACCGGGGCAGGCGGTACTCTCGGAATTTCTAAATGGCACTTCATTCATTCAGAAATTGTCGCCGTCGGGCGAACTGGATTGGGTGAAGACCGTCGGCGGGAAGATTCAGAGCATTGGAATAGATGCGCTGGATCGCTTTCATGCGACGGGCAGATTTGTCGCCTATGAAGATCTGGACCCAGGGCCTGGAACCGTGCAGCTCATAGACACCGGCGACTTTTTACTGATTCTGGATGCCATGGGGAACTATATGTGGGCTGGTGAGCTTGGTGGAACTTCTGTTTCATTGGGAATCGACCAGCATCGCAATGTGTATACTTGTGGAAACTTGTCAGAAAGTGATGATTTTGACCCCGGTGAATCGATAGTCAATTTGGGCCCTGCGACATCAGCGGATGCGATGTTCCTTTCCAGACTTACTCTGGGCCTTGTTGAGATTCCAGGTGGTGAGGGTGAGG
>JBHEKR010000201.1:0-6032 GCA_041859365.1 Candidatus Hydrogenedentales bacterium
ACCTTCATCACCGGGCACACCGCCCGCGGCGCGGATGGCGTCGCCCCCGACCTGTCGCGCCTCGCCCTCGACGGCACCCTCTGCTTCTACATGGGCGTCAGCGGACTGCCCACCCTCGTCGCCTCGCTCAAGGCCCTGGGCCGCAGCGGAGAGACCCCCGCCGCCGCCATCGAATGGGGGACCTACGCGCGCCAGCGCACCATCGTCGCCACGCTCGATTCCCTGCAGGACGCCTGCACCGAAGCCAAGCTCGCCGCGCCCGCCCTGCTCATCGTTGGCGAAGTCGTCGCCCTGCGCGACCGACTCCGCTGGTTCGAAGCCAAGCCCCTCTTCGGCCTGCGCATCGCCGTCACCCACGCCGCCCAGCGCCACGGCCCCCTGGAAACCCAGCTCCGCGAACTCGGCGCCAACGTCCTGCCCTTCGCCACCGTCGCCTTCACCCCCGTCGACGCCACCGCCCCCGATCACGAAGACGCCCCCAGCGACTTCAGCGCATTCGACTGGATCGTGCTCACCACCGTCAACGCCGCCGAAGCGCTCTTCGCCCGCCTCGACGCGCTGGATCTGGACGCCCGCGCCCTGGCCGGCGTACGCCTCTGCGCCATCGGCGCCAGCACCCTCGACGCCGTCCGCCAGCGCTTTCTGCGCCTCGACGCTTCCCCCGAAAACTACGATGCCAGCGCCCTCGTGCAGGTGCTCCTGGCCCACGGCCCCCTTGCCGGCCAACGCGTCCTCGTGCCCCGCGCGGAGATTGCGCGCTCCAGCGTGCCCGCCGCCCTGCGCGAGGCCGGTGCCCACGTCACCGAATGGAGCGCCTACACCGCCACCCTGCCGCCCGCCGCCGCAGCAGAGGCCGCCGCACTCCTGCAAGATCCCCCCGGCCTAGTCATCTTCACCAACGCCCAAGCACTCCGCCACTTCGCCCAAGCCCTCGGCAGCGCGGGCCTCCAAGAACTCGCCACCACCACCGCCTTCGCCTCCATCGGCCCCGTCACCACCCAAGCCGCCCAACAGGCCGGCCTCCCCATCGCCGTCGAACCCGCAAGACACGACGTCCCCAGCCTCATCGAAGCCATCTGCACCTGGCGCGCCAGCGCGTAGCCAGAAGGTGTGGTCTGAGCACGGCTCGGGAGGATTGAAGTTGTTGAACGTATAGGGCTCGAGGAAATGCCTGGAAGCTCAAAATCCGTCGAATGGCTTTCCGTACCGACCCAAGAGGCGCGCACTGTCCTCTGACATTGGGAACTGCTTCGCAGGGTAAGTTATGAACTTCGCATGGCCATCAAGGTAGACGACATTTCCCCCGCCTGGCACGTGCGAAAAATCCTTGACGTTGGTTGAAGCATGATCCCACATCAGGGGCACGTCGCTTGCCGCCCTGGCACTTGCAGCCGGATTATTCACGTCCGTCACGATGAATCGCTCGATACCCTCGCGAAGGCGATAAATCGTGTTTCCATCTCCCGCCGATTGGGTTCCTGCGAATTGGGGGGACACCACAAAGTCCTCATCGCTCGCCCGGCCATCCGTCGAAACGTTCTCCTGGGCAAGCTCCCCCCACGGGGTCAGCAGAAATTGTGATTCAGCGAAGCGCCCGAAGGTGTCTGTTCCAACGGTACCGGCCAAATCCGGTCCCAAGATGTTCACGTCCTCCAGCAGAAGCCAGCCGGTGTAGTGGTAGGGCTCTTGCCCAATCTCTTCGGGTTGAATAACCCCGTCGCCATTGCCCTTACCCACGTCGTACCGCGCATAAATGTCGGCCGTAGCCGTCCAGGATGGACACCAGACTACATTTACGTCGCTTACATACTCCGGGATCATCGCAGGGCCATTGAACATCATCTCGGCGCTGAGCGCGCCATTGATGCGACGGACCTGTCGATGGGGAAGAAGTTCGCCCCGGCTCTCACTGGAATACATCTTGAGCGACAATGCGAGCTGCTTGAGGTTATTCTGGCAGGCAGCGCGACGTGCACTTTCCCGGGCCCTCGCCAACGCAGGCAGCAGGATGGCTGCAAGAATACCGATGATGGCAATGACCACCAGCAGTTCAATTAAGGTGAAACCCCACGCGCGAGAAATGGATGCAGACCGCATTAGCGCACCATGGCCAACCAAGGATCGTTCGGATGGAAGCGATGTACGGGAAGTGGCATCTCGCTATCCGCGCCTTTGACGCTCTTCCAGATGACCTCGTTCAACGGGTACATCGGCGTACGATCATAGTCGCTGAAGTCCATGGCAAGCGATGCCTTTGCACCGGGATTGCCTTCTTCATTCAGTTCGTTGATGTCAATCCTGGCCGGCACAGATTGGAAGGGCGTGACGTCAGGCGTGTTGCCAAGTGACGCATACATTGGCGTTGCGGCCGCATCGTACTGGCTCATGGGCTGGAGGCCGAGCAACAGCTCGATGGTGCGCAGCATGCCGCTGGTGGTGTACATCGTGTTGTCCACCGTGCCGCGGCGCGTGTAGGGGCTGATGCACTGGCCAATGGTTCGGCGTGCATCCACATGGTCGGAACCATCCTGCGCGTCATCCTGAATCACGAAGATGGCAATCTCCGGCCAATAGCGGCTGTTTGAAATGCGCTCGACGATCTGCCCGAGGGCAAGGTCGTTGCTGGCCACAGCAGCGCGCGGCGTCGGCAGGCCGGGCTTTGTTCCCACGGTGTGGTCTTCCGGCAGCGCGAGCACCATCAGGTTTGGCAGGCGCAATGTCGGATCGGCGCTGTCGAAGTTCTTTTCAAATTCGTCGAACTCGCGAATGAACTCCTTGGCATTGTCCGTATCACGCGCCCCCCAGGAAAGGTAGTTCGGCGCGATGTGCCCATGTAGCGCCCCCAGCATTTCGCTCTTCGGCTGCATGCTGCTGCCATCGCTCTGGCGCTCGGCGAATTCCCCATAGTTCCGATACGTGATACCCTTCGCCGCAGCCTGGTCCCAGATGAAGCCCGAGTGCGGGAGCATGGCGGGCGACTCGCCCATATCGAGGTGGCCGCCGTAAGACGCGGGCCAGGTCTTCTCCGCGAAGTCGGTGGCATAGGCGCCCACCGTCCACAGGTGACCGTCCACGCTGACCTCGGCATCGCAATACAAGTTATCCAGCAAGACAAACTCGCGCGCCAGCTTGTGCTGGTTCGGCGTCGTCTCTTCGCCGAAGAGGCACAGGCTCGGGTCGCCGTTGCCTTCCGGCATATCGCCAAAAACCTGGTCGTAGGTGCGGTTTTCCTTGATGATATAGAGCACATGCCGAACCGGCGAACCCTGCCCTACTTCGCGCGGTACAATACTGGGCACATCCGGCGCTTTCGCGGTAGCAAGCAGGGTGTCATTGTAGGGGCAGTTCTTCATGCACTGCGCCGTCCACGCGGCCATATTCGCGCCCTTCAAGTCCACGATGGAAACATCGCCGCGCAACAGGGACTTGACAGTGTCCTTGTCCTTATCGCCTTCCTTTCGGGGCCGCGTTGGACCGGTGGGGTTGGCATACGAACCCAGCCCTTTGGCATTGCCTATGTATAGGTGCCGACCGTCCTGCGAAAGCGCCACGGACGAGGGATACCAGCCGGCCGGAATGAACCCCAGCACCGTGCTCTCGCCCGCTTCCTCGACGTTTATGACGCACACGTTGTAGTTGTCCGCATTCGCCACGTAGAGGTCATGCGTGTTCGGATCGTACGTGAGCGCGTTCGGCGTCGAACCTTCGGGCGCCATCGGGTGCAACGAGGTGATCACCTTTTCGGTGAAGCGCATCTGCGCCGTGTCGAAACAGAGTACCGAGTTGTCGTTGGAAGAGCACACGAACAGGGGCCATCGGGCAGCAACGTCATGTCGTTGGGATTGTCCCCGGCCGCTGCCGTCCGCAACACCGTGTTCGTGTTCAAGTCAATCACGGAAAGCGAATCGCTGCCCCAGTTGCTGCAGTAGAGGTGTGCGCCATCCGGCGAGATCACGAGATCGTAAGGATCCCGTTCGACCTTTACACGCCCCGATACCGTGCCGCTGGTCGTATCGAAAATAACCACTTCGCCAGTCATGCGGCTGGCCGCATAAAGCAGCGGCTTGGACGGGTGATGCACGATTCCTGTCCAGAAGGTTTCCGCACGGGGCATCGTATCACGCAGTTCCAGCATCTTGCTCCTGCTGAGCTTTCCCTTCTCGAACGGTATCGCGAACACCGGGGCCGCCTTCGCCTTCTCCTGCTTCCGGTTGCCGCCGGACACATAGAGCGTCTCCCCATTGGGCGCCCAGGCCAGACCCAGCCAGGCCGTCGGCAACACCAGGCGTTGAACGGCTTTCCCCGTCTGAGTATCAATCAGCAACACTTCGTGTTCATTGTAGCCGCAGGAAAGTGCTGCCATGTGTTTGCCGTCCGGGGAAAGCGCCAGGTTCAACACGGCGTCCTTTGCAGGCAAATGCTCTCCCACCGGCGTGATGGTCCATCCATTCGGCAGGAACCAGCCGCCCTCGATCGGGCGGGGAACTTGCGCCGATGCTGAAAAGGCAAAGAGGAGGAAAGCAACGGCCGGGATGAATTTCATGAGAATGGTTCCTGTGGTATTGGCCGATAACGTACAACAGATTTGTTAGCGGGGTGTTGCTCACAGATTCAAAGTCGAAAGGGCACAGCGTGGCTGTTCCGCGCATTCAGACCCGGGCCGGAACGAACTGGACACAGCCGTTACCTTGCCAATTCGTAGGGGCAGGTTCAAGACTTGCCCCCGGCCAATCACGATCAGCCCCAAGTCATACCGGTCCAAGACCCGCCCTCGGCCAGACACAAGCAGCCCCGTCACCACCCAGGCCGCCCAACAAGCCGGCCTCCCCATCGCCGTCGAACCCGCCCGCCACGACGTGCCCAGCCTCATCGAAGCCCTCTGCACCTGGCGCGCCAGCGCGCACTAACCCCTGGGACCACCGAGCGCCTGCTCGGTTCTTTTCCTGGGCGCGCCGACGTCCTCGTCGGCCTCTTTATCGCCCGTGCAAAGGGGCCATGTACACCAACCCCGGGCAACGCCCGGGGAATAAGGTCTTGCCCAAAAGGGGCCATGTACACCAGTCCCGGGCAACGCCCGGGGAATAAGGTCCTGCCCCAAAGGGGCCATGCATACCAGCCCAGGGCAACGCCCTGGGAACAACGGTCCGTCCATCCCCGCGTTCTGAAGGAACGCCGCATACCACCGCGTCGTGACCCAACGCCCGGCCTATTCGGCGTTCCTTCAGAACGCCTCCATCTCCAACGCCGCATTCCCAGGGTTGCACCCTGGGCTGGTATGCGGTTGTGCCGTTGGCACTGGCATCAATGGGCCGTCTGCGCATACCCCCACGCTACCGGCGACGGGAAAAGCTGCTGCATCAGGCCCTTCTTGTGGGCCTTGAGGGACGCGATCAACGGCATTCGCGGCTTGGCTGGCGTACCCCTTTGGCAGCGAAACTACTACGAACGCACCCTCCGCAACGACACTGCGCTGAATCGCATCCGGGACTACATCGAGGGAAATCCCGCGCGCTGGTCTGCGGACCGGGACAATCCAGCGGCGGCTCACCCGGAACGAAAAGACGCATGGCGCCTTTGACGGAATCCGACATATTCTGATCGGTCATAAAAATTCCTGGGCGCGCTGACGTCCCCGTCGGCCTCTTCTCTTTTGCCCCTGGCGACGAGGACGGCGGCGCGCCCAGGATCACTTCCAGCTGCGCTCACACCGCCCCCGGCTCCGGCTTTGTGATGCGGACGCTGATTGCGCGGGTGGCGAGCATGGGGCGGCGGGGGCGGACGAGCAGTTGCTGTCCGGCGTGGCTGGGCTGGAGGTGGAGGACGACGTCGATCGGGCCTTCGGCGATTTCGACGACGATGTTGAACTGGGACACATCGGCGGGGAGCCGCAGCGCGATCTCGTCGATCTGCACTGGGCTGTCGAACTCCACGTGGATCCGCTGGCGGTAGCCGCCCGCGCGGTCTTCCTGAAACCGCATCCAGCCCAGGCAGGCGGGTGTCATCACCACGCAATGCAGCGAGTGCGTGTTGCT
>JBHEKR010000410.1:0-14659 GCA_041859365.1 Candidatus Hydrogenedentales bacterium
GTCGCGCACTTCGAGCCAGTACTGGTCCGCCGTGCCGCCGCTGGCGGGGCGGACGCAGGCCAGGTGCATGAGCTTGCCCTGCCACACCACGGGCGACATCTCGCACATGTCCTTCTGCACCAGCGCGATGTCCCGCAGGCCGTTGTCCGGCGCAGTCTGTGCGGGCGGGGCCATCCGGGCGAAGGCGTCGGTGGGCCACTGTTGCAGGCGGTGGAAGCCCTTGGGCACTTCCTGCTGGAATTGCACATAGGCCTGGACGCTGCCCGCAGTCGTGTATTGGATTTCGGGGGCTGTTTCCTTGTTCACGCGGACGCCGAAGACCTTGTAGCCCATGACGGTCGTGTCTTCCAAATCCACAGCGAGCAGCTTGCCCTGCTCCACGCTCTGAATCGCGCCGTCGATGGGCGTGCCCTGGGGCTGGCTGAAGTTCAGCGCGATCAGCGTGCAGTTCTTCAGCTTGATGCGCATGCTTGTGTCGAAGCCGAAATTGCCCGCTTTCACGGCGCACTGGGGACTCGCCATAGTGCAGTCTTCAAAGATGATATCGGGCGTGGCGGGCATGGTCTTGTTTTCCACACGAACATAAGCCCCGGCGGTGTCGCCCCACCAGTCCAGGGCGTAGAGCTGGGTGCGGCGGAAGGTAATGGGTTCGTCAGGGCGGGAGAGGCAACTCGCCACACCGCCGCCGAAGGCCCGCCCAATGCTGATGCAATCTTCCACGATTACGGTGAAGGGCTCCACCTTGTTCGTGTTGTCCCAGAAGAGCCCGGCATCGCTGCCGGTGGCGTAAATGCGGCTCAGTTTCCAGCGATCCCAGATCACGGCGGAGAAGGTCTCGTCCGTGTGCTCCTTCGACCAGCCCTGCTGCGTTGCGCGGATGGTGCTGTGCCAATCGTAGCTCTTGAAGCCTTGCTTCGGATCGCCCGAATCGATGACGACCCAGCCGGTGCGTCCGCCGCCCAGCGCCCCGTCGAAATCGCCAATCAGCTCGTTGTAGGCGTCCGCCGCACCCCGATGCGAGGGTGAAAGCATGGACTCCATGTAGGTGTCGGGCCGCACGATAACGCGGTGCCCGCCCTGATCATTCGGAATCGCCTCCAGCGCCGCCTGGATCGTGGTAAAGGCCGTGGCCCAGGTCTGGCCCCCGGCGTCATTGCCGAGCTTCGAGACGTAGAACGTCTCGGCGGAAGCGAGGGGCGCGAAGATGAGCATGGCAATAATAAAAAGACGGGACAGCATGGCAAACTCCTGTGTAGTTGGTTCGGATGCCATGATAGCGGATTCGGTGAGCGGAGTGTATGCCTTGTGCCACTTCCGTCGGCCATTTCTTCCGTCCCCTGCGGCGTGTCAGGCCAAGTCGAACCAATCCATCGAATTGGAACATGAATTTGAACGGTGGTTGAGGGGGCATTTGTTCGTTGATCAGACGAAGGACCAATGCCAACCCTGATCTACGGCATTGAGCGGTCAAGATAGCATAGGCGCTCTCAGCCGCCGAAGGCATCGCGGAAGAGGGTAATCGTCGGTTCACCCTGATCGGGCATGATCACGCTGACGATATCGAAGCGGTAATAGACGGTGGGATCGTTCGCCTGGTCGATGTAGCGCTGGGCCGCACTGCGGATGTGGTGCTGCTTTCGGGGGCCCACGGAATCCTCGGGCGGGATGCCGTCGAGGATCTTCCGGGTGCGGACCTCAACGAAGGCGATCGTGTCGCCCTCGCGGGCGATGATATCGATCTCGTATTTTCCGAGGAAGCGGTTGCGCTCCAGGATGCGGTAGCCCTGCTTCTTCAGGTAGCGCGCGGCGGCGTCTTCACCCCGCCGACCCAGGGGCTTGGGCTCAGACTTCCACCACCACATCGGCTTCTTCGGCTTCCGCGGCGGCCTGCTCTTCGTCGTAGGATTCCTCGCCGTAGTCGGCGTCGGTGCGTTCCCGTGCGAAGAGGCGGATCTCGCCATAGGTGCTGTGCTGGTGGCACCGGATACGGCGCATGCGGCACAACTCCAGGATGGCAAGGAGGCAGCACACGAGGTGCACCTTCTGGGTGTTGTCCGCCTTGAGGTCGGCCCAGGACAGGCTCTCGCGATCACGAAGCAATTCCTGGATATAGGCAATCTTTTCGTCGACGGAAGATCCCTCAAGCTCCACTTCGTGGAAGGGCTTGTCGGTGACAAAGCGGAGGATGGAGCGGATGGCCTTCATCAAATCGTAAAGGGTGATGTCGAGAAGGCCGTCGTCTTCATTGGGATCGGCTTCCACCTTGGGCTTGGCCGAGCGGGGAAAGTAGTCCTCGGCGATTTCGCCCCGGCGCGCGAGGGCCTGGGACAGATCGCGGTACTTGCGGTACTCCAGCAGCTTCTCCACCAGCTCCAGGCGCGGATCGTCCTCTTCGATTTCCTCTTCATCCTCTTCCACCACGTCGACGGGGAGGATCATCTTGGATTTGATCTGGATGAGGGTGGCCGCCATCACGAGGAAATCGCCCGCCGCGTCCAGATTGTCGTAGGTCATCATTTCGAGGAAGCGGAGGTACTGCTCGGTCACCTTGACGATGGGGATATCGAAAATGTCGATTTCCTGGGATTTAATCAAATAAAGCAGGACCTCGAAGGGGCCCTCAAACTTTTCCAGCTCCAGGCGCAGGACTTCATCGGGGATTTCATCCTCGATACCTTCGATGATAATGGGGCCGTCTTTTTCGAGATCATGGGGATCGACAGCCTCGGACTTCTTGCCGGCGTCTTTTTTGGTTGCTTTGCTCAATCGAAATGCCTGGGTTGTATGAAACGACAACCCGCACCAGCGCTGAAAGAGAGGGATGGCACGGGGAAGGCGATCTAAGGGTTGCAGGGCGGCCCCACGGCCACCGGCATGATCGTAGCCTGTTGGCCGGGGCGATAGCAACCGGGCGGGGGAAATGGGCCTATTGGCCGTTTCGAGGTCTAAGCGCCCTTGCGCTGAGCAAATCGCCGTTCACGGCTTTTCGCAAGGCGGTAGGTGGATTCGAGGTTCAGCCAGTATTGGGCATCCAAGCCGAGGGCCTCTTCGAGTTGAAGTGCGATATCGGCGGTAAGCTGAGCCTTGCCGTGGAGCAAGCGGTTCAGGTTATCTGGATCGCGACCCATAGCGACGGCGAATTCGGCCGGGGACAGCCCTCGGGCGTCAAGTTCATCCTGGAGATACTCACCCGGCGGAAAAGCCTCTGCGGGGATTCGCCTCGCCACGCTTGTCTCTTGTGTGCGCATTAGTGATAGTCCTCAATGGCCATTACGACAACGACTTTTTGTTCCAGTGAGCCTTCGAGCCGGAGGATCAGCCGAAACTGGCTGTTGAGTCGCATGGAATGCTGACCCTCGCGGTTGCCCTTAAGTTTTTCATAGCGCAATCCCTTGCTCAACCGAAAGATCCGCTCGTCGGGGGCATTTCGAATCATGTTCAAGCATTTTCGAAAGGCTCTGACAACGCCGGGTGAGAGCCCCGCGTCGAATTCCGGATCCACTTCCAGGCGATCCAAGTCATCGTCCTCGAATTCCACATTCATCGTCGTTACAGTATATCCCACGATCCGGGAAGTGGCAACCGTCTGATCGGCCCGATCATTCTCCCCAATTCCCGCCCATATTTGCCTTCTCCCAAGGGGTCCTGTTAGTATCAAAGTCAGATTACCATGGGATACATGCGGCGAGACCATTCGGACGCCGCAGGTTGGCCGTGAAAGACAAGTGTCATCCGGTGCGCGGCCGCCCGGATTGACTGGAGAATACTTGGATGGATTTGCGTAAGCGCATTGCCCTCATGGGCTTGTTGGTCCTCAGCCTTGGCAGCTTGGACGCCTTTGCCCAGTGGACCTGGACGCCCCAGACGGGCCGCTGGGTCAACCTGAAGCGCCTGCCGAAGGAGACGCCCCAGCTCCAGTTGGAGTATGCCCGCAGCCTCCTGCTGGAAGGCAAATACGACAACGCCTGGCGCGAGACCCGCAAGTTCACCCAGTTTTACGCGGACAGCGAGTTCCGGGACGACAACCAGTTCCTCCGGGGCGAGATCCGCGTGGCCCAGGGCAAGTGGCTGGAAGGCGCGAAGGAATTCCAGACGCTTATCTCCACCTATCCCGAAACCGATCACTATGACGAAGCCATTGCCAAGCAGTACGAGATCGGCGATTTATATTTCGAGCGCGGCCAGAAAAAAATGGACGAGAAGTGGACCCTGTGGAAGAAGCGCCCGCTGAAGCGCGCCGTCGAGGTCTATTCCATGGTGGTGGAAAACCAGCCTTTCACGTCGGAAGCCGCCCGTGCCCAGTACCAGATCGGGCTGTGCCGCTACACAACCGAGAACTACCTGGAAGCCGCTTTTGACTACCGGCGCGTGATCGAAGATTACGCTGGATCCGACTGGGTGGACGAAGCGAGCTATGGCCTGGCCATGTGCTACTACGACATGTCCCTGCCCGCGGATTACGACCAGACGCCGAGCCAGCTCACCATCGACGCGGTGGAGAGCTTCGCCAGCCGCTACCCCGACGATGAGCGCCTACCCGACTTGCGCACGAAGCAGGCCGAGATACAGGAGCGGATCGCGCAACAGCAATTGCTGACGGCGAAGTTCTACGAAAAGCGCCGGAAGTTCGGCTCCGCCAAGATCTACTACGAAGTGGTGGTGGACAAGTATCCGGACAGCGAGGCGGCCCAGACGGCCTCCGCGTGGCTCGAAGCCCATCAGGGCGTGGAGCACATCGGCAGTCCCCTGCCGGAAACGGTCACGGTGCAATGAAGAAGTTGATCCAACGCGCGGCCTGCTGCCTCGTTGCCGGTGCGATGCTCGCGGGCTGTGGTTATACCACCCAGAGCTCGCTGGCCCCGGAATATCAGACGATCGCCGTGTCGCCCTTCTATGACAAGTCGCGGGAGTACGATCTTCAGGCGCCCCTGACCAATGCCGTGACCCGGAAGTTCATCAACGACAGTCGGCTTGATGTGGTGTCGCCCGATCAGGCGGATCTGCTTCTGGAGGGCGTTATCCTCAACTACCAGCTCAAGGGCCTCACCTTCGATCAGAACGACGAAGTGACCCAGTATCTCCTCGTTATCACGGCGGGCGTACGCTTGACCGATGTGCAGAAGGGCGAGGTGCTTTGGGAAGAAAAGCTCATGGCCGGCGAAACCAGCTACTACACCCGCGCGGCGGGCCAGTCGTCCGACCGGCTTCGCGGCAATGCGGAAGTATTCCTCCCGCCCGTGCGTTCCTTTGCCACCGACGAAGAGAACCGCGCCGCGGCCGAAGCCCTGGAGCAGTTGGCCTCGGATATTTTCTACCGCACCGTCGAGCCCTGGCCGGAATCATAAGCGCTTCCGGACATGCGTACCTGACTTGAATTTACAGGGACATCAGGGACGGCAGCGACAGCAGAATCTTTGAACCTGCCGTCCCTGTGGTCCCTGATGTCCCTGCAACATTATCGGCGCAACGTCGCAGCCGACAGGCACTCCACCCCATGCACGCCAACGAATTGCTCGAACAAATCGGGAAGAAGCCTCTGCCGCCCGTGCTCTTGTTTGCTCCGGGCACCGCGGCCTTTGGCAAAGAGCCCTGGGAGCCCGCGCTGGCCGAGCGCGCCGTCGAGCGGATCATCGCCACCCACGTGGATCCCGGTATGCGCGACATGTGCCTGGGCGTTTATCACGCGGACGAGTGCAAGCCCGGCGAGATCGTGCTTGAGGCTCAGACACTCCCCTTTCTTGTGGAGCGGCGGGTACTTATCGTGCGCAACGCATCGCGTTACAACGCCATGTCGGGCGAGAAGGGATCGCCCCTTTTGCCCCTCATCGAGTACATCGAATCCCCCTCGGAGACGACGCTCCTGATCCTTATCGCGGACAACGTGGATAAGCGCAAGAAGCTCTACAAGGCCTGCCAGAAGGGTGGGGCCATCGTGGAGTGTCCCCAGCTCGAAGATCGTGCGCTCACCGTCTGGATCCGATCCGAAGTCCAGAATCGCGGCAAAGACATCGACGGCGGCGCCGTTAACGAACTGATCCACCGGGGCGGCAGCCGCCTGGGCGACATCAACAACGCCATTAATCTCGTCACGACCTACGTGGGCGAAGCGCCGAGGGTGACCCAGGACGACGTGGTGGCCGCCTGCGCCGACGTGGCCGAGGAAACCGTCTGGGCGCTGACCGACGCGATCGCCGCGTCGAACCCCGACAAGGCCCTGAGCACGCTCTTCCAACTGGAGGACATGGGCAAGTCGCCCGACGAGATTATGGGCCTGATCAACTGGCTCCTCGACAGCGCCTACCGCGCCATGCCGGAAACTCAGGCGACCATCAAGAGCAGTTTTCAGGCGAAGAAAGTGTTGCCCCTGGCCAATAAACTCGGGCTTGAGAAGCTCAAGCGGGCCTTCGCTCTCTGCACCGAGACCCACCTGGCCATCCGCAGCACCGGCACCGATCAGATGCTTGCATTGGAGCTGCTGGTGATCAAACTCTCCGCGCCCCGGGGCGGTGCGAGGCGACCCGCCGCGCGGGCGTAGACAATCGCCACCCAAGCGGAGTTCGGAGTGCCACCCTCAAGCAGAGGAGCGCAGCGGGGGCGCTTGTGGGTGTCGTGACTCCAGTGTGGGCTACCTCGCCGACACTAACAGACAATTTCACAGTTCCTTCACCCACAAACTCCTTCGCTACGCGATTCCGTTTGAGGGTGGCGCCCCGAGATCAATTTTGATACCCTTGCTGCTCTCGGAAGAATCTGTAATCGCGGGGAGGAGCCACACCATGGTAAAGCTCGACAAGCAGTTTGAATGCGGCCAGTGCGGCGCATCGCTGGAGTTCAACCCCGGCGCGAACCAGTTGACCTGCCCCTACTGCGGCCATGAGAACCCCATTGCAGCCCTGGACGTCGCCGTGGAGGAACAGGACTACCACGCCGCCCTCGAGAATCTCGCCGTCACGGAAGATATGGAAGAGCGCATGGAGGTCAAGTGCGGCTCCTGCGGCGCCTCCTCCACGCTCGGCCCCAATGTCGCGGCGGACGAGTGCCCCTTCTGCGGCACGCCCATCGTGCAAGCCGCGGTGGCCCGGCGTGTGTTCAAGCCCCGGGGGCTCCTCGCCTTCAAGATTCGCCGCGAAGACGCCCAGACGGCCTTTCGCGACTGGATCCACAGCCTGTGGTTTGCCCCGAACGCGCTGAAGCAACGCGCAAAACAGGTGGAGCGGCTTCAGGGCGTCTACATGCCCTATTGGACCTTCGACTGTCAGGCCGATACGCAATACACCGGCCAGCGCGGCGAGCACTACTGGGAAACCGAGACCTACACCGTTAACGTCAACGGGCGCAACCAAACCCAGACACGCATGGTGCAGAAAACCCGCTGGTACCCCGCCAGCGGACGCGTGCGCAATGGCTTCGACGATGTCCTCGTGCTCGCGAGCGATTCCCTGCCCAAGGAAAAGACCGACGCTCTGGAGCCCTGGGACCTTTCCAATATCTCGCCCTACCAGGACGAGTACCTCAGTGGGTTCAAGGCCGAAAGCTACCACGTCACCCTGGAGTCCGGTTTCGAGTATGCCAAGTACAGAATGGACCCCGTCATCCGCGACACCATCCGCCACGATATCGGCGGCGATGTCCAGTTGATCCACCAGGTGTCCACCCAATACAGCCGGATCACCTTCAAGCACATCCTCCTGCCCATCTGGATCAGCGCCTACCGCTACCACAACAAGATCTACCGCTTCCTCGTCAACGGGCGCACCGGCGAGGTCCAGGGCGAGCGTCCATGGAGCTGGATCAAGATCACCTTCGCCGTACTCCTGTCCGCCGCAGCCCTCGGCGGCATGTACCTCGCTACACAGATGTAACACGCGACGGGACCGTCCCGCGCTTCAAAACGGGGGACGGTCCCCTCGTCGGGAACTTTTTTCGACCCCATGGCATTCTACTCCTACGGTGCAGTGAACCGCGTTTGCCACGCGAAAAAGGCAATTCGCGGCCAATCAACCACAAAGGAGTTTATCCAATGTTGCGTAAGTCACTGGTTATCATGGGCTTATCGGTCGCCGCCGTCCTTCCCGCGTTTGCGGGCCCGCCCCAACCCGAGGCCATCATCTCGGCCCTCGAATCCGCCTACAACGTTCCCCGGATGTTCTTCACAGCCAATACTACGGAAAACGTGACCCCCCTGAACTCCGAAGCGGCCGCCCAATCCCAGAATTATGTGCAGCGCTATTGTCGTGATGGGAAAAAGCTGGACGTGAGCGCAGGGATTGCCCCGACGCTCGCCGCCGATGCCGCGATGCAGTA
This sequence comes from Candidatus Hydrogenedentales bacterium, assembly GCA_041859365.1. Lineage (GTDB taxonomy): Bacteria > Hydrogenedentota > Hydrogenedentia > Hydrogenedentales > JAEUWI01 > JAEUWI01. The sequence continues at coordinate 8,305 of JBHEKR010000410.1, forward strand.
CGAACGCCTGGTAATGACGCCCACGACCCGGGTGGCGCTTCGCTCGGGCCAGGAATCGGATGCCGCGCCTGTTGCCAAGCCCGCGGCGGAGCATGAGGCCCGGGCCTTTGCCCTGGACCTGCTCCATGGCGGCGAGGCCCTCGATGGCTACCTCGCGGGCGATCTGGAGCCGCTGCCCCAGGTGCTGCGCGAGGCGAAGAGCGTGAAGGTGCGCCCGGACACGGAAGTGGTGGGCGACACGCCCTGCGTGGTGGTGGAAGCGACGTCGAAGCATGGCCGGTATACGCTGTGGCTCGATGAGAGCGACGACGCCACCCTGCGCAAGGCCGAAGTGGTGAAGAACAATGGCGACCAGTACAAGGCTCTGTCGAAGCTCGGCAAGATGACCGTGGACGGCGCACCGGTCCAGCGCACGCAATTTACCATGGACAACGTGGCCGTGGAGAAAATCAACGGCAAATCGGTGCCCGTGAGCGCACGCCTGGAAACGACCTTCACGCTTACCGATGGCCGCACGCAGACGGTCAGCCGCAACCACACCCGCAGCGGCCTGGATCTGAATCCCGACTTCGCGGCAATCGGCGCTTTTGACGTGGACCCAAACTCGGGACGTTAATGCGGCGGCGCCAATTTCAATGGACCTCCGTACTGCTTCCGTCGCAAATCTTGCCTGCTTGAAAAGTTGGTAGGGGCACAATGCCCTGGGCTGGCGCGCGTTCGGTCGATTCAGAACTGGATTGGCCGGGCAGCGATTCCTGCATCCCGACGCCATGCGGGTCTCGGCGCATCCAACAGCGTTTTCGGATGGAATCGCATCGTCTTGTGGTCCAACGATCCCCCACCTCGTCCACGGCACAGGAGCGTGGAGCATCCGTTGCAACGTATTGATTTCCAGGCGAATCAAAAGAGAAACCCCGGCGCATGGGAACAATGCGCCGGGGCTTGGTAAATTGGACAGGGAAGGAAGGTCTGTCCGTTTACAGAAAAGAGGAGAGGGTCTCCCCCGGGTAATGGGGAGGGAGGAGTGACCCGGGGGAGACCAACGCCGAATGTAGCGGATTTATATTGGGAGAGAACCGCTGTTGTGCCGGTTGGTGTGGGGCAATCGGGGAGCCGACACATTGGGGAGACATTCGACGCATTGGGAACCTCTTTAAAGTGCGTTCTGTCTATTCAACTGTTACATGCATACTGGACGAAGATTTCGCCACCGTATTCACTTAAATTTTTTCTTCGCTTCTACCAGTCTATACGCAATCGCTGTGCCAATATAGACATGGTTTCGCTAAGTCCTTTGCTTTCAAGGAATCGCTGCGTTTAACTGCTGATAAACCTATAATACCCGTGCGTATTCGAAAGGTTTCACGCTTTCATCATGTCTCAATTGAGGCGACGTGTGCTGGCTTGGGGTATTTTTCGTTACACCTTCGCGCAGAAAACCGCTTCAATAGGAAACACCGTTGCGTCATCCTGAAGCATTGATTCAACTGTTGGAGCGGGCAACCCGAGAGTTATTCGTCCGCTGCTATATAAGTAACGATTGAGGCCGGTGGCTGGTTGACAACGTTTCTGAAGTCTTAACGCCGCACCGATATTCAACTTGGCGCAGCGCCAAGAGAGCCGCGGTCTCTTTCCACCCTGTATATACCCGGCGAAACAAATTCTGTGTCAGATCGCCGTCGAGATTTTTCGCTTTCCTGGGGATAGCGTGTTCTAATACCCCGTCCAGCACATGAATATGTCCAACAAGGAGAAAACTACGATGTACGGTCGCTACGTTTTTGCACTATTCTGCACGCTGTTGCTGAGCACCTGGGCCCATGCCGAATTTCTGGCGGGCACGGCCCGCGCCAGTATTACCCCGCTGAAAGAAGGTATCCCCACGCAACTCGGTGGTTACGGCGAACGCAACGGCCAGCCCGCTACGGGAATTCACGACACCATCTACGCGAAGGTGATCGTTATGAAATCGGGCGACACCCTGGCCGCGCTCGTGGGTCTCGATATCTGCACCACGCCCTGGTCCCTCCTTGAGGATACGGTCAAGAAAGCGGCAATTCCGGGCCTGACTACGGAGAACGTGCTCCTGAGTGCGAGCCACGATCACGGGGGACTCGAGGGCATGGCGATGGATCGCAACAACGTGCTGGGCAATCCCCACATCGGTATTTTCAGCGAGGCCATGCTCAACTTCGTGTCGGATCGCGTGGCCGCCGCGCTCAAGGAAGCCGCGGCGCGCCTGGAACCCGTCACGGCGGGCACGGGCGTCGTGCGCCTCGCCGATATGAATCGGAACCGCCGCCACGAGGGCGCGCCGACCGATGAAGACATGACGGTGTTGCGCCTGGACCGCGCGAACGGAACCCCCCTTGCCGTGGTAGTAAACTATACCGCACATGGGACGATCATGACGGAAAAGGAGATGGAGATCTCCGGCGACTGGGCCGGGGCCATGCAGCGCACGCTGGAGGATCTCATCGGCGGCGATGTGACCTGCGTCTATACAAACGGCTCCGAGGGCGATGTGGCGCCCCGTGGCTATACCGGCGGCAGCCGCTATGAGATGGCGGAGCAATATGGCCGGCGCGTGGGGATCGCCGCCGGCAAGCTGACCGAGGCCATTTGCACGGGGCCCGTGGAAGATTTCGCCATTCTGTCCCAGCGCGTCACCCTGCCGTCGAAGCAGGCCTCGCCCGACTTCATGAAGATCGCCGGACAGGAATACGGCGTGGATGAGGCCCAGCTCGGTATGGCCCTGGAGGTGCTCTTCCCGAGTGAAGCGCCGATCTATGGTCTGCGGGTAAACGACTTCCACATGGTCACCGTGCCGGGCGAACCCATTACCGCGATAGGCTTCGCCATCAAGCAGGCCCTGCGGGAGGGAGGCGCTGGGCATCCGGTTATCGCGAGCACCACCAATGCCCATATCGGCTATATTCTCACGAAGGAGGAGTACGCCCTGAGTGGCTATGAAGTCACGGCATCGTTCTACGGCGACACCCTGGGCGAGGTCTTCGTGAAGGGCGCGTCGGAGTTTGCGGTCCGATTGACAGCGGAAACAGAGTAGGCAAAAAAATCAGGCCACTGATACCACCCAAGGCCAACTCTCTAACCACACTGATTCGAATATGGGAGGTGTATCAAAGTGGGTTGGGCTTCCAGCCTGACCCAAACACCTCGATTGTCAAGGGGGCGATGCCTTCGTGTCGACTACTAAGGCCTTCTTTCATACAGATATGCACTGTTGAAACAAGTAGTAGTTAGGTCAGGCTGGAAGCCCAACCCACGTTGGTGCGCGATACAGCATCGACATCTACAGTAATGCGTAATGCGTCTTGGTGGAAGAGGTAGTACCCAAGGACGAGCGCAAGAAACGATCCGCGTTCTCCTCGACGCGCTTAGCCTTTGGAAAAGCGTGGAACGAACCAGAAACATCGAAACTCGAAGACCAACTTCTCAGCCCACGTGGCACTGGGCGAGGCCGCGTTTCTCCAGATAGCGCTGGTGGTATTCCTCGGCCGGGTAGAAACGACCCGAGGCGGTTACCTCGGTCACGATGGGGCTTCGGAAGGCGCCCAGGTTGTTCAGGGACTCCTTCGCGCTCTCCGCGGCCTTTTGCTGCTCCGGCGAGTTGCAGTAGATCACGCTGCGGTACTGCGTGCCGATATCGGGACCCTGGCGGTTCAGCGTGGTGGGGTTGTGGCACTTCCAGAAAACGTCCAACAACTTCTGGTAGGATACCTGCGCCGGGTCGAAGGTCACCTCGACGACTTCCGCGTGGCCCGACTTGCCCGTGCAGACGTCGTCATAGGTCGGGTTCTCCATGTGGCCGCCGGAGTAGCCGGAAACCACCTCCAGTACACCCGGGACCTGGCGAAAGGCGGCTTCCACGCCCCAGAAGCAACCCGCGCCAAACAATGCCTTTTCCATAGCTCAAATCCTCCTGCCCTTGCATTCAGGGGGTGCGTTCACCGTCTAAGTATACCGCACAATCCGCATTTTGGCCAGACCCGAACACTGCCCGTGCCTCTTTTGCTAACGCAAAATGGTTTCTGCTTATTCCAACGACACCGGGCGCGCAAAACAAGACAGCGGCTCGGGCGCCATGGCATAATACCCGCCAACCCCCGGCTCTATTCGGAGCAACCGATGAAATCGCCCACCACCCATCTACCCATCGTCATCGCGGCGCTCTACCAGTTTGCCCGACTGGAGGACTGCGCCGCGCTCAGGGACGCCCTCGAGCAAGTCTGTGACCACCATGGGCTTAAGGGGACCCTGCTCCTCGCGCCCGAGGGCATCAATGGCACCATCGCAGGCTCCCGCGAGGGTATAGATGCGGTGCTGGCCTGGCTCCGCAGCGACGCGCGCCTGGCCAAATTGGAACACAAGGAGTCCCTTCACGCGGAACAACCCTTTTACCGCATGAAGGTGCGCCTCAAGAAGGAAATAGTTACCCTGGGCGTGCCCGGGATCGACCCCAATCTTCAGGTGGGCCAATATGTGGAACCAAAGGACTGGAATGCCCTGATCCAGGACCCGGACGTCGTGGTGGTCGACACGCGAAATCACTACGAGTACGAAGTCGGAACTTTTCAGGGGGCGATTGACCCGGAAACGACCACCTTTCGCGAGTTCCCGGACTACGTCGACGGGCATCTGAATCCCGAACGACACAAGAAGGTCGCGATGTTCTGCACAGGAGGTATCCGTTGTGAGAAGGCCACGGCTCTGATGCTGTCGAGAGGCTTCAAGGAGGTCTTTCACCTCCAGGGCGGTATTCTGAAGTACCTTGAGGAGGTACCCGCCTCCGAGAGCCTCTGGGAGGGCGAGTGCTTCGTTTTCGACGAACGCGTGACCGTGGGACATGGTCTGGCGCCCGGCGACTACGAGCTCTGCCGGGGCTGCCGAATGCCCGTCTCCGCCGAAGACCGACAGTCGCCCGACTATCGGGTGGGCGTGTGCTGTCCCCGCTGCGCCGACCAGCTCACCGAAGACAAGGCCGCCCGCTGCGCCGAGCGTCACCGCCAGGTGAAGCTGGCAGAGGCACGCCACGAGCTCCACGTGGGCCGGGTGGACGAGCGCAGCGCGGGCTGAGGGGCGCGAAAAATTAACCGGTAATCTCCACCAGGGTTTTCCCATTGACAAAATGTCAGAAAAGCAGTTAGAATTTCTGACATGAGCACCATGGAAAAAATACGTCAGCACATGGCCGCCACGCCCGAGGGCCAGCCCGTAAGTACCCGTTCGTTATTGGCTTACGGATCCCGCGCGGCGGTGGACCAGGCCCTGTCCCGGCTGGTGAAGCAGGAATACCTGATTCGACCGGTGCGGGGGGTCTATGTGCGGCCGGAGCGAAGCGAGTACGTGGGTGTTGTGCCGCCTCATCCAATGGATGTGGCCCGGGTCCTTGCCGAACCCTATGGCGGCGTAGTTCAGGTTCAAGGTGCCGAAGCCGCCCTCATGATGGGATTCAGCACCCAGGTACCGATGCACCACGTATTTCAAACAAGCGGGCCGTCCCGAAAGTTGCGATTGGGTCGTCTTCAGGTGACGCTGAAACATGTCGCGCCCGGCAGACTGGCACTCGCCGGCAGGCCTGCGGGAATTGCGCTGACGGCACTGTGCTACCTGGGTCCCAACGCGGTTACTCCACGAATATTGGAGAAGACTCGATCACGAATATCGAAAGAAGAATTTGAAGTCTTGCGAAATGCCACGCAGTTTATGCCGGAATGGTTGCGTCGCGCCTTTGTGACGCATCGGGAGGTTCATTCCCATGGTTGAGTATCTGCGGCTACCACGGCAGGAACAGGCGCGCGTCCTTTTGGTATCGCTTCGTGTCGTTGCATCCCCAGGGACATGCCGCCGCGCTTTGGGGCGCTGCGCTGGTGGTGGTGGTGATGCGGGTCGGGGTCTTCCGCGCTTGTGTGGAGTTTGCTTGCGGCGGTACGTCCCCTCGTGGGGACGGACCCGCGCCCGAGCGATGGTGGGTGGCGCAGTGAACGCGATCCTGCAAGACACACGTTGGCGGGCGTCGTGTGTTCGATGCGTGGGCCTGTCCCGGTGGATGGGTAGGTCGACTGGAATGAATGAGCGACTTCTGTGCCGTGTCCTTTTGGTTCGCGTCGTGGCGTTACATCCCCAGGGACATGCCGCCGCGCTTTGGGGCGCCTTGCTGGTGGTGGTGGTGATGTGGGTTGAGGTCTTCCACCCTTTTTGAAGTTCGCTTGCGGCGGTACGTCCCCTCGGTCCCGGTGGATGGTTAGGTCGACTGGAATAAATGGAAGACTTCCGGGTCGTGTCTGTTTTGATACGGGTCGTGTCGTTACATTCCCAGGGACATGCCGCCGCG
>JBHEKR010000114.1:0-16892 GCA_041859365.1 Candidatus Hydrogenedentales bacterium
CCCGCACGGGTCCGCTCGGGACTCCAGGGCAAGGTGACGATGGGCAGGTCCTTCGGGGAGACCTCGGGCGGCGCGGGAAAGACGGCCTTCGTGGCGACATAGCGCCAGTCCTGCACCAATACCTGGACCGTGGAATCGAAATCCCACTCGGCGCGGACCGGGAAAACGGAAAAGGTGGCCAGGGTCAAAAGGAGGGCAAGGCGCTTCACGGGGGTACTCCTTGGGGTTAAGCGTCGGGGCTCGGCGGAGCCGGGGGTAGTATATAGACGGGAGCGGGAGGCAGTCTAGGGAGAGAGTCTGCAGTCTGGGCGGAAACCCAAATGGGTCGTATGGGTCGTATGGGTCGCATGAAATGGTTCCGTCCGATCCGTCTGATTTCAAGCTCTCCCCGATCCGACCCATTGGTCCCATAAGACCCATACGACCCATTTCCTCCAGCCTCCAGCCTCCCTCCCCCCGAACCCATTCCCCTTTTCGGGGTCATACCCTGTAGCATGAGCATCCGCATGCGCGAAAATATTTCAAACACATTCCCGTCCGGGGCGTTATAAGGACAATCAGGAACAAATCGGACGGCAGTCAACCAGGTTCCGGAGCAGAGTGGATGAGCAAGGAAGAGCAAGGCCGCGCGGACCGCGTGCGGGAGGCCCTGGATCGATACGAGGCCCCCTTACTACGGTACGCAACGCGCCTAACCGGCAACAGCGAGCTGGCGCGGGACATTGTGCAGGACACCTTTTTAAAGCTGTGTACGGCGGAGTGGGGTCAAATCGAAGCCTACCTCGCCCCATGGCTCTATCGGGTCTGCCGCAACCGCGCCCTCGATGTCCTCAAGAAGGAAAACCGCATGCAAGCCCTGGCAGAAGGACAGGCGGAATCCCGCCCCGATACCAAACCGGCCCCCGGCGCCGTGGCCGAGGGCCGTGAGACCGAGGCCCTGGTCCACGCCGTGCTGGCGGGACTCCCGGCAAAAAACCAGGAGATATTCCGCCTCAAATTTCAGAATGAACTCTCCTATCAGGAAATCAGCGAGGTCACGGGCCACGACCTGAACAACATCCGCTACGTGATCCACACGACCCTCAAGACCCTCCGCCAACAACTCCAGGGCCGCCTCAACCCGGCCGTGGGCCAGTAAAGGAGTCCCCCATGCGACTCGAACTCGATGATCCCCGCCTGATGGACTACGTCCTCGGCGAATTAAATGAAGGCGAAGCCCTCAGCGTGGCCGCCGCACTGGAACAGGAAGAAAACAAGGAAGCCCGCGATCTCGTGGAGGAACTGCGCGGCGTCACGGAAATGACGCGGCGGATCCTGCATGAAGAAGACCCGGGCGTGGCGTTGAGCGATGAGCAACGCGCCGCGATTGTGGGGGCGGTGGAGAATGTGGTTCAAGGGCCGCGATGGTGGTTTGTACGGCGCGTGGTTATTTCCGCGGTGGCTTGTGCGGCCGTAATTTTGGGCATTATCCCGCTCCTTTGGCAATCGATGGAGGCGAAGCGTGCGGCGGGGTTAGAGCGGATGGCCGCTATCGCCGAAGACCAAGAACTGGTCGATAAGTCTTACAAGATTTCCCGCTTGCTTGACGAAGGTGAAGTCGTTCCGCAACGTGTGCTGACGGAGCCGCTTTCGGATGAGGAACGGGCAAGATTGCGTAGGGATATGCACTCCCTGAATTCTTCCGTTGCAGGAAGTGGTATGGCTCTTTCGCCAGCCCCACCGCCAGCGAGGCCGGCTTTGGACTCACCAAGCCAAGTGGGTGGATTATATCGTGACAACGCGTTTGGCGACTCCGCCTATTCTTCTGACGATGTGCCGCTCGCCCCGGAAAAACTGGAAGCACTCAGACAAGACGTACTTCCTGTTTCTCCGAAGGAGAAGCCGAAAATGGAGCCCAAGCCCCAAGGGTTGCGCAAGCCAGCGGAGGGAAAGAAGGATGAAATCCGCGACGAACAAGCCTTAAAACAGTATATTCGCGAGCCCGTCGCGGCGGAAGGCACCCCTGTATCTGCCAGTGCTAGCCAGGGCAGAATGTCGCTGCAATCCGGCATAAGACTCTCGGAAGAATCTCGCCCCGCCGAAGAACAATGGGCCGAATACAACGTCGGCAATCTGACCGGTCAGACCGCGCTGCCGGAACAAGTCGCATCGAACTATTCCGACGAAGCCACAGGCCCCAAACTTGGCGCCGATAGCGATGCCTATCGCGAACCCTGGCAATGGAACACCCCCACCGACAAGCCCACGGAGATCGTCGGCGGTCCCGGCACGGAGACCTACGTCAAGGTCGCGGGTGTAAAGCCCTTCGTCGCCGTGAAGGACGAGCCCCTGTCCACTTTCAGCATCGATGTGGACACGGCGGCCTACAGCAACGTGCGGCGTTTCCTGAGCCAGGGCCAGTTGCCCCCGGCGGACGCGGTGCGCATTGAGGAAATGATCAACTACTTCGCCTACAGCTATCCCCAGCCGACGGACGGGCGTCCCTTCGCGGTGGCGGTCCATGGCGCACCCGCGCCCTGGGCGCCCGAGCGGCAGTTGGTGCGCATCGGCGTGAAGGGCAAGGAAGTGCCCGCGAGCGAGCGGCCCTCGGCGAACCTGGTCTTCCTGTTGGATGTTTCCGGCTCCATGGGCGATGCCAACAAGCTGCCCCTGGTGAAGGAGTCCATGAAGACGCTCCTCAGCCAGCTCCGGCCCAACGATCGCGTGGGCATCGTGACCTATGCGGGCGATGCGCGGCTGGTGCTCGGTTCCACGCCGTGCAGCGAGGGTGCGGCTATTACCCAGGCCATTGAAAGCCTGAATTCCGGCGGCAGCACCAACGGCGGCGGCGGCATCCAGATGGCCTACGACCTGGCGCAGAGCAACTTCATCAAGGAAGGCATCAACCGCGTCGTCATGGCGACGGACGGCGACTTCAACGTGGGCACGACGGAACACGGCGACCTCATGGGCCTGATCGAGGCGCGGGCGAAGTCGGGCGTGTTCCTGACGACCCTGGGCTTCGGCATGGGCAACCTGAAGGACGCCACGCTGGAGCAACTCGCCAACCGTGGCAATGGCAACTATGCCTACATCGACAACCACGCCGAAGCGCGCAAAGCCCTGGTGGACCAGCTCTCGGGCACGCTCCAGACCATCGCAAAAGACGTGAAGATCCAGGTGGAGTTCAACCCGGCGAAGGTGTCCCATTACCGCCTCCTGGGCTATGAAAACCGCGCCCTGGCGAACCAGGACTTCAACGATGACACGAAGGACGCGGGCGAGATTGGCGCGGGCCACACGGTGACGGCGTTGTACGAGATCATCCCGGCGGGTGTCCGCCCGATGACGGGTGTGGACGCGCTGAAGTATCAGAGTACATCGCCTGATGCGCCGGTGGACGTACAGCCGGGCGTTCCGAGTGTGGATGCGCTGAAGTACCAGAGCGGAGTTCCCGCGCCCGGTGCTGACGTCGTGGAACCCGCCAAGCCCGGATTTGGCGGTGAAGAGCGCTTCGCGCCGGAACCGACGCCCGTGCCCATGCCGGTCCCCGCGGGCGAATGGCTGACGGTGAAAATGCGTTACAAGCAGCCCGAGGGCAACGAAAGCACGAAGATCGACGTGCCCCTGCTCGCCATGAACGGCGACCTGCGCGAGGTGGACGCGGACTTTCGCTTCGCCTCGGCGGTGGCGGCCTTCGGCCAGGTATTGCGCAACAGCGGCTACCGGCACAGCACGAACTTCGACCGGATCATCGAGCTGGCCCGCGGCGCGGCCAACGGCGACGCGGACCGCGAGGCCTTCGTGGATCTCGTGATCACCGCCAAGACCCTGAGCACGCAGACACGCTGAGGCTGCGGCAGGGGGCGAATCCCGGCGGGTGCGAAAGCGCCCGCCGGGAGGGGGACGGACACGCGCCCACGACTCAAACGGGCAAATCCACCCTGGCGTCATTCAAGCCACCCACCATCGCGGCAGAGCCGTCAACGCGCGTGCCTGTCCCAGTGGATGGGTGGGAAGGCCTCGGGATAGTTCGCGTCACGATTCCAGCCTCCCCATGTACATGCCGCCGCCTTGACGTGAGCGCTGCTCGTCGGGTCGATACAGGGGGGGTAGATGACTCCTTGCGTTAGCGAGGGCCCTTGCGGCGGTACGTCCCCACAGTCGTGCCACGCGATCCGCCCGTAAGGGCGGTTCGTGTGCGTTGCGCCTCGGATGCGCAGGCCATGGAGTACGCCGTGACCGGCCCTTTTGTACCCTTAGGATGTGATAATCGGAATGCTGGCGTTTACGTTTTGAATGGAGCAAAAGGGCCGGTCGAGGTGTCGTTGGCGTGTTCCGGCTACCTCGCCATGGGCACACGAACCGCCCTTTCGGGCGGATCGCGTGGCACGCTTTCGGGTTCGCTTTGCTTGCAGCCCAATCACGCCCACGCACCAGCGACCAGCGCGAGCAGCACGCCGACTGCGACTACACTGCACCCTGTCTTCGCCGCGTGGGCGAACTCGTCCGGGCACTCCTCGCGCAACTGCTTCTCCAGCGCGTCGATGACGTCCTTCGACTCCTTCAGGCCCAGGCCCGTGGCTTCCTTATAAATCTTGATCGCCGCTATCTTCTGCCCGGCAAAGATGAACTCGGTCATCTTCTTGGCGTCTTCTTCAGGCATATTGCCCAACGATGGTTGCCGCAACTTTGCGGTGGAATAGGGATTCTGAGAGAAGGTTGGATTCGCATCACGCAATTCTTTTTCGAGTACATCGATAAATTGCTTTGATTCCAACAGGCTCAAACCCGTCATCCTTTTATAAACCTTGATCGCCTCGATCTTCTGTCCAGCGAAAATTAATTCTCCCAATCGCTCAATCTCTTCTTGCGACAATTCGTTCATCGTATCTCTCCCTCAACGATTGATCAGCGTCTGGACCATCGTATCATGTTCAAACAGCGCGGGAATCCCGTCCGCGTCGAGCAATACGTCCTCGTCAACAAGCCCCACGCGCCACGCAGCTTCGCCGAGCACACTCGCCGCGATGCGGCCCTCGGCGCGGTAGTCCCGCAAGCCTTTCGCAAAGTCGCGTTTGCTCAGTTTGGCCCCATCCGGCGCGGCGATGAGTGGGTGGTGCAGAAACGTCGGCGGGGTTTCGCGACCCAGCAGTTGCCCCAGCATCACTTGACGCCCCGTGGAGTCCAGGAGATCCTCGCCGCGAATCACCAGATTGACGCCGTGTGCCAAATCGTCGACGACCACGGCAAACTGATAGGTCCAGCAGCCATGGCGATCGCGCAGCAGCGGATCGCCGCATTGTCGAGAAGGCGTCTGGCGCAGCGCGCCCAATCGCCCATCTTCCGCGACAACCGAATCATCGCCGAGACGAAGCCGAGTTCCCCCCACGATTTCAGGCGTGTAACCCCGCGCCCGGCAATGTCCATCGTAGCGCAGCTCGCCCAGTTGCGGGCCGCACCGCGCCAGAACCTCTGCGCGGGAACAGGTGCACGTGTAAATCAAATCCCGTGCGGCCAGCGATTGAAGCGCCGTTCGATAACGCGCATCGTTGTCCGATTGGCGAAAAGGGGAGGGGCTCTGCTGGAGTGAAGCAAGGCAGTCCCCATCGGGCGCGAGCCCCAGCCACGCCCAATCCTCCAAAATGGCAGCCTCATACTCCGGGCGGCACCGGCCCCGGTCGTGGTCCTCCATCCGTAGGACAATCCGGGCCCCGATTGCGTGGGCGATTCCCCACACGTAGATGGCGTGCGCCAGGTGGCCAAGGTGAAGGTAGCCCGTCGGGCTGGGGGCGAAGCGCGTGACCCCGGTGGTGGATAGGCTGGGGGGGATGGTCATCGTCAACGGTTGATCCTGTGGACAAGTCGGTCCATTTAAAATGCCCCTTCGGCGCATTGCCGGCAGGGATGCCAGCGCTCCCAAGTTGCGCGACTCCTTTGCAATCCAGTGGACCGATGTTCCTTTGGGAGGCCAATCTGTCCTCTCTACTTTACAGCCCTTCGGCCCCTGTCGCAAGCGGTGGTAATTTGCCGCCGGTGCTGCTATTGTTAGGGCTTGTTCATTGGCAGTGGCGCGTTTGATCGCGATGGCATTATCTGAATCCGGCGAGCACCGGATTCGACAATCGGAGAGAGATGCATGTTCCGTAAACGTGAAGCGGGTTCCGTTCATCCAGGTATTCAATGGGGGCCTTTTACCGCCCGAATTCCCTTCATCCACACCCGACTGGAATGGCAGGATCTGCTCCAGGGCATATTCGTGGCCGGCGCCACGGGCCTGGCGACCGTGCCGATTCTTACGAACTACCTGGGTCTCAGCTTCGACGAAGCCGTGGCCTGCATGTTCATCCAATCCCTGATCCTGTGCAGCGCGCCCATCTTCTTTGGTGAGCCCTACGCGCCGGGCATGATCACGCCGGCGCTGCCCCTGGTGCTCATCGCCATCAGCAGTCCGGATATGACGCCGGATCAGCGCATCCATTTCATGACCGCTGCGGCGCTCAATCTATCCGCCCTCTTGTTTATTCTTGGTATTACGGGGCTGGGGAGCCGATTTATCGCCTGGATTCCAGATGCGCTGAAGGGCGGTATCATCCTGGGTGCGGCTATTGCGGCGCTGAAACGCGTGTTTCTGGACGATGCGGACAAGCTCATCAACGCCCAGCCCATCACCACTATCGCGGCCCTCACCGTATGCATGCTGCTCATCTTTTCCGAGCCGGTCCAGCGCTACAAGAAGCAATTTCGCTGGGTGGCGATTCTCGCGAGCCTCGGCTTGCTTCCCGGCTTTATTACCGCAGCGGTGGTGGGCCCTCTGACCGGTCTATTCCGCGAAGGCCCCGCCGAAGTGGTCTACAACATCGAAATGGGTGTCCTATGGCTGCCCTTCGGCTCGGTGCTCGCCAAGATGTCGCCTTTTTCCATCGGCTTCCCCGAACCTGCCGTGTTTCTTCAGGCACTGCCCATCGCGCTCATGAGCTATGTAATTCTATTCGGCGATATCATCACCGGCACCGAGATCATCAAGGCCGCAGAGAAGGCGCGCCCGGACGAAAAGATCGACGTGAACAGCAACCGAAGCCACCTGTCGCTGGCCATCCGAAACGCCACGTTGGGCCTGACCGCTCCCTTCTTCCCCTACCAGGGCGCACTGTGGACCGGTGTCCAGGTGGTTATTGTACAGCGATGGGCCGACGGGCGGAAGTCGATGGATTCCCTTTTCAGTGGCATCCACTCCTACTACGTTTTCGGTGTTCCCATTCTGTACTTCTGTCTGCCATTGGTCACGGCGCTCAAGCCGTTGATGGGTGTGGCCCTTTCCTTGACCCTGATTCTCACCGGCTTCGCCTGCGCCTTCGTGGCCATGGCCATTCCCCGCACCACCACGGAGCGCGGGGTGGTGCTGCTGACGGCGGTCTCCCTGGCGGTCTTCTCCCCCTGGGTGGGTATGGTTATTGGTATCGCGGCCACGGTGCTGCTCGTGGGTACCGCGCCACACCACGCGCCGGACGACGACCTCCCCATTTGATAAAGACGCCCGGGACGTTTGACTGTAACTTCCGATTCTGCTAAACTACGCGCTGTTGTAACCCGGTATACGGGTTTTTCAAGTAGGGACGCCGGTCTCTCACCTCGCGGCGGCGAAAGCCAGCCAGCCGGGTTAGTATGCAGCACAAGTTGATGCTGCCCGAAATGGGTACGTTCCAAATCGGCAAAGGACTGGCTCCTTTGCCGATTTTTTTTGTGTGGCCCCCGGAGCCGGGGTCCGATGCCGGATTCAGGCCCAACGTAACCCGGGGCACGTCCCAGAGGAGGTTTTACTCATAGCCAGGCCGCCAATCAAGCGAGAAGAAGACAAGGTCCGCATAAATGAACAGATTCGCGCGCGTCAGGTGCGCGTGGTGGACGACGAAGGCAACCAGCTCGGCATCATGTCCTCGCCGGACGCCATTCGCGAAGCCGTGACCAGGGAACTGGATCTGGTGGAAGTCGCCCCCATGGCCGTGCCGCCGGTTTGCCGTATCATGGACTACAGCAAGTTCAAGTACGAGCAAAAGCGTCGGGCGCGCGAATCACGCAAGAACCAGCACACGGTCACGGTAAAGGAAATCAAGTTCCGGCCCAAAATCGACAAGCACGATTTTGAGTACAAGAAACAGCACGTTCGCGACTTCCTCGAAGAGGGAAACAAGGTCAAGATTACGGTGATGTTTCGCGGACGCGAGATGGCCCATCCCGAGTTTGGCCGTGAAATTCTCGTCAAGGTCGTGGAAGAGACGGCGGATTTGTGCTCGGGAGAATACAATCCCGCGGCCACCCGCCTCGAAGGCCGCAACATGAGCATCGTGTTGCAGCCCTCCAAGGTCGCCAAGTAGACGGAAAAAGGTGGTTTGGGATCGGCGAAGTCCTGGGGAGTTTTTCTCTGGATTGCGCGTTCCTTTTGTTTGTTCAGGCGGCCTTACGGCGCCCGATAGCGGGAGACTGGAGTGAAGATGCTCCGGCCACCGGCTTTGAGTTTAAACTTTTTCATTACCCCCGATGGAGGGAATGTCAATGCCCAAGATTAAGACCAACCGCGCTGCGGCCAAACGCTTCAAGAAGACCAAAAGCGGAAAGATTGTATCCCACAAGCAGGGTGCGCGCCACCTGATGAATGGCAAGTCCTCCAAAGTACGCCGCGCACTGCGGAAGATTACCGAGGTTGCCTCCACCGAGTTGAAGCGCGTCAAGGCCATGCTTCCCTACATCTAGGTCGGGATTGCAAGCCGGAAACAGTCGTCACCCAGAACCGCGCCGCCGCGATAAAACGCCCCCGTGCGCGCGGTTCGAGCCACAAGACTTAAAAACATGCCCTGCCGCCCTGCGCAGGTTGCGTGTTTAGAGAAAGGAACTTAACCATGCCAAGATCTACCAACGGTCCCGCGTCCCGCCAGCGCCGCAAGAAAGTTTTGCAGGAGGCCTCCGGATTTCGCGGAAGTCGCCACCGCCTCATTAAGACCGCCATCCAGGCCGTCGAGCACGCCGGCGTCTATGCCTACCGCGACCGCAAGGTGCGGAAGCGCGAGTTCCGCAAGCTCTGGATCGCCCGTATTAACGCCGGCGCCCGCGCCAATGGCATCACCTACAGCCGCTTCATCAGCGGCCTGAAGATTGCCAACATCGATCTCGACCGCAAGGTCCTGGCCGACCTCGCGGTTCATGATGAAGCCGCCTTCGCCCAGATTTGCGAGACCGTCAAGGCGTCGATGGAAGCCGCATCCTGATGCGTATTGTTCCCGCGGTCGATATCCGTGGCGGACTCTGCGTTAACCTCGTTCAAGGGGACTACGATCAGGAGACCGTATTCTCCGAGAATCCCGTCGCCCAGGCCCAGGCCTGGTGGGATGCCCTCGGAGAAGGCCTGATCCATATCGTAGATCTGGACGGCGCCAAAGCGGGTCGCTGCTGTGTGGAAGCAGAGCTGCGAGCCCTCAAGGCCGCTGGCATCCCCTATGAAGTCGGTGGGGGAATCCGCAACCGCGAGACGATCGAGGCCATCCTGGAGGCGGGAGCCAGCCGTGTCATTCTGGGCACGGCGGCCTATCGCGATCCGGCGCTCCTGCGGGAGGCCTGCGCGGCCCATCCCGGCAAGATCGCCGTGGGTATCGACGCTCGCGCCGGGAAGCTTTCCCTGAGCGGCTGGCTGGAAGATACGGAACGGGATGCTATCGCCTTTGCTAAGGAAGTAGAGGCCGCTGGCGCCGCGCGCATCATCTATACCGACATTCTCAGCGACGGCATGATGAAAGGCCCGAACATCGAGGCTACCCGGGAGATGGCCCTCGCCATCAACATCCCGGTGACCATCTCGGGCGGTATGTCCAGCCTCGACGATGTACGGGCGATTCGACCGTTGGAAAGCGACGGCATCGATGAGGTTATCATCGGTCGCGCGCTCTACCTGGAAAAGTTCAGCGTCCAGGAAGCGGTGGCCGCCGCCGCCGCCTGAGTTTAGATTTATACGTTTTCAGAACGGCTTCAGCTCTACCGCTGGAGCCGTTATTCTTTTTTTGACCTATCCGCTTGTAACGCCCTCTGCCGAATCGTAGACTGTAGATACAACCCCGTCGCGCGGCGGATTTATCGAGTGGAAACGTAGTGACGCAATCCACGCAGGCAGGCGCGATGTCGCTCCTCCGCATTTGCGGATTGACCATCGGAAGGATTCGAAAGATGAAGACCATACTGGCGGCCATTGATTTTTCAGACATCACGGAAGGTCTGGTGGAGATTGCGCGGAGCATGGCGCGGGCGCACGGGGCGGCGCTCCACCTGCTTCACGTCGAACCACCGGAGCCGGACTTCGTAGGTTATGACGCCGGACCCCAGCATGTTCGCGATCAGGTTGCCCACGATGCCGTTCAGCATTTCAAGGAGGAGAGCGCCCTGCGCGAACAGCTCCGCGGCGAAGGTATTGATGCCCACAGTCTCGTCATACAGGGACCGGTCGTGGAGAAAATTCTCGATGAGGCGGAAAAGCTCGCCGCAGACCTCATCATAGTCGGATCCCACGGCCACGGGGCGGTGTACCACCTGCTCGTCGGTAGCGTGAGCGAGGGCTTGTTAATGCGCGCTAATTGTCCCGTCCTGGTGGTTCCCGCACGACAGAGGTAATGGGATTATTGGCCGCGGATTGATCACTGGATCTTCTTGTGTTATGTTGTGTATACAAAAGTGTATATAACAAAACACCGCCATCACCTTCCAGGAAAACGCTATGAAACCTCTGTCTATCAGGAACTTTGCTGCCCCAGTGTTTCTTTTTGTCGTGGCCAGCGGTTGTGCTACGACTGGGCCTCATGCTTCCCTTGCTGCGGGCGACACCGCACCCGATTTGAAGCCGGAGCAGATGATCGTTTTGGCTGCGGACAATACTCCGGTCCTCTGGGAGAGTGTGGTGGATCGCGCGGCGGCCGCTGACATTGTGGTTCTGGCGGAGCAGCACGATGATTTGCTGGCCCACCGCTTTCAGGCGGCCCTTACCGGTGCGCTCGCAGCCCAGGGCAAGGTGGCCGTGTGCATGGAAATGTTCGAGCGGGACGAGCAGGCCCTGGTGGATGCCTATCTTTCGGGTTCTATTTCGCAAAAGACACTCGTGGATATTACGGATTCAAAAGATTGGGGGGGCAAGGGCAAGTGGGATGAGTTTTATCAGCCGATTGTGGATGCGGCGAAAGAGAAGGAATCCCCTGTAATCGCGGCGAGTGCCCCGCGTCGCTTTACGCGCCTGGGGAGGCTGGAAAGCTTCGAATCACTTGCCACCTTCACAGAGGCTTACCCGGATCAGTTCGTGGTGCCCGCGCCAATCGAGCAATCGGCCTACTTTGATCGATTCAAGGCAACGATGAGCCACCACAGCGCGCCGCCGACCAGGGGGCAGAAGGCAGAGGCGCACGCCATGCCCGAGTTTACGGAGGAGCAAATTGCGGGTATGTTCCGGGCGCAGCAGGTGTGGGATGCGACCATGGCGGATTCGGTGGTCCGGGCCTGGCGCGCCCATGGCAAGGCGATGCTCATCGTGGGCCAATTCCACACGGACCACGACGGCGGACTGCTCCTGCGAATGAAGGCGGCGGCGCCGGAGGCAGAGATTCTCACCATCAGTCTGGACAAAGCGGAAGCTGCTGCGCTTCGAGAAGAGGACATGGGCCGGGCGGATTTAGTTGCTTTTCGGCCCACGTTGGAGAAGTGAAGGGGCGCCAAAGCCAAATTCTTGTTGACAGATCGATGTCCTCGGGCGTATTAAGAAGTAAGCGTTTGCTTCTTGCAAGCGGCTGTATTCGGCAGTAGCATGCCGTCCGAGGGGTCCTGTTTCTACGACGGCACCGAGACCCCTCTCAACCAGCACGAGGGCGAATCATGTGTACGAATCGTTGGGGAGCATTATTGGCACGCGGCCTGGCCGCCTTTGCGTTGTTTTCGGTTGGCGGGGCAATCGCCGAGGACATGGCCCGAATCGAGGGCATCCACTACAAGGACGGAAAACCGGCCCCGGGTGAAATCATTCTGAACTATCAGAAATCCCACGATCTCAACGCGAAGGCCAATACCGTCCAGGCGGGCAGTGACGGGAAGTTTGTCTTCGAGTCCGTCCATCCGGAAGAAGTCACCGTCGGGCGCTTCGTGACCATAGTCCAGAAGGTGAAGGATAAAAGCACCACCGCCAGTATGACGAGCCACACGAAGACCTTATTTCCGAAGCCCGGCGAAACGCTCCAGGTAGAGATCGCCAAGGGAGGTCGAAAGATTGTCGGAAAAATGGCGGCCAAAGGCGAGACGGATATCGAGGTCGGCTGGCAGGCGGGAAGCAGTCGCTTCCTGCACAGCAATGTGAAGTGGCCCAACCCACCGGCTAATCTGGAGCGGGAGGAAATGCAGGCATGGTGGGACAAATTCCAGGCTTCGGATGAAGGAAAGGTCCTGCGGGCCGCGGCGACGATGATGATCGCGGATGTGGAGGAGGACGGCCGTTTTTCCATAGCGGACGTGCCACCGGGAGACTACGGCCTCTGGATTGAAGTGGGCGACGCAAACGCCACGGATTTCGGCTTGGGGATCGGACAGGCAACCCGACAGGTAATCGTTCCCGAAGGTGATGGGGTGGACCCGATTGATCTGGGCACCGTAGATGTGGAGGTCTACAGATCGTTAAAGGTCGGAGAGGCCGCGCCGGCGTTTGAAGTTTCCACCCTCGACGGGAACAGGCTCAAATTGTCGGATCTGGCGGGCAAGTTCGTGTTGCTCGATTTCTGGGCCACGTGGTGCGGACCCTGTGTGGGTGAAATTCCCAACATGAAGGCGGTCTTTGACGAGTTCAAGGACAATCCCGACTTTGTCATGGTCGCCCTGAGCCTCGACGACGAAGAGGAAACGGTGGAGAAGTTTGTGGAGAAAGAAGGACTCGGATGGACCCAGGGCTTTCTGGGAGATTGGTCCAAGGCAACCCTGCCCGACGACTATGGCGTGCGGGGGATTCCCCACATTTTTCTCATTAACCCCGATGGCAAGATTGTGGCCACGGATCTGCGGGGAGAAAGTATCATGTCCGCGGTCGCGAAAGCACTGGGAAAATGATGGAAGCTACTCCATAGCCTCGTGCATGGCCACAACGGCATCGCGCACCCGCTCTGCCAGCACCTTTCGATCCCCCTCCGCTTTGATCGGCGTGCCGAAGCGCACCGTGGCGTGGACGCCGTTGAATCCCAGGAAGCGCATGACGTGGGGACCCATGGGCGTGCCACGCCAGTAGGCGATGTCCTGGGTGACGTCGATGGCGGGGTCGTCCGCGCGCCACTTGATGCACACGGGAACGATATCCACGCCCCCGTCCAGCGCGGGCTGCAAGAGCGGTCCGCGAAAGGGAAGAATCACGTCGCCCCCGCCTGTCGTGCCTTCGAGGAAGACGCAGACGTTGTAGCCCTCCTGAATACGGCGGGCGATGCTCTCGTTGGTCGCGGACAGGCAGCGTATATTGTCGCGATCTACCGTCAGGTTGCGCGAGAAGCGAAAGAGCCAATTGAAGAGGGGCCACTTGAGCACATCGGCCTTGGAAACGTACCACATGCGCGTGGCGGTGCTCAGGGCGCAGATGTCGGCGTAGGTGATGTGATTCGGCGCGATGAAAGAGCCCGTTTCGGGGGGCGTGCCCTCCACGGTGACCGAGTGAATACCCGCCGCGCGGCCCATGGCGCTGAGCCAGTCCTGGGTGCCCTGATAGAGCAGATTAACCCGCTCCCCCTCGCTGCGATAACGAAACTGGCCGAGATAATACGGGGGGACCACCCGCGCCGTCGCCAGCAGCATATTGGTTATGCGGAGGGCGGTACGCAGGCGGCTCGAACGGGCACGAGGCACGATTACTTCTTGTTCTTGGGTCTCTGCAGTCACTTCCTAAGTTCCCAGTTGCCTTGGCCACGGCCCTCAAGTATAGCGCAGCAACAAGCCGCGGTTGAAATAGCGCAAAGTTCAATCGGGTCTGTGCGGACTCGCCTTCAGCCAATTTTCCAGGCGTCGCATGCCTTCGTCCATATTCACAGAGGGCCGGTAGCCCAAGTCACGCTTTGCGCCAGAAATATTGAACCAGTGGGCGGTCGCCAGTTGCCGGGCGACAAAGCGCGTCATGATGGGCTCTTCGTCCTTGCCCAGTGTGCCGTAAATCTTTTCCAGGGCCGCGCCGACCACATAGGCCAGTACGGGCGGAACGCTGCGGGAGACGGGGGGGAGGCCGCCCGCTTCCAAGATGCGATTGAGCAGCGCCCCCATGGGAATCGGTTCGTCGTTCGAAATGTAGTAGGCCTTGCCCGCGCAGGCGGCGTCGGGGTTGAGCACGTCCAGAGCGCACACATGAGCCTCGGCGGCGTTGTCGATATAGGTCGCGTCGACGCGATTCTTCCCATTGCCCACGAGCTTGAGCTTGCCCGCTTTCGCGCGCGCAATGACCCGAGGCACGAGATGATGATCACCGGGGCCCCAGATGAGGTGGGGACGCAACGCTACGGTCGACAGCGTGCCACCGTTTGCCGCGAGTACATCGCGCTCCGCCTGGGCCTTGGTCGCCGCGTAGTGGCAGAGGAAGTTCTCGGCATAGGGCATGGACTCGTCCACGCCATCTTCGTCGTCCCCTGCAAAGGTGACGCTCGGCGTGCTGGTGTAAACCAGCTTCGGCACGGCATGGGCTTTGCACGCCAGGATTACATTGCGCGTACCTGTGACATTCGCGTCGAAGTACGCGTCATACTCACCCCAGACGCCCGCCTTGGCCGCCGTGTGGATGACGGTATCACATCCTTCCATTGCCGCCGTAACAGCATTCGCATTGGACAAATCGGCCTGGATGCATTCCACGCCCTTTGCTTCGAGTGCGGGATACTTTCCACGGGAAATGCTCCGCACTTCGATACCTCGCGCCAACAACTGATCGATGATTGCGCCGCCGAGAAAGCCGCCGCCGCCCGTTACCAATACCTTCATCAAATCTTTTCCTTGGCCCACTCGGCCAACGCCTCGCGGAAGATCTTCGCATTGTGGCGAACGTCCACCGGGAAGCTGGGGTGAAAGAGAAAATGGTGAATGGAGCGAGTGATTTCGTGCCTGCCGCCGATCTCCTTGAGCGCCGCGAGCAGGGCTTCGTCGTCCAGGCCAACCGTATTGCTGGCCTTCTCCACGCAAAGCACCGGAATGGTAGTGCCGCCCTTCACCACGCCCACGAGGGCCGTGCGCTTCACCGCCGGGTGGGTGTTGAAGATGCGCTCCACGGGAATGGTGAAGAGGGTGCCTTCTGGCGTCACCACGCGGTGGGCTTTGCGCCCGCACATCCACAGCCGGCCTTTCTCGTCGAAGTAGCCCACGTCGCCCATGCGGTGATAGATGATACCCAGCTCGGGGTGTTTGATCTTCGCCTGATTGGTGGATTCGGGCCGGTTGAAATACGCCTTGGTGACCACTGGCCCCGTGACGGTGATCTCGCCGATCTCGCCCTGAGCGCAGTGGAGCTTATCCGACCAATGCTGAATCGGTTCGTCGGTGATTTTGATGATGGAAACTTCCACGCCGCGCACCGAGCGCCCCACACAGACACCCGCGCCGTTGTCGGTGGCCTCCACGGTCTCGCTGAGCAGTTCATTCGTGCCAATATAGGCCACGGGCAACGCTTCCGTCGCGCCATAGGACGGAAAGATCTCCACGCCGTCCGCCAGCAACTTGCAGAAGCGCGCGAGGGACGGATTGGTCGCGGGCGCGCCAGCGGAGATCACGCGCTTCAGGCTGGGCAGTAACACGCCATTCGCAATACCATGTTGACCCACCAGTTCGATGAGCGCGGGGGAGGCGAAGAGGTTTGTCGCCTGGTGATCGTGAATCGCATCGATGATGTGCTGCGGGTTCGACGCGGCGGGTTGGCTCGCATCCATATCGGGGATGATGGCTGCCATGCCCAGGGGCGGGCCAAAAAGCGCGAAAAGCGGGAATGTAGCGAGGTCCTTTTCGCCGGGGGTGATGCCATAGTTCTCGCGCAGGATTTCGACCTGTGCCTTAAAGACTTCATGGGTGTAAACCGCGCCCTTGGGCACGCCCGTACTGCCGCTCGTGAAGAGAATCGCAGCGGTCTCGTCGGGCTTGGGCTCCACGGGCGCGAAGGGCTTACTGTCCTTCAACGTGATGCCGTCCAGGGTGTAGCCGCCCCAGGTGAGCTTGCGGCCCACGGTGACCAACGTCTTGACCGTCGGCTTGCCCCAGCCGAGCAACTGCCGCGCCGCGTGGGCCTTGGGAATGCCGATGAAAGCCGCAGGCACCGCCTCGGCCAGGCAGGTCTTGAGGTTCTTTATGCCCATGCCGGGATCGACCAGCACGGGAACCGCACCGACTTTGAACAGGGCAAAAGTCAGCGCGAAGAACTCCAGACTCGGCTTCACCATGAGCACGGTGCGCACCCCGCGCGAAATACCGATGCGGTCCAGGCCGTGGGCGATGCGATCGCTCTGATCGTCAAGCTGTTTCAGGGTGTAGGAAGCGTACTTGTGGCGTCCGGTGCTCCCACCGGGGAGCTGGACGCTCACCGCGAGGTGATCGGGGTGCAGCGCGGCCATTCGCGGCAGGTGCGCGGCGATATTGCCGGATAGGGTGGATGTATCTGTTGTCATGGTCTATTCCTCATACGTTGCCCCGGACTGTGCCCGATGAACTCCCTCATGATACCCCAAAGTGGCAAGTTCTATTCGAGGTTTCTACCCATTGCCCTCGTTCCCAAGCTCCGCTCTTGTCATTGCCCATATGTTGCGGTTTATATTTAATATCCATACCATATATAGCGTTTTATCGCTAAACTACTGCTGGGAGTATGGTTATGGATACATCGGCGTGGGCTCATCGTCACTTCT
>JBHEKR010000039.1:0-9326 GCA_041859365.1 Candidatus Hydrogenedentales bacterium
GTAACGGGAAAGCATCTCGCGCCAGTCCTGCTTGTGCGTGTGTCTGTGGGTGTGCTTGTGGGCGTGCCTGTGGCTGTGCTTATGGTGTCGCTTTGTCCCTGTGCGCTCACTCATTTAGAGTTTCCCAAATTCGACAGAATCTGCTCCGTCACCCGCGTTCCAAGGAAGGCATAGCCCTCGGGAAGGTAGTGCACATCCGCCGGCTTCTGATAGGTGGCGAGCTGGGGGCGCACATAGCCATGGAGGTCGTTGATGGGAACCTTCAAATCCGCCATGACCTTGGCGGCAATCTTATTATAAGCGATCTCATCGCCGGGTATGCGGCCTTTGGCCCCTTCGGGCACGGGCGTGGTCGCGGCCCAGATTAGCTTCGTTCCCGCTTTCTGAAGACGTTGCGTCAGGGTACGCAGGTTGGCCTCGTAGGCCTCCGGCGTAATCGCCTTTTCTTTGCTCGCGTCGAGCTCCGCGCCCTGCGTTCGCTTGATATCGTGCAAGCCCCAGTTGAAGTGAATCACGTCCCACTTCTTTTCGCCGAGCCACGCTTCAAGATGCTCCAGGCCCTTTTGGGTATTGCCGCCATTGGCCGGTATGCGGTGGACGTTGGCTTTGCCCTGGAGCAGGGTGCGCACGGCGGGTGTGTATCCAATCGAGATGGAGTCGCCGATGATCAGGACGCGCGGCAGCGCGGGATCATCCTCCACGAAGGCAAATGCGGGGTTGTCCTTCTGGGCCGCGCCCACCTGGACCTCCCATGCGGCACGCTCGGACGTGGGCTCCTGGGCGTGGAGCGTTAAGACGCCGAGGACGAAAACTGTAAACACTGCGGTGACTCGTATCACGAAGAGACCCTTCTCTTTTTTTGAACTGCTGGTAAGCAAAAAATTGTGTCTGCCTACGAACTCGGCACAGTAAATTCCAAGGTCCGTGCCTTACTGCGCGGAACAGGTGCGTCCAGATCAACTACGTTCACCACCTCCACTTTCTCGGTTTGCCCGGGGCAATTGTATAGCATCTTGTAGAATTCCGCTCTTGTGTGAGAGAGAATCACGTCACAGTCACCAAATCCGGCCGATTGCATGAATCCACCGGGATCCGCTCTTATGACGGGAACTTCCCGATAGCCCTCTTCGAGTTTCAACACTGGCGTCGCGACATCGAATCCATGCAGGCGCTCAAGTCGCGGCCCCCGAATCTCGGCATAGACGATAGCTTGCCCCACGCGCCACATTGGTCCCGCGAGGAGATATAACGTTGACGCGATGATCAAGAAAATGAGCCCGTGGCACATCCGACCTATGTGGGTGAATCTCCGGACCGAAGTCTCCGACGACTCCCGTGTACTCACTCTTGCAGGATTGTTCATAAATCCTCTCCGTATCCCGATACTGGTCGCGGCCCGTGGGACCGAAGATCACGACCTTCGTTTTTTGGGATGACAGAGACTTCAGAGATGACCGTAGAACGCGGTGTATTATTTGCTGTCCCTGATGTCCCTGCACCTTTGCTGCAGCTCATATAATATCCCTCACGACATGCCCGTGCACGTCCGTCAGGCGAAAATCACGCCCCTGATATTTGTAGGTTAACCGTTCGTGATCGATGCCCATGAGGTGCAGGATCGTGGCATGCAGATCATGCACGTGCACACCATTCTCCACCACGCTAACGCTGTAGTCGTCCGTTTCGCCGTAGGTCATGCCGGGCCGCACTCCCCCGCCGGCCATCCACATGCTGAAGCACGAGGGGTGGTGATCGCGGCCATAGGTCCTGGCGGTCAACTCGCCCTGGCAATATACGGTGCGGCCAAATTCGCCGCCCCAAACGACCAGCGTGTCCTCCAGCATGCCCCGCTGCTTGAGATCGATCACGAGGGCCGCGCTGGCGCGATCCGTGTCCCGGCATTGCTCGGGAAGTCGCTTCGGCAGACCGCCGTGCTGGTCCCAGCCCTGGTGAAAAAGCTGTACAAAGCGCACGCCCCGCTCTGCCAGTCGCCGCGCGAGCAGACAGTTGTACGCATAGGTGCCGGGCCGCCGGGCGTCTTCACCGTAGAGGGCAAAGGTCGATTCCGGCTCGCCGGAAAGGTCCGTGAGCTCGGGCACGGAAGCCTGCATGCGGTAGGCCATTTCATATTGGGTGATGCGCGTCTGAATATCGGCATCGCCGATTTCGGCCAGGCGGCGCTCATTCATCCGCGCGACCACGTCCAGCATCTGGCGGCGCATGGCGGCATCGACACCGGGGGGATTGAAGATGTCCAACACCGGATCGCCCTGATTCCGAAATTTCACACCCTGATACTTCGCGGGCAGGAAGCCGCTGCCCCATAGCCGATCGTAGAGCGGCTGATCCGAGCGATCCAGTCCCTTGGAATTCATCGCCACGAAAGCGGGCAGATTGTCGTTCTCCGAACCGAGGCCATAGGCCATCCAGGCGCCGATGCTCGGTCGCCCCGCGATCTGCGATCCCGTCTGAAGGAAGGTGATAGCCGGGTCATGATTGATGGCCTCGGTGTACATGGATTTTACAAGGCAAATGTCGTCCGCTATCGCCGCCGTGTGGGGCAGCAACTCGCTGAGCCACAGGCCCGATTGGCCGTGTTGCGCGAAGTTGTAGATACTCGGCGCTACGGGAAATTTCGACTGGCCGGAGGACATGGTCGTCTTGCGCTCCGCGGGGTAGATGGACGTGGGCACGTCCTCGCCCCGGCGCGCGGCCAGACCGGGCTTGTAGTCGAAAAGGTCCATCTGCGCGGGGCCGCCGGATTGGAAGAGGTAGATGATGCGGCGCGCCCGGGGCGCGAAATGGGGCGCGGGTGTGGCGCTGGCGACGCGTTCGCGGGACAGCAAGGCGGCCAGCGCCATGGTGCCAAGGCCCGTCGCCGACCTGCCAAAGAAGGCGCGTCGGTTAATGCGGGGATCTGGAAGGCTGTTCTGGCTCATGTCAATCATTTTTGCTTGCCGTGGCTCTGTTGCAGGCGCTGAGGCGTCATCCGCCTCAATTTCTCACTATCGATTCATCGAGATTCAGTATAACCGAAGCGGCCATCGTCATGCTGGCCAGCTCCACGCGGTCGTAGCGGGCGAGGCTCGGCCGCTCGCCGGTGTTGAGCAATTCCGTTGCGGCTTCGGGGTTTCGCGCGAAGGCTTCCTGGAAGCCCTCGAAGGCGCTGGTCAGGTCGTCCAACTCCGACACCTCCGGCTCTCGCGACAATACCCTGCGAAAACCCTCGGCAAGCTACCCGGCAAGGACGCCGCTGCTGTCGAGCATCCGCTGGGCCAGGAGGCGCGCCGACTCCACGAAGACCACGTTGTTCATGAGCGTCAGCGCGTGCAGCGGTGTGTTCGCGAGTTCATTGCGCACGGAGCACACCTCTCGGTTGGCGCCGTTGAAGCCCGTCATCATCGGCGGAGGGGTGGTTCGGCGCCAATAGGTGTAAAGGCTGCGGCGGTAGAGATCCTGACCGCACCCCTGATCGTAGGTGGCGTTGCTGATGGACTCCCACAAGCCCGGCGGCATGTAAGGCTTCACCGAAGGCCCGCCGATCTGCTCCGCCAGTAATCCGCTCGCAAAAAGGGCCTGGTCCCGCAACTGGGAGCCCGTAAGCCGGATTCGCGGCGCGCGCGAGAACAATTGGTTCTCCGGATCCCGCGCGGCATGGCCCCCTCTCACCTGCGAAGATTGGCAATAGGTCGCGCTCATGACGATTAGCTTTTGAAACGCTTTCACATTCCAATCCATCGCGATAAACTCCGTGGCGAGCCAGTCGAGCAGCTCCGGGTGGCTCGGCAACTCGCCTTGGAGACCGAAGTTCTCCGAGGTCCTGACCAGGCCCCGTCCAAAAAAGTGTTGCCACTGGCGATTGACCGCCACGCGCGCGGTCAGGGGGTTGCTCGGGTGAACGATCCATTGGGCCAGTTCCAGGCGATTGCGGGGAGGCGCGATGCCCTCTGCCAGCAGGGCGCGCGGCGCGGCGGGCGCGAGCACCTCGCTGGTGTCGGGCGCATTGTAAAGTCCACGCTGAAGCACATAAGTGGGGCGTGGATTGGGCAGTTCAGCCATGACCATGACGGTATCTTCGCCACCGGGAACGGGCCGGAGCATGGGCGCCTTCCGATCAATGAATTCAAGGGGATCCGGCTGGATCAGATGGTCAACTTCCGGAGTAATATCGGGCCAGGATTTCGGAACCCGGATGTAGGGCGGACTGTTGCCGTTGTTCGGCCCCACGCCCCATTCGGGCACATTGTTGAACTGCGCGAAGAGCTCGTAATACTCCCGCTGGGAGATAGGGTCATACTTGTGATCGTGACAGCGCGCGCAGCTCACCGTCAGCCCAAGAAAGACGGTGCCCAGCGTATCCACGCGGTCCACCACATTCTCCACATGCCACTCCTCGGGAATGGATCCGTTCTCCGAGTTGATACGATGGTTGCGGCCGAAGCCCGTGGCAATTTGCTGGCGTAGCGTGGCATCGGGAAGCATGTCGCCCGCGAGCTGCTGTACCACGAAATCGTCGTACGGCAGATTCTGGTTCATCGCCTCGATCACCCAGTCCCGCCATACGTGCTGATAGCGGAGGCGATCATTCTGGTAGCCGTCCGTATCGGCATAGCGCGCGGCCTCCAACCACTCCAGCGCCATGTGCTCTCCATAGCGCGGCGATGCCAGAAGGCGATCCACTACTTTTTCGTAGGCGTCCGTGGCGTAGTCGTTCTCAAACGCGGCTACTTCCTCGGGCGTGGGAGGAAGGCCCGTGAGATCCAGGGACACACGGCGGATCAGGGTGGCGCGGTCGGCTCGGGGTGCGGGCGAAAGCCCTTCTTGCTCCAAGCGATTCAGGATGAAAGCGTCGATGCCATTGCGCGGCCAACGGGTGTTGGCCACATCCGGGACTTCGGGAGATTCGGGGGGAATGAAGGACCAGTGGCGCTCATAGGGCGCGCCGTCCGCAATCCATGCGCGCAGCGTGTCCTTCTGGGCCTCGCTCAGGATCTTGTGGGTCTCCGCGGGTGGCATTCGATCCTCGGGGTCGTCCGTCGCAATGCGCCTCAGCACCTCGCTGGCCTCCGGGGTGCCCGGCGCAAGCGCGGTCAGCGCCGCATCCCGCTGATCCAGCCGCAAATCCGCCCGGCGCTGCTTCGCATCCGGACCATGGCAGGCAAAGCAATTTTCCGCCAGGATCGGGCGGATATCGCGATTGTATCCAGGCACTTCGATGCACAGCGCGGTGGTCGCCGCCGTCAGTGCGACGGCGGCGACGGCATATCGCGCGACTTTCGGCTGCCAGGATGGGATCATTGCTCTATGATACTCCACGGGCAGAGCGGGCGGAACCCCCTACTCTTTCCCCACTTTATCCCGGCGCGCCTTGAGCTCCTTCCAGGTCGTCAAGATGATTCCTTCTTCTTCGATGGCCTTTTTCGTGCGCGGATCGACCATCGCCTGGTAGTCGCCGTAGAGAAAGTCGCGGTTGCCGTTGATGATGCCGATCATGCCGTCCGGCTTGGTGCAGTGGATGATCATATAGGTGATGCCGGGCTTCAGGTTGCGGATGGCGTCCACGTAGAGGCCGACTTTCTCGTCGATGTCCGTGGTCTTCCAGTTGTAACTGTCGGTGTGGATGTGGTCGAGTACCGGCAGACCGCCCGCCCAGGTCTTCTCCGCGAACTCGCCCGCACGCGGGGCCATGAGAATCGGGATCTGCTCTTCGATGGCCACTTTCACGTAGCGCTCCACGAACTTGGGACGGAAGCACGTGCCCATGTGGGAGTCCATATGGGTGACCGGCAGGCCCATGGTTCGCGCGCGATCAATCTGGGCGCGGATCTCCAGTTCAAACTCGTCCGGCGTGGCCTTTTCTTCGACATCCTTCACGCCGTCATGCAGGCAGCCCATGATGTCGGTCAAACCCGGCACCTGATTCTTCCCGGCCAGCGGTGTCCAGCGATAGTGATCGTATTCCGAGGTCAGCGTGAGGTGCAGGCCCGAATCCACTTCAGGATTTTCTTTCGTGTAAGCAAGCCAGCCAGGCACCCAGGGGCAGGGCATCATTACACTGACGGAGGTCACCAGGCCGTAGGCCAGCGCCTCGCGCGCACCTTCGTTGTTGGCGTAGGACATGCCCACATCGTCGCAGTGGATGATGACGACACGGTCATCGGCCTTCCAGCCCAGGCGCTCGCCGTAGGTGGGCTCCGCGAGGACGTGGGTTGTGGCAAACAGGGACAAGACGGCGAGCAGTGTGATTCTCATGGTGCAGGGCTCCAACGGTTGATGCTGAGGCGGGCCACACGAGATTGTTCACGTGGCCCGCCCCGTATGGTGGCAGAAGTCCGCACACCTGTCAACGCAAACGAGGGCCGGTGCGACAGCCCGCTCGTTTCCGCTGGAGCCGGATGCTCAGGGTTTGGCCTCGTCCGTCGGCGCTGTCTCGGCGAATCTCGCCAGAATCGCTTCCGGCGCTTCGACAAACTTTCGCTTGCAGAAGTCGGAACAGAACCCGTAGGTCTTGCCGTCGTGCTCGGCGGTTGAGGTAGCGGGATATTCCTCCAGACTCATCTTGCAGACGGGGTCCAGTTTCATGGCCAGGGTGGAAACGTCGATGGCGGGAGCGGGCGTTTCGGGGATCGCAGGCGACTCCGGGGCGGGCGCGACCTCGGCAGCCGGTGGCGCCGGGGTGCGTGCCGAATCCTCGTTCGGAGTTTCCTCCGTGCCGCAGCCGCAGAAAAGGCAAGCGACCAGCAAAGCGGCCAGGAACGATTTCTTCATGGTGTGCTCCTTGTGTTCAATTCGTTTTGGTGTGTATTCAATGGCCCCCCCTTTGACTCAATGCGGAGCCGGGTGCGCAGTCCGTGCGAAGGGGTCGTTGGCCGCGTCCTCGTTCCAGATGTACTCCGCACCCAGGGCGATCTGCCGGGCGCGGGCTTCGCCGTAAAGGCGGCGGACGAGGTGCAGGGCCATGTCCATGCCCGCAGACACGCCGGATGACGTTATCACCTTACCATCATCCACCCAGCGGGCCTCGCGAATCCAATCGACTTTGCTGCTCTGGGCCACCGCGCGATCGAAGAACAACTTGTTGGAAGTGGCCTTGTGGCCGTCGAGTATGCCGGCGCGGGCCAGGAGGACGGAACCCGAGCATACGGAGGTCGTAATCTCGGATTCGGTGTGGCGGGTGCGCAGGAAGTTCAGCAGATCGTTATCGTCCAGGGCGATCATCGTGCCGAGTCCGCCGGGCACCATGAGGATCTGAAGCGGTGGGCAATCATCGAAGCCATACTGGGCGACGGTTTCGACGCCCTGGGTGGAACGGACGGGTCCGGCCTTCCGCGCGACGGTAACCACCTTGAATTCTTTCACGTAACCCCACATTTCGATGGGGCCATAGACATCCAGCACTTCAAAGCCGTCGTAGAGCACGATGCCGACGGTCTTCTGGTTCTTGAGTCGGTCCTGGGCCTGCTTCTCATAGGCCGCTTTCGTGATGAGGGCCATGCCGCAGTCATCGCAGGGACCCGCCTCGGCGTAGTCCTTCAGGGCGCACGGATTGCCGCGCATGGGACACCAGAAGATTTCCTTCGGAGCGTCCGCGGCGGGCTGAACGTCCGGATTCAACGCGGCCGCCACATAGGCCGCTGTGCCGCTGGCGATCGTCGCGCCATATTCCAGACGGTTGCTAACCCCATCCGCGTCCGCATCGCCATCGGGACCCAGCGCGCCGCCGAGTTTCAAGGCGAGGCTGTAGTCGCCCTTGAGCGGGCTGGCAAAGGCAGCGCACATGGATGCAATCGCGTCGAAGGAACCCCGAGTCCCGATCAGGACATAGCCGACTACCATGGTCGGCGCGGTGGGATAGGCCTTCTGCAGCAGGGTGAGGTCCTTCGTGGCGGAAGCCAGGCATTGGTCATAGGCGGCCCGAACGGCCGCGTGACTGGCACCGCCCTTGTCGCTGAAATCGATTTTGTCGTCCGCGAGTACAGCGGACACCAGCGCCATTTCGGCGGCGTCCAGCATGCCATTGCCCGCAGCGGAATTGTCCTTGTTGCCGTCCACCGTGACGGGATCGAAATTGACGCCCTTCAAGGCGGCATCGAAGTCCACTTTCAGGGGCGCGGCTGTCGCGCTCACCGCCCCCATCAGCGACAGGGTCGCCGCCATGGCCGTCGCGCCAATGTGTCTTGTAAGTATCATGTGAACCTCTCCCGCGTCGCAACGCGATGGTACGGCGCGGCGGGTCCAAGATCCGCCGCGCCAGTCGAAATCAATCAAAAGCGCCCGTGAACACCGAAGTCGGTCCATTGACCGGCGCCTTGTCGTTAAGCTTGATAAACGACACGTGGCCGTCCATGTAGAGCACGTTGGAGCCGCCAGGGACGTGGTTAAACGCTTTGGGCTTCGCGGAGACCTTGTCCCACATCACGAAGATTTCGCTCTGCGCCTTTGCGGATCCGCCGGGGTTGTTGATGTCCGTAATCAGGAAGCGCTCAATGCCCTCGCGCAGTTTCGAGAGGGTATTGGTCGATGCGGTGCCGCAGGGGCCAGTGCAACTGGAAAGGAACAGTCCGGAAGACGAAAGGACCCAGTCCTTGTCCGACATCGCGTATTCCTCATCATAGCCGGGGCCGCCGATGAGGCTGAAGGAGATATCGGCGATCAGGGCCAGCAACTGCTTCGGCGCGATCGCCGGAGGTGGAAGGAAGAGGAGCGCGGAAGCATCGGTCACGTTATCCGGCTGGTTTTCGAGCTTATCGAGGACATAGCCGTAGTAGTGGTAGCTGTCATCCAGGACATGAACGCCCTGCTTGGTGTCGCTGCACTTGCGGAAGAAGGTGTCCTGCCCCGTGACCTTGCTCTTGAACTGATCGACACTGGCGCTTGAACTGGAGGGACAGATCAGCGTCTTGGGGTCGTTAAGGTATTCGGGATAGATACGTTCCATCCGCATCGAGGAGTAGAAGTAGGGAAAGGGCATGATTGCGGGATAATTTACATTGTCGCAATCCACCACATTGTCGATGTTGAATTCCATGGGGGGAAAGTGATTGCCCGCGCTCTCGTTGGCGTACATCTTCATGGCCAGGCCAAGCTGCTTCAGGTTGTTCTGGCAACTCGCACGGCGGGCCGCCTCTCGAGCGCGCGCCAGCGCCGGCAGCAGGATGGCGGCCAGGATGCCGATGATGGCGATGACCACCAGCAATTCGATCAAGGTAAATCCACGTCTCTTTTTCATGGGAATGGGTCTCCAGCGGGGCGGCACGGATCTCTCCTGCGTCGGCACTCCCGCACTTGGGGTTACGGTGAGGTGACGCGACCACGTCGAGGGGGGG
>JBHEKR010000145.1:0-21549 GCA_041859365.1 Candidatus Hydrogenedentales bacterium
CGTTTTTGAACCGGGGCAACCACCAGGCGTCTCGCCTTCTCCTTCTCCTTCTCCTTCTCCTTCTCCTTCTCCTTCTCCTTCTCCTTCGCCTTCGCCTTCTCCTTCTCCTTCGCCACCAACGACCAGGACGGTAATACCAATCGTTTCTTCGTCCGACAGGTTTGGCTCGCCGTTGTCGGTAATTACAAAGGTGACGAAATACTCACCAGCGTCACCCTGGGCCGGGACCCAGCTCAGCGTTCCAGACTCCCCATCGAATCCTGCGCCTGCGGGCAAACCTGTAGCGCTGAACACCAGATCGTCCCCATCGGGATCACTGCCCGACAGCACGATCTCGATCAGATCGCCTTCGTCCACCGATCTATCGCCCACAGGCTCCAGTACCGGGGGCCGGTTCACATCACCGGCGGTAATTGTGATGGTCTCGCTGTCGCTTTCCTCCGGATCGCCGTCGTCAGTCACCGAAAAGACGACCCCAGGGTAAATTCCCGCGTCCTCAGCGCCGGGCGACCAGGTGAAGACCCCCGTGGCATTGTCGATCTCCGCACCATCCGGCAGATTCACCGCGCTGAAGCTGAGGGTATCTCCCTCGGTGTCCGACGCCGAGATGGTGAAATTCAATGTACCGCCCTCCTCCACATGGAGGTCGCCTATGGCGTCCAATACGGGGGGATCATTCACCGGCGCGACCACGACTTCAATTTCAATACTGGCCGCACTGTTGCCATCGGAAACCTGCACGGTGAAGGTGTCGCTGCCCGCGAAGTTCGTATCGGGCGCATAAGTCAGGGTGGATGGCGCCGCCCCGACCCCTCCAGCGGTCGCAACGCCGTGCGTCGCCGCCGATGCAATAGTCCATGACAGGGCATCGCCGTCCATGTCCACGGCATCGATATCCGGCGCCACAAAATTCTGTGGACTGCCGTCTTCGTCCATCGACACCTGGAGCGGGCCCGTCTGGCTGATTACCGGTGCGTCGTTGCGCGGCGTAATGGTCACGTTCACGATCACGCGGTCCGTGCCACCGTTGCCGTCGTCCACTTCAATTTCAAAACTGTCCGCGCCGTTAAAGTCGCCCTCGGGCACATAGTTGAACACGACAGGCGAAGCCCCTGAACCACTGACCGTCGCCGTGCCGTTACTCGCCGCCGAGATGACGCTCCAGGCCAGGGTATCGGACTCCACGTCCGTCGCGTCAAGCGCCGGGGCCACAAAGTTCTGTGGGCTGCCATCCTCGTCCATCGTCACGGCCAGCGGGCCGCTCTGCGTTATCGAGGGCGCGTCGTTTTCCGGCGTGACGGTTACATTTACCGTTATCGCATCGCTGCCTCCATTTCCGTCGGATACGCCGATCGTGAAACTATCGGAGCCGCTATAATCGGCGGTGGGCGCATAGGTGAAGATCGCCGGTGAAGCCCCGGTGCCGCTTACCGTCGCCGTTCCGTTCGTCGCCGCGCCGGTCACCGACCAGTTGAGTGTTTCGCCATCCACATCGGTTGCCGCCAACGCGGGCGCTACAAAATCCGTGGGGGCGCCATCTTCAGACATACTGACGCTGAGCGGTCCCGCGCCCTGAGTGATCACCGGCAAGTCCTGCGTCGGGTCGATCGTCACGTTTACAACAATCGTGTCCGTGCCACCGTTGCCGTCGGAAACCCGAACCGTGAAGCTGTCGGAGCCGTTGTAGTTGGCGACCGGCGCATAGGTAAACGTCGAGGGCGACGCCCCCGTGCCGCCTGCTGTCGCCGTGCCGTGACTGGCCGCCGAACTCACCGACCACGTCAGTGTATCGGAGCCGTCAATATCCGTCGCCGAAACCGTCGGCGCGGAAAAATTCGTGGGCGCGCCATCTTCATCCATCGTCACCGCCAGGGGTCCCGCCTGGCCGATGACCGGCGCGTCGTTTACCGCTCCAATGGTCAACGAAACCACGATGCTGTCGGTGCCGCCATTCCCGTCGGAGACGCGAACGGTGAAGCTGTCGGATCCACTGTAGTTCGCGGTCGGAACATAGGTGAATGTCGCGGGGGAGGCCCCCGTGCCGCTGACCGAAGCCGTGCCGTGGCTGGCCGCTGAAATGACCGACCACGTCAGGGTGTCGCCGTCGGCATCAGTCGCGCCAAGCGTCGGTGCAACAAAGGCCGTCGGCAGCCCATCTTCAGACATGCTAACCTCGAGTGGCCCCGCACCCTGGGTGATCACGGGCGCATCCGGCGTGCCATTGACGATCACATCGACCGTAATGGTATCGGTTAAATTGTCGCTGTCCTCAATCTGAACCACGAAGCTGTCGCTACCGTGAAAATCCGCATCGGGGACATACGAGAAGACCGAGGGCGTTTCCCCCGTGCCGCTGACAGTGCCGGTACCCCCCGTGGCCGGGGTCGAGACGGACCAGACGATGAGGCTGGTGTCGCCCGCCGAATCCTGGGCCGAAAGCGGCGGGGCTTCAAAGGCGGTGGGGGTTCCCTCTTCGTCCATCGTAACCGAGATGGATGCGCCGGCGTCGTTCCGACCGGGGCGAAACACGGAAACAAAGAAGGTAGTGGGATCGGAAAGAACGAGGCCGTCGCCCTCCGTGCTTACAAGGTCATCCGGATACTGGAACTGACCTGGATTGGGCCCGAACTGGCTGATCGTCGAAAGGTGCACCCCCGTATTGTCGAAAACCTGCACCCGCCCGTTGCCCGGCGGCAAATCACCCACAAGGATATTGCCGGAGGAATCCGCCGCGATCCCGAGCATGTTGGTGAACTGGCCGGTGCCCGAGCCCAGCGTGCCCCACTGGGTCACGTAGGTACCCGTCGACGTGAATTTCTGAACGCGGGAGTTGACCGCATCGACCACGTAGATGTTGTTGTTCCCGTCCGCAGTGATCCCGCGGGGACCGTTAAACTGGCCATTCCCTGAGCCGCTGGATCCCCACTTGGTAAGAAAATTGCCGGAAGTATCGAATTTCTGTATACGGTCGTTGCCTTGATCGGTCACGTAAAGATTGTCCAACGAGTCAAACACAAGATAGTAAGGCTCGTCGAACTGGCCATCGCCATTCCCCTCTTCGCCCCATTTCAGAATAAAATCGCCCGCCGAGGTGAACTTCTGAACACGCTGGTTGGCCCGGTCCGCTACGTAGATATTGCCCTCCGAATCCGCGGCCACGTCGGCCGGGGAGTCAAACTGACCGTTCCCCGCGCCCGGCGTTCCCCAGGCGAACAGAAACACACCGGTCTTGTCGAATTTCTGGATGCGCTTCTGGACCGCGTCCGCAACGTAAATATTGCCTTCTCCATCCACGCAGATACCATTGGGTGCGTTGAACTGGCCGTCTGCACTACCGGGGCCCCCGAAGCGAAAATCGTAGTCCGGCGCGCCGCCGGGAACGAGAATAAGGGGCACCCCGTTGGCCCAGGCGCCGGACGCGACGAGGCTGAGCGCCACAACCCAGGTTCGGGCCAGGAAACACACACTGCTGTGAATAGCTGAAAAAAACGGCTGCATACTGAGTTACCTCGGTAGTCTATTGGGTCGGAGAATCGAGAGACTCGCCAGGACATGGTCCGGGAGCCCTCGGTTTGGAGTGGACGCATTCAGAACACGGTGTTCCGGTTCCCATCTCATCGACAGGTACGGTACTTCCCGACGCATTTCCGGGTCCCGAATATTCATTTGGAAAATTTTAATACAGTTGCCCGATAGGTCCACAGCACGGTGGAGTTGATAGATCCGCTGCTTCACGCCCCCTATTCTCTCACCAAAGCGGTCCTTTTCGCCAGTTCGGGAAGAAATTGCCTGTCATACCGCGGCCTAGAACGGCTCGTCGAGTCGCTTTACCGGGCCACAAGTCAAGATAGTGGCCACCTGTGGATCGCGGCGCACGAGCAATTCATCGTCTTCCTCAAGCGGAAAATAATGGTCAGCCGAGTCAAAAGCCAATACGGCCGGGCCGCGGGTAATCCGGATCCGAAACTCCGTGTCATCGGGGAGCACGAGGTGATCGACATGGGCATTGGTGGACTTGAACGCGATGCCGATCCCCTTGGTGAAGATGCCCCGGGTGATTTGTGCGAAATACGCGGTACTGCCGAAAGGCGTGCAAACCACGAAACCGTCGCCAAGCAACTCAAATCCGTCCTCGTAGGGATCGCCATTGAGCCAGAGTTGAAAGCGGACGGCGCTGTTGATCAGGCCCATGTGCACGTTGAATTCGTTCAACGCCGAAAGCACCCCGGGATACAGCGGCTTCCCCTGTCGAAAAACCTCCGCCTGTATCTTGGTGTAGTCGTTGGAAATGAGCTGCCCAAGCGCCAGCCCTTTGAGCACGTCCGACGCGGGATGGGGGATGCAGCGGTGCCCACGGCGACTGTTCAGCACCGGAACTTTGGGAATTCCCGGATAGGCCAACTCGGCGGCCAGCAACGTGCCGTCGCCGCCATAGCAGACCACCACGTCGGGTTCGGAATCAACCACTTCGAGATTGGGGTGACGGGAAATTTCCTCCGCCAGCACATAGGCCTGGGATCCAAAGAGGTGAAGCCGAACGGGTTGAGGATCCCGAAGGGCAAGGGGTACGGTGGCCATGAAACAGATTTCCGTTGGGGTCGATGGCTGGCGATCCACCGCATCTGGACCCGTCTCCGGACACGGCAGCCAATTCGGGGGATTATAACATAGGGTCAGCGCGGCGCGCGCACGGAAATGAGGACTGAGGACTGAGGACTGAGGACTGAGGACTGAGGACTGAGGACTGAGGACTGAGGACTGGAGACTGGAGACTGGAGACTGGAGGCTGAGAGCGGAACGCCAATCCCACCCGCCACCAAAGTTGTCAATTGTCAACTGTCAACTGTCAACTGTCAACTGTCAATTGTCAATTGTCAATTGTCAATTGTCAATTGTCAATTGTCAACTGTCAACTGTCAACTGTCAACTACCAAACCGCCTCGTACCCTTCGGCCGCCAGATCCCACTTCTTGCCGTAGACATGCACTCGCTTCGTGTCGTGGCCATTGGCATCCTTCAGCGGAAGTCCCGCATGGGTCCAGGCGAGCAAGCTGCCCTTCAAGTTGCACACATCAAAACCCTTCTGGCGCAGCTCATCCGCGTAGACTCCGCTCCGCGCGCCTATCGTGCAATACGTGACCACGGTCTTCTCGCGATAGGTATCTTCCGCCACCGCAAAGGACTGCGCCGTGATGGCGCCAGGCAGCATCGACACCGCCTGCTCCTCCGGCGTGCGCACATCCACCAGCACGAGGCTTCCGGACTGCAGCAGACCGGCCACATCCTGTGGCGTAATTTCTCTGACGTCGGGAAAGTCCTCGCGGTACTCTTGATACATGACATTGATCTGATCGAGGCGTGTCGCGCCGGTGGCGGCGCCTTCGCCAGATTGCAGTCCGTTACACGAGGTCACCAGGCACCCGATGAATACGAACAGGATGAGACTCGTCATGAACTTCATGTAAATTGTCGATCTCCACGGTGGAGTGATAGCGTTCTCATGGGCACACGTTCCCGTCGAGTTTAACATATTGCCTTCTTATCGATATCGCAGGATTTCATGAACAAAAAGGCCAACACGACCCTCCGTCACTTCTACGACCTCATGTCGGCCCACCACGGCAGGACCCACTGGTGGCCTGGGGACACGCCCTTCGAGGTGTGCATCGGCGCCATTCTCACCCAGAACACCGCCTGGTCGAACGTGGAAAAGGCCATCATTAACTTGAAGCGGGAGAAGCTCCTGACGCCCGGCGCGATGCTGACCGCCGACCTGGCAGTGCTGGAGGCGGCATTGCGACCCTCGGGCTACTTCCGCCAGAAGGCCCTGCGCGTTCGCCTCTTCTGCCAGCACCTTGTGGACCACTACGGCGGCAGCGTGGCGCGGATGGCAAAGCGACCACTCCCCGAGTTACGCCACGAATTACTCGCGCTAAAAGGCATCGGCCCGGAGACCGCCGACGACATCCTGCTCTATGCGTGCCGGAAACCAGTCTTCGTGGTGGACGCTTACACCCGCCGCATGTTCAGCCGCCACGGCCTCGTGCCGGGAGATATCAAGTATGAGGCCTTGCGCGCGTTTTTTGAGGAGAACCTGGCCCACGACGTGGAAACCTTCAAAGAGTACCACGGGCTCATCGTGTGGACGGGGAAGGATTTCTGCAAGTCGCGCCCGAATTGTGAGGGGTGTCCACTGCAGGGGACGCTGAAGCGGGGGCAGCCGGTGGGAGAAGCGCGGTCTATGAATGGTTAGGTCAACCTCACTGCACACGGTATTTCCAATAGCCGGGCCTCCGGCGGTTGTGCATTACCGCGACAACCAGAATATACCGTTTTTCAATCGAGTAGACGACGCCATAGGGGTAGCGACGCGTTCTACAATGTCGAAATTCACCATCAATGCAGGGCCAAGCCGAAGGGTGCTCGACTATGCGATCTATTGCCGCGAAAACTTCCTTGTAGAAATCCGCTCCCACCCCTTTGCCTTGTGATTCGTAAACCACTACGGAGTCGTACAACTCCGCTTTAGCGTGTGGGTGAATCTTGGCCTTCATCGAGGCGGAAACAACTCATGAAGTTCGGCAAGCACTTCTTCGGCGGAAATGGGCTCAACCGCTCCCGAGCGAACCTCTTCCAATCGTTGATTACATACTTCAATCCACTCAGCCCTGAGTTCACTGTCGTCAGGGCTTATGGACTGCAGAAGTGCATCCACTATTTGAATTTGCAGTTCCACCGGCAGGTGAGTGGCTTCGTCAATGATCTTTTCGGCGCTCATCGAACTTCTCCGTTAGTGCTCTCATTATAGCATGATGGCTGCAAAAGACAATGGGCAGGCTGTGGGCTGCTCGGGGGAATTGCCCCAACCCTGAGAGGGCTGGTACGATACCAATTGGTAGACCGCATTTGCCATAGTACTAGGACATCTCAATCTTCCCCGGTCGAAGGATGGGGGTAAGCTCACGTGTCGCGAGCCGCCACATGATTGTATCGATCCTGCGTCACAACCTGATGACACCTCAGTTCATGAAGAGGATAACGAATTCACTGCCGGGAAATGGCGATCAGGCAAACCTGGCTTTGCCAGAATATGGTACGGATCATGATTCAGAACAAAGATAAAGTATTCGATTGGGCCGATGCCTGGGTATTTGCTTCGATGAAACGGGCCTCGAATGATTCAGGCGTTGTAGACTTTTCGTTGCTCGTTGGAGTTGGTGACGTACTCAATCACGCGATTTTTAATGACTCAGAGATTCGGACAGCCATTCAAAAGTTCTACAGATACGGCTTGGTGGATCTAGTTGACCACAAGATAATACCAACAGTCATTGCACAGAATCTTTTTTCGAGAGTAGATCAGAAAAGAGGAGGGCTTTTCGCTGTGGTCGATAATTGTCTTTCCGTACTAAATTCTCCCAAAACAGAACTTGTAATTTCAAAGGGGAAAAGTGCAGATTTAGATTTCCTGAGCAGTGACTTCATCAAAAAAACTACTACGAGTACTTACGCAGTCTCAATGTCACATGAAATAAGGGACTCCAATAAGCTCCATGGGGGTTATCGAGTCCTACACCACCGCACCACCTCCTCAATCACGCCCAGGCCCTCGCGCAGGGCGCTTTCCTTGATCACCAGCGGCGGACAAATCTTCACCGCGCCTCCCCCCACGCCCACGGGCGCGAAGAGCATCACGCCGCGTTTGTAGCATTCGTAGATCACCGTCCACGCCAGATCGGGGTCAGGCTCCGTGCCCATGGTGCCCTTGCGGCACTGGAGCGACGACACGAGCCCCACGGAATCCCACGCGCCGATGCGGCCCTTCGACGCGGCGGCGATGGCGGCCGCGCCTTCTTTCAGCACCGGGTCGAGCTGTGCTGCGTGCTCAATCAAGCCCTCTTTCTTGATGACCTGAAGATTCGCGAGCGCGCCCGCCGCCGATATGGCGTTGGCCGAGTGGGTGCTGGTCATTTCGCCGGGGCCATACATGTTCATAAGGTCTTCCGTGCCCACCACCGCCGAGAGTGGCGTGCCGCCGGAAATGCCCTTGCCGCAGGCGGCCAGATCGGGCACGACGCCAAGATGCTGGAAGCCGAAAGCCTTGCCCGCGCGACCAAAGCCCGCCTGCACTTCGTCGAAGATCAGAAGCGCGCCATGGGCGTCGCACCACTTGCGGAGTGACTGGGCGTACTCCGCCGGCATCAGCGTGGCGTTGCAGCCCTGAAAG
This sequence comes from Candidatus Hydrogenedentales bacterium, assembly GCA_041859365.1. GTDB lineage: Bacteria > Hydrogenedentota > Hydrogenedentia > Hydrogenedentales > JAEUWI01 > JAEUWI01. The sequence continues at coordinate 8,228 of JBHEKR010000145.1, forward strand.
GTCTCGCTCATCACGCCGCAAACCTGCTCCGGATTGATACCCTGCGCCGCCAGAGATTCTTCAAACACATGGAAGCCCGTATCCACCTGACGGTAGCCATCGGGGAAAGGGACATTCACAAAGCGCGGATCCAGGTCGCCCATCCACGTCTTCAATCCGGGGATGCCTCCCGCGAGTTGCGATCCCATCGTACGGCCATGAAAAGCGTGGCTGAAGCTCACCAGCACGGACTTGTCCTTGCCCCCGACCTGCATGCCCTTCGTGCGCGCCAGCTTGATGCAGCACTCCGTGGCTTCCGCGCCCGTCGTAAGAAGGAACACCCGCTTAAGCGGTTCGGGCAGGTAGCTCTGGATCTCTTCGATGAGCTGCGCGCGGATCTCGGTCGGGAAGGCGTAAGCGTAGAAGAGACCTTTCTTCGCCATCGCGGAAATCGCCTCGCCAATCTCCGGACGGCCGTGGCCGCTGGACGTCACCAGCACGCCGCTGGAAAAATCGATCCACTGGTTGCCAAAGGCGTCGCAGATATATTCCCCATTGCCATGATCCCACACGATGGGGGGCTGGCCGCCCATGCTGCGGGGCTCGATAGCGCGCAGCCGTTCGAGCGTCGGCACGGACGCGGGCGCGGGCAGGGCCGTGCAGATCGTACGGTGCTCGGTTTTCACCGCAGGCACGTCTTCAGGGATGATGGGAAATTCTTTCGTCGCCATGGGGGCCTCCTGGAGGTAAACCGGCGCAATCTGCGGGCCGGGAAAGTGATCAGGGTAGAGGCCCCCATTGTCCCAAATCTGGCCTGCGGGGTTCCAGTTTGGGGAATTAAGAATAGTGAATGGTGAATAGTGAATTGGGAAGAATGTCGGAAGGCTTCCGCAGTCGGCAATGCCTTTCAATTCACTATTCTTAATTTACTATTCTTAATTCCTGAAGGAAAGGCGGCGTACCCGAACCGGGTACGCCGCCTAGTTGAATCAGGTTGAACTTCGGCCTACGGAATTGTCACCCAGGCATCCGGCTTGCAGGCCGCGCCGATCTTCTTGCCGACATCGGAAGCCTTGATATCGTCAAAGAGCTTGCCCGCGCTCGGGAGCTGGTACTGTTCGCCCGAGACGCCGCGTTTGAGCCGTTCCACGGCATAAATCTGCTCCACCGCCGTGACGCTGAGGCCCTCTTCCTTATTCAGTCGGGCAATCTCCGCATACAGCGCCTTGCGTCCTTTGTTTTCCTCCGCAAGCAGCGCCTGGGCTTTATTCTTCGCGTCGGCGTCCTTCATCGCGTCACACTCTTTCAATTCCACGTAGCCGCGATTCGTCTCACCGAGGCAGCCGTCCTTCTTGAGCTTCGCGATGGCGTCGTTGTTCTTGCGGAGTTCCGTGGCGATTTCCTTGACCCGTGCCGAGTCGGACTTCATTTCAGCCGCCTGCACGGTTTCGAAGGGGTCGAGGAACTCGAGGCTCTTCCATAGCCACGAGGTCGATTCCGCCTTTTGCTCCAGACCCGGAAGTTCGTCGGACTTGCCTTCGATATAGTTCAGCACGTCCCCCGCCTGTTCCTGTACGTGGCGGATGTCCAGCGTAATATGGGCGTCGATCTTGTGCTCCGTGCGGATAACGCACCCCGCTAGGACGAGCAGCCCCACAACCTGCAGGAAGAAAAGTTTTCGTGTCATGGTGATTTGTTCCTTTCACGTCCTGAGACGTACTGGCCAGACCTTTTATTCATTTATTCTATACCCGGATCCTGAAATATTGCGAGTTTCACGGGGTGTCCTCCGCCGCCGACTGGATCGCCTGGAGGATCGCCTCGGGCTCGGCCTTGATGTCCACCGTTACATCCAGATTCGTGCTCTCCAGCCGCGCCACACCCACCACCAGTCCGTCTTCCAGTTGGAGTTTAATCACCGCCTTCTTGAAGGCGCGCTGCTCGTCCTTGCCGATGACCTTTTCGATCACCTTCTGGATCTGCTTGCTGTCCACGGCGTCGTTCACGATTTGCTGCATAAGGATCTGGCGTACCGCCGCCTGATTCAGCGTGAGGTTCTCCGAGGCGGTCAGGTCCACGTTGAGATCCACCAGCCCCGCCGCCGATACGGTGAGATCCGCCGTGCCGTTCACCTTGCCCGTCATTACCACGTCCGGCGGCTTAAAGGTCTGGGTGAACTGCTCCAAGTCAAGCTCGCGCGCTTCGGCCCGCACCGTTCCGGGATAGTCCGCCTCGCGATACTTCAGTGCGCCGCTCAGCGCGAGCGTGCCGCCTAGAAAGGCCGTCTCAAACGTCGCACACGAAAGGGCCTCCGGCGTCACCGTCACCTCCGTGGCCGTCGCGCCAAAGGGAATCTCATAAATGGAAAAAGGCCCCACGGAAAGGGGGCCACCGCCGGGCTCGCCCTTGCCTGGATCGTACTTCCCCGAATGGACCAGATTCTTGAAGGCACCCATCTTTTCCGGCAACTCCAGCGACTCGGCGCGCAGTTCCCAGGTGGTCATACCCGAGAAGGATTCGCCGTTCCACGCCAGTTGCTCGCTTGACAAGGTCGCGTGGCCACCCGTGACCGAGGCAATCAACTGTCGGCGAACGAGGAGGTCCAGATCCGAATCGAGTTTGAGCCCGCCAAGGTCAACCTTCAAGGGCGTGGATTCCCGCGGAAACGCGAAGACCATCGAAGTCAACGCACAGCGCGTACCGTCACCAATTGCCGCCAAGATGGGGGCCAGCGCCAAGGTGCGGGAGGACGATTCGTAGGCCAGGTCGCCGCTGAGGGTCAATTGCGAGCCGTATGGCACCCCCCATTCGCCATAGAGAAGATCCTCAGATATCGCGTGGAAATTTTCGAGGCGCGTACCGGTTGGACCGGCCTGCAGACGACCGCTGATCGCCGCGGCACCGGAAAGCCCCGGCAGGGCAAACATGGACGCCAGAGTATCCAGCGACAACGTCCCCTCCAGGCCACTCGCCAGCGTCGCCTTCGGCAGATCGACGGACCATCCCGCCGCCGCGATGTCCACCGTCCCTTCCTGGGCCAGTCTTAGGGACTTCCCAGAGAGCCGACCCGAGGCCGTGTCATAGGTCATCTTTCCCGCCAGGGCCACGGGGGGCTCGGCGGGCAGGGCCATGCTCCCGTAGCCCAGGCCCGGACTCGACAGTTCCAGATCGATCTCCAGCGGTTGCCCGCCGAATAGAGACAGATTGGCCCGACCGGTAAGGGCCGCGACGAGGCCGGGAGCGATTGATTTTCCCAGGATGTGTTCGGCCCAGGCATTGGGAGAAAACGCCGTAAGTGTATTCTCCACCCGCACGGCTCCATCCTGCGGTACGGTAGTCGTGCTTTTTAATCGGGCACCTTCCATCGCGGCCTCGGCCGACAGGGTCATGGTGGACAGTCCCGACTCCGTGGTCCACGAAAGAGAAATCGGTATATTCATCGGTGCGTCGTCGCCGAAATCCGCCACAAGGGCGCCATCCACCGTGAAAGCCCCGGGCGACTGGGCGATGGTTCCCTTGGCCCCCAGGCGCGCCAGCGGGGCCAGCGTGGACAGAATCCCCGCATAGGCCGGAGGCGTCAAGGCAATAAGATCGTCTCTTGGCCAGGGCTCCCAGCCGAAGGTGCCTTTCAGCCCGTCCGGCGTCAGTTGGAACGCAGCCTCCAGCGCGAGTCGATCACGCAGGGTCATTGTGCCTACGATTTCGGTCTGGTCGCCATAGTTGCCGCGCAAAGCAAGCTGGAGCGGGCCGCTGTAGAAGGGTGCATCCTCAGGCCCCACGGCAAAGCCCGTGAATGACCCGTCCACCGTCGCCTGATCGATGGCAATCCCGCCCGCCGGAAAATGAAAGTGTACATCGCTGTCGCGGAACTGGGCCGAGTCGAATCGCGTGGGAATGGGAGAAAGGCCATTCACAAGAACGGACCAGATAGGATCCTGGAGCGAGGCTTCCGAAAGCGAGACGGCGTAATAGGGAATCCCCTCCCGTGTCGTGGCGGAGAAGGCGCCATTGAACTGGGCGAAAGCGCCCAGGTCGATCACGCCGTCCACATCGGCCCCGTCGGGATTCCAGGCCGCGTCCAGCGCGATGGAGCCCGTGGTGCGCCTGGGGCTGTCCGGTTCGGCGGTGGACGACCAGGCGAGCGAAGCGGTGGGTGCGCCAAGCCGGACCGATCCGGTTGTGCTGCTCTCCAGGAGCGCATGGATGTCCAGATTGTCGGCTGTGAGCGTGAATTCCGGGGACTGAAGGTTGAAGCGGAGGCGCTCCAGATCCAGTTGCTCCGGGATCCACGGCGTCGGGTCGCCGCCACCACCGGGCTGGGAAAAGCGGTCCAGCAGGAACTGAAAGTTGTTCTCCGTCTCACCCTGCTCCAGCGAGATATCGACGCCCGAAAGCGCCACGTTGCCGATGTGGCGACCGTTCTCCGGGGCAAGCCTGTACGTAGCTTCCACCCGCTCCACCTGAACCACGGGGCCATATATCGACCCTGCCTTGGCCGCCAGGGTGATACCCTGAGCGACGAGTGGATTGCCGAGTCCGATGGAGCCCACCTGGGCGGTTCCGCCCAATTGAGAAGAAAGGAGAAGCCCCGTGCCGATGCGCTGCGGCCACCCGGTGAAGCCCAATGTTGCCAACAGAACGCCCAAGGCCAGGCACAGCAAGAAAAAGCGGCGGATCCAGCGGCGCGATCGGCTCCGGCTCGGGGGCGTATCACCAGAAGGCATGTCGTAACTACTCCCCGACCGCACGTTAACGCACGGCCGGACGCTTATTTCGCGGCGGCCTCTTTGATTTCCAGTTGCCCGATGATGGGGATGATCCGGGCCTGCTGGAAGAGATCACCCTCGGCCAGTTTGATATGGGTCGCATCCACCAGCGGCTGGTCAAAGGTGGGGTCCACGTCGATCCACTTGCCCACCCAGACTTTCGCCCACTGGTGGAAATAGAATCCGGGTTTCACCCCTTCCACATAGACCACACCGGCCACTTCACGGGCGGGAAGGCCCGCCGCGCGCGCGAGGCCGATGAAGAGGATACTGTGCTCCGTACAGTCCCCCTCCAGATGCTCCAGCACCTCGATGGCATTGGTAAGCCGTGCGGAGAAGGTGCTGTGCATGTTCTCATGCACCCACTTCGACAGTTTCGTCGATGCCGCCAGGCTGTCGGTCTCATTGCCCACAATTTCCTTCGCCTTGGCGATCAATTTTGAGTTGTCGCTCTGCACAAACTGCGTGGCCTCCAGCCATGGCTTCACCGCTTCGTCGGTAATCGGCAACTTGGCCGGTGAGAAGCCGGCCATGTCATAGGTCCGCCCCTCGAAGAGAAAATGGTCGCCCGCCGCCGTGACCGTCTGGCGGTCGTCGTTGAAAAGATGCCCGTCATTGATTGGTCCGCGCAATTCAAGGCGAAGTTTCGATCGCGTGCGTGGATCCTTAATCGGCGTATCCACCATGGCGGCGTTGCTGATGATTACGTCGTTGCTGTAGCCCACGTCCTTGGCCAGAGCCTCATCCTCCAGCCGCATCTTGATCAGGCCCGCCACCTCGTCTTCCAGCGTGGTGCCATCTTCCGCCACCACCGAAATCGAGTCCACACCCATCTCGGGCATGGATGTTTTAATGGTGTAGACCTTTGTGTGAACACCCTCGATGTCGCGCATCGATTCATCCACGATGGTGCTGATACCCGCGAGTTCTTTCTTGTAGAGTGGCTCGAAGACCGTGAACTCCATGGCGTCGCCCACACGGGCGCCGCTGCGTACAAGTTGGGTCTGCTTGATGGCGTCTTCCAGGGTCTCCTGGGGCTTGGAAAGCACCACCGTCGTTTCCGCACCGGCCACCACGCTGACCAGATGAAGTTCATCACCCCGCACCGTGCCCACAAACGTATTGGTGCCTGCGGGATCCTTGACCTCGGACTCAATGGAGATCAGCGCCCCTTCGGCGGAGTAGGTGCGCCGCGCTTCGATCCGCATGTCCTGCTTGACGCCGACCATATTGATCTGGAAGCGCATGTCTTCACTGACGACAATCTTGCCGTCCGATTCCTGGGCCACTTTGTTGACCGCGTAGCCCGCTTTCTGGTTGTTCATGTAAACGCCGTACCAGCTCTCGCCGAGATAGTCGGCAATATCGATGGGCTGGGCGGACAAAAGGGGCGTAACCAGCAGTAGCGCGGCGGCAATCCATGCACGCATCATAAAGAATCTCTCTCCAAGGGCGCATTGCCCTGCATTATCGCAGCCGACGGAAGCGCCAATTGAAACGGAATGTACGAAATCTCTAGCCAGGCCATTCTACTGTATTCTTTAGAATGGCAAAAATTACACCGTTACTTTTGGCAGCGTTGCCAGCGCAGCCACAACTCGAACATCAGAATCGCCCACAGGCGGTGTCCATGCTCATCACGCCGCGCCATATGGTCGCCCCGAAGCGTCTTGACGAATGCCACGTCCAGATATTCACCGCACAACGACGCCGGATGCAACACGGTATCACAAAACAGATCCGCAAGTTCGCCCCGCATCCAGCGCTGGACCGGCAGAGAAAAGCCGCGCTTGCGCTGGGCCAGCGTCAGGGTCGGCAGACGATCGCGCATCAGGTACTTCAACACGCGCTTGGAGGCGCCGCCCCGGTACTTCAATGCGAAGGGCAGCGTGGCCGCGAATTCCACAATGCGATAATCCAGCAGGGGTACCCGCGCCTCCAGACCATGAGCCATGCTCATCCGATCAACCTTGGTGAGAATATCGCCCGGCAAATACATCCGGGTGTCGGCATAGAGCATCCGCTCGTCGTCGCCCCCTGCGGCGCCGTCGCGCCAGAGCTGCTCCAGAAAAGGGATGCGCGACGTGTCCTGCGGCTGAAACTCGGGCAAAATCAACGCCCGGCGTTGTTCGTCGGAGAAGGCGGTCAATCGTCTTTGGAAACTGCGCAAGGGAGTTAGAAAGCTGTCCTCATGGAAACGGTGGACACGTTGGGATTGGGCCGACGAAGGCGCCAGGGCCAGCAGCACGCCCGCCGCACGTCGAAGCGGCGCCGGCACCTGGCGGTACTGACTCACACGACGGTTCATATGCATCCAGGAATAGCCGCCAAAAAGTTCATCGCCCCCATCGCCCGAAAGGGCCACCGTCACCTGTTCCCGCGCAAGCCGGGACACCAGCCACATGGGCAATGCCGAAGAGTCGGCAAAGGGCTCGCCGAAATGGGCGATGATTTCCGGAAGCAATGTCGCCAGATCGGGCTTGAGCACCGCCTCGGTGTGATCGGTCCCGTAACGGTGTGCCACCGCCCGTGCAAATTCGAGTTCATTCGCCTCGGCATCGTCGAATCCAATACTGAAGGTCTTCAGCGGGGCCGTTCGCTGTCGGCATAGGGTCGCCACCACGCTGCTCGAATCCACGCCGCCGCTGAGAAAAGCCCCCAGCGGGACATCGCTCCGCTCACGCAGCCGCACTGAATCCGTCAGCAATTCATCCAGCCGCTCCGCGGCGCTGTCCAGGGTCCACGCGGAGTCGATGGCATAGCGCAGTTCCCAGAAGGGCTCCGTACGGGTTTCGCCGCGCTCGTGGATAAGCATCGTGCCCGGCGCCAGTTGGCGGATTCCGTTGTAGAGGGTCTCGGTCCCGGGCGTATAGAGATACTGGAAATAGGCATCGAGAGCGTCGCGATTCAAACTGCAATCCGCCAGGCCGCTTCGCACGAGCGGGGCCAACTCCGACGAGAAGGCAAAATAGTTCGCCGATTCGGCATAGTACAAGGGCTTGATGCCGAGCCTGTCCCGAACCAGCAACAGCGACTCGGCAACCTGATCGTAGATCGCCACGGCGAACATGCCATTGCAGCGGCGAAATACGTCGGCGCCCCATTGGCAAAAGCCCTCCAGCAACACCTCCGTGTCGCCTTCCGTGCAGAATGCCCGCCCTTGCCCTTCGAGTTCGCGGCGGAGTTCGCGATAGTTGTAGATTTCGCCGTTAAACACCATGATCCGCCTGCCGTCCCCGCTGATCATGGGCTGGTGGCTTGCACTGCTGGTGTCGATGACACTCAGGCGTCGGTGCCCGAGATCGGCCTGCGCACCCTGCCACAGGCCCGCATCATCGGGGCCACGATGGGCCAGAGCCCGATTCATTCCATCCATGATTTCGCGCCGCGTCGTGAGCGGCACTCCCCGCCACACGACACCATTGATGCCGCACATGATCAGGCGCCCTTGCGCAGTTTCTGGCGCAGCAATTCGTGGTAGAGCAGGCGGTGTCCGTTGATCATCTGCGCCATCGGCAGGTGGCCCCGAACCCAGGCGCCCGCCGCCTTACCCAGCCGGGCCCGCAGCGCGGGATCGGCCAGTAGTGCCAGTACGCTGCGGGCGAAGGCCTCGGCGGTGCGCGGCTCGACGAGGCATCCCGTCACGCCGTCTTCTATCAACTCAGGGATACCCCCAACCCGCCCGGCCACGCAGGGATTGTAAGCCGACATGGCCTCGATGAGTGCGTTGGGAAAACCTTCCATCCTGGAAGTGAGCACCGTAACATCCATAACATGCAGCAAATCCGCGACCTCGCCCACCGTACCCACCCGGGTGAAGTAGCGCTCCTGCTTGCGTCGGCGGATCGTGTCGGCCACCGAGTCCACCAGCGCGCCCGTACCCACCAGCAAAAAATGCACGTCCTGGCGCTCTTTCAAGATCAGGCTCGCCATATCCAGAAACAGCCGATGATCTTTTACGGGACTGAAGTTCGCCACCATCCCGATGTTCAGGGAATGAGGAGGAAGACGAAAGCGGCTGGTTATCTGGTCACGGGGAATGGTGGCCACATAGCGTTCCGGCTCCACCCCATTGGGGATGATTCGGAAGCGGCTCATGGGCTCAGCCTCCTGTCCCGAGGCAAACTCCGCGACCGCGTGGCTGTTCGCCACAATGCTGTCGGTATACTTGTTGGCCAGGCGTTGCATGAAGCGGTGTCGGCCCTGTTGCCAGGTGGCCAGTTCCCGGCGGCTCGATAGAATAACGGGGATGCCCGCCTTGCGCGCAGCCCGGTTTGCGAAAAGGTCGAAGCCCGAGAGGTAGGAGTGCATGATATGGGGCGTGTGCGCCTGGAAAATATGTTGCAGTCGCCCCTGCATACGAAAGTCCCAGCCGGATCGCGCGTCCAGCACCCGCACATAGGCCCCCGCGCGCCGGGCATCGCCAATCAGCGCGCCCTCGCTCCGCGTGCAGATCAGCGTCATCTCGAATTCACCAATGAGCCCCTTCATCAGGTGAAGCAATTGGATCTCGCTGCCGCCCACGCGCATCGTGGGGATCACCCAGGCTATTCGTGGCCGCCCGCCCGCCATCAGAGCGCTTCCAGCAGATCGGCCAGGCGCGGCGCGGCATTCCGAAGGGAGAATTGCGCATCCACGGTCGCGCGCGCGGCTTCGCCAAGCTGAAAACGAAGGGCCGGATCCCGCATCGCAATGAGGGCCTCGCGCCACTCCGATTCGGTTTCCGCAAACCAGCCGTTCTCGCCATGGCGGATAATATCCAGCACTGCGCCGTGGGGCGTGGCAATGCAGGGCACCCCGCAGGCCATGTATTGCAAGGCCTTCAAGGCGCACTTGCCTCGCGACCATTCATCTTTCGGCAGGGGCATCAGGCCAACGCTGAATTGCTGTATCAAAGGGACCTCCGTGTCATAGCGCCAGGGCACAACCTGCGCCTTGATGGAGTGTAACTGCTTTGGGTCCGCCCCCGCCACTGTCAGCTCGCCGGGACGGAGCGCGGCAAGCGCATCACCTATCAGGTGCAGGCTGGATGCCGTGGATGGAGATCCCATCCAGCCTGCTTGAAAGCGGGACGGACGCTCCGGCAGCGGGACAAAGCGGTCCGTGTCCACCACGGTGGGAAAGTACTCGGCAAGGGCTCCGACATTCGTCGCCTGCTCATCCAGCCACGCGTTACCCGCCAGGACCAGTTCCGCATTCCACATCATCTTATAGCCCTGTTCAGGATCTTCCCAGCGCTTCCAGAGGCCGCGCAATGGGTGGGGCGGACTCAGATGAACCGCATCATCGATGTCATACACCAGCTTTCGCGCGCGATCCCGAAGAAGTTTATCCACGCCCCGAAGGTAGGCCGTCATAAGCGCCTTCTGCACGAAGACGACATCGTAGCGACCGGCACTCAGGATCTGCATCAGCCGCGCGGGTGTTTCTCGCGCGTGATACCAGAAGGCCCGACCACGACGATTCGGGCCTGTCAGGCGGCCCCACGCGGTGTTACCCATCGGTGCCCGCACCGTGCATTGAATGCCCCGTGATTCGAGATATGGTATGAACTGGTGGACCCGATAGCGCGGGCTGGCGGCCTGGTCAGGGTAGAGGGTCAGGAAAAGTACGCGCATGTCACCGCTCCAGTCGCTCGCGCACGGCCGTCAACACCTGCTCCACCGAAATCGACTCCAGACAGCAGGCGTGGCCCTCGGGGCACACGCCCGGCTCGCCCACCTGCGCATCATGATTCCAGAAGCCGCTGCACGACTGGGTGCTCCGCAGTGCGGTCAGCCGTGGTTCGTTACGAATGAGAAAATCGGGGTCCGTCGGGCCAAAGAGCGCCACGACCGGCGTGCCCGCCGCGAGCGCCAGATGCATGAGGCCCGAATCGCAGCACACGGCAAGCTCGACCGCATGGAGCACGCAGGCCGCTTCCCGCACCGAGCTCGCGCCGCAGAGGTCCAGACCACAGCCAATGCCTTCGCCCGCCTGGCCAATCACCACCACGCGGCACCCATTCCCTTCGAATAGCGCGGCCAGGTCTCGCCAGCGCTCCATCGGCCAACGCTTGCTCGGCCACGAGGCGCCCGGCGCCAGCGCGATCAAGGGGCCGTCGCCCTCGGGGATCGCGGAAACTTGCGGCACGCTCCAATCAATGTAATGAAGCATCGGGCGCGCCCCCGGTACCGGTACCCCCGCCCGTGCGCAATAGGCCTCCAGCCGGTTTTCCAGGCGCGACGCACCGCGTAGTAACAGATAGCCGTCAGGATCGGGACTCGCGGGATTCACCCCACGAATGAACGTGTTGCCCTCAAAAAGTTCAGGATAGTTGGTCAATACATCCACAACGATTCCGGGATAGCGCGCCTGGAGGGTCTCGAGGACCGGCAGCGCCATGATTTCGTCCCCCAGACGCCAATTGATTTCCACCAGCAGCGTGCGCGGCCAACCCAATAGGCCTTTTACGCGCCAGCGCAGCGCCCGCGAAAGCCGCAGCGCATTCCGCGTGAAGCGGCTATGGCGTTCTTCGAAGGTGGGCTGCATTGTGCTCCTTGGACAAGGGTCCGGACAATGGACGGTTCGCTGTTAACTGTCAACTGTCAACTGCGTTTTTCACCAGCCCCGCGTACACCGCCGCCAGCTTCTCCGCGTATTCCTGCAAGTCATAGCGCCGTCGTGCGAGGGCGGCTCCCTTCTCCGCCAATGAAGCCCGCAATTCGGGCTCGCGCACCAGTTGCGCCAGATGCTCCGTTATGGTCACAAAGTCATTCGGCTGGCACAACAACGCGGCGTCCTCAACGATCTCGGGTATCGCGCCACTGCGCGTCGTCACCACCGGCACACCACAGGCCATCGCCTCCATCAGCGCCATGCCGAACTGTTCCTGCCACGTATCGGTGGCAATGCTCGGCAGTACAAACACATCCGCACTGCGAAACACCTCTGGCATGGCGTCGTAAGGCCGAGACCCGATAGACGAGCAGCGATCAGAAATCCCCAGACGCTTCACGAGCTTATCTACGCGCTCCCGGCCCGGCCCGGAGCCCACCACCACCAGGCGAAACTTCACCGAGGCGAACTCGGGCCGATCGGCCAGTTCCCGCAGCGACAGCAGCAGAAAGTCCAGCCCTTTTCGCGGCAACAGCCAACCTACAAAGAGAATTACAAACTCGTCCACCGCCAGCCCCAGCGCCCCCCGATCGCCGGGACCGGGCTGAAAACGGCCCAGGTCCAGGCCATGGTCGATCAGTGTTACTTTCTCCGGAGCCGCCCCCTCCAGGATCAGCGTGCGTCGCGAGCGCTCCGTATGCACCACGAAGCGATCCGCTTCGGCGATGCACCGCGCTTTGCGGCAGCGAAGCAATTCCGTGTCTTCATTGTTAAAGGGAATATTGTCCCACACCATGACGCACACCGGAATGCCCCACTTTCGCTTTGCCTCCAGCGCCTCCTCGGTCCAATCGGTGAAAAGCTCCCACGTATGGATCACGTCGAAGTCGTGCAGTTGCTCGTGAAAAGGCAGGAGTCGCGGCGCTCGGTTACGATAGCGCATCGTCAGGAGATTCGGGATCCGCTTCCACACCGGACCCGCCTGATAGTCGAAATAAATCGGGCGTGTCGCGATGGCGCTGTCGTCCGCACCGCGCTCCACAAAGTAACGCTGAATCTCCGAATCCGCCCGAAAGGCCACCACCTCCGGGTTGCCCGGTAAGCGCTTCATCACCGCCAGGTGCCACGGGCTGCATCGGTTGCCCATCAGGACGGCCAGCTTCATTCCTTCCCATCCCCGCCCTCGCCCCAGAAACGGGCCTCCAGCACCTTGCGCGCCGCGTTGCGATCCAGCGGAATGTCGATGTGGCGCGCCACGCACTTCTGCTCGTATTCCGCCATCGTGCAGATTACCCGCGCCGGATTGCCCGCCACCACCACGGCCGGCGGCACCGATTTGGTCACCACGCTCCCCGCGCCCACAATGCTGTTGGGACCAATGGTCACATGGGGCAGGATGGTCGCCCGAACGCCGATCTGGCAGTTGTCCTTGATCTCGATAGGGCCGAAGCCCGTCAGGGATTCGTGTTTCTCCTGGAAGGGCCAGTTCAAACCGTGGTTCACAAACGTGACATCATTGGAAATACAAACCCGGTTGCCGATCTTGATGAGCCACGGTTCACTGCCAAAATCCGTCGCATAAATGCGACACCCCTCGCCCACGCGAACCCCCATGGCCCGCAACGTGCGGATTACGGTGGCCTGGGAGCCGTAGCGAAGTCTCAGTTTCTGCAGGAGGTGCGTAAGGTTCATGGGAGCATTCAAACAGACGGCGGGGGGGAATGGCAAGATAGAAGCGGCAGGAAGCCACTTCAATGGTGAAAATTTCCGGGGAGAGATTTTCCCACAGATAAACACAGATGCACACAGATTAGAGAACGGGTATATGAAGAAGTCTAAATAGTTCCTGTGTCGGATAGCCATTTCTGGCGGATGCTTCGAGGTAGTTTTCATTTCTAGTTCAGTGTTTGGCTGCTGGATGGCGTCCATGATGCTGTATTTCGCCATCGAGCGTCGATTTTCGGCACATCGGGACGCATC
>JBHEKR010000220.1:0-25781 GCA_041859365.1 Candidatus Hydrogenedentales bacterium
CGCAGCGGGGGAGGATGTGGGCGAAGGGATTTGGATTTTGATCTCGTCTCCGCCGTCACGGCAAGCGGTCATTCGGTTGATCGGCAAGATTGGGCAGGTCATTGCAGGCCTGAAATCCCGTCAACCACATTCTCCCGCGGCGGAGCCGCCCCGAGTGTGGGTGGCACCCGGCGTCAGTCGTGTCTGACCCCGGAACCGAATGTCTTGTACAGGCCGTTAAAAACGTCGCTGAGGCCAGCGTGATTTTTCGTCGGCCTCGGCTGTTCACTTCGGCCCTCGCGCTGTGTCTGGCCTTGTTCCTCGCGGCATGCGGCCAGCGTGCGCGCCTCGAAGATCACGATCTGGTGCTCAAAACATCGGATGGGATCGCTCTGCCCGCCCGGATCTATAGTCCCGTGCAGAGTCATCCGCCGGGCCTCATCCTGGTCCACCGTAAAGGGGGGCGTTCCGATCGGTGGGAGCCCCTCGCCGTCCGTGCCCAGCAATCCGGTTATCTCGTCGTGACCTTTGACCTCCGGGGTCACGGTGGCAGCCGCGATGCCGCGGACCAGCCGATGAACTTCAAGCGCTTTGCGCCGCAGGACTGGCAGAAGGTTACGCTCGATATTCATGCGGCTTTGACGGCCCTGGTGGATAGGGGCGTGGACCCGGAAAACCTCTTCATCGCGGGAGAGGCGCTCGGGGCCAGTCTGGCGCTCGAATATGCGCTCCAGAACCCGGCAATTCAGGGCGTCGTCATGCTATCGCCCGCGCTGGACGCCGAAGGCATTGCCGCCGAGCCCCTGATGGAACAATTGGCGCAGCGCCCAACGCTGCTGGTTTGGGCCGAGGGCGATGCCTACGCGGCCTCGTCGGGTTCCGCGCTCAAGGCGATTGCTCCGGGCCATATTGAGGCCCATACCTATCCTGGAACGGCTCACGGCACGGATATTTTCGCGACTTCCCCCCAGTCCATGGGGCAGATCGTGGTCTGGTTAAACCAGATGTTGAGCGGTGCCGCACACCCGGAGACCGCCGCCCCAAAGTGAGCCAATTTAACGGAAAAGTTGACACCTCGCTCCGGGGGACCTACAATATTGCGAGAGCATGGCGGGAATCGCGTGCAGCACGGTCGAACAATCGTACCCGTCCGGGGTGTCTTGAGGAAGTCAGTCAGTGGAAGTAGTAGTGTATCCCCGGAAGCTTCGCATTGCCCGGTACAGGCTCTCGATCATGGGAGAACGGTTATGAAACAAGCGCTCTCGGAGTTGATCAGCGTTATTCTACAGCGGCTGGAAGAACATCCGGAGGCCGCCCCGTCCGAGTCCGGGATGCGGAAGTGGCTCGCGGGACAGGGTTATGCCAAGCGCGATATCGACGCCGCCATGCGCCTTGTGGGGGCTGAATTATCCACCGATCAGGCCGAAGGTCGCCGTACCACGGGTACTGTCCGCCACCTTTCCGCCATCGAAACCCACAAGTTGTCCCGGGAAGCCCGCGACGCCCTGGCCCGCCTGGAGCTCTACGAACTGATTGATCCCTACGAACGGGAAATGATTCTCGAGCGCGTCGTCCAGACCGAAGGTATCGTCACCCTGGACGAATTGGAGTACCTGCTGAGCTGGATTCTCATGGGCACGCGTGACGTGGAGTCGCAGCAGACCATCTTCCAGGTCTTTGAAGGTGGCACGGGCACGCTCCACTGACACGGCCACGATAAGATTTACAAATCCCCGCGGGCGATGCCTGGCGGGGATTTTATTTTGGGACTGTCCAGAAGAGGTGCCTGTAGTCCTGACGAGTACCGGACTCTGGATACCAAATTCTCAGTCGGGAATGCGCCCACGGTTAGGACTGTCCCACGTTTTTAAAAAACGCGGGACGGTCCCGAACGTCAAACTGGCTCCGCCCAAACGAAGCGGAGCTATCTGCGCTTCGTTCCCTTTGCGCTTTCGTAGTACCCTTGCGTTCAGGACGGTCCCGACTCAGTCCTTGCTTGCCGCCTTCTTCTTTGCGGCAGGTTTCTTCGCAGCGGCTTTCTTTTTGGCCGCTGGCTTCTTGGCCGTCGTTGCCTTCTTCTTTGCGGCGGGCTTTTTCTTTGCGGCGGCTTTTTTCTTTGCGGGACCTTTTTCCGCCTGCGCGGCCAGCAACGCGATGGACTGCTCCAGCGTGAACGTATCCGGGTCCGTGTCCTTCGGTAACGAGGCATTCGTCGTGCCGTCGGTCACATAAGGGCCATAACGCCCGTCGAACATCTCGATCTTTGTTTCGGTGCCTGGCACCAGGCCCACTTCGCGCAGCACCGTCTTCTGGCGACCGCGGCGTTTCGGCTGGGCCAGCATTTCCAGCGCAGCCTCCAGGGGCAGGTGGAAAACGTCGTCGATATTCTTCAGGCTCCGGAAATCGCCATCGTGAACGATGTAGGGGCCGAAGCGACCAATGGCCGAGCGGATGGGTTTGCCCGATTCCGGGTGCAGGCCCAGGGTGCGGGGCAGAGAGAGATATTGCAGGGCGATGTCGAGCGTCACGTTTTCGAGCGTGATACCCTTGCCCAGGCTGGCGCGCTTGGGCTTCAGCTTGCTGCCCTCTTCCTGCTCGCCAAGCTGCACATAGGGGCCGTAGGGTCCCAGGATCGCATAGACATTCTTGCCCGTCTCCGGGTCCTGGCCCAGGGGCTCGTCCGCCTTGGCGCGTGCTTCGAGCAGCGCTTCGGCCTGTTCCACCGTCAGTTCGTCATAGGTCACGTCGGAAGGAATAGAGGCCGTGTTGCCACTGCCGCCTTCGCCGCGCTGAATGAAGGGCTGGGCGCGCCCCAGACGCACCACCAGAGGCTGGCCGTCCGCTGCGATGCCCACGGGGATGTTGGGGAACTCGATCTTGTCCAGCTCCGACTCGATCGTGGGGGCCAGGCCGGCGCCGAAATCACCCTTGCCATTATAAAAGGCGCGAAGGAAATCCACCCAGTCCATGTCGCCCTCGGCGATGGCGTCCAGGGCGTTTTCCATGCGGGCGGTGAACTTAATCTCCACATATTCCGGGAAGTGATCGCGCAAAAGAAAGGTCACGGCGATGCCCACGAAGGTGGGGACCAGGGCCTTGCCCTGTTTTTCCACATAGCCGCGCTGCTGGATGATCGAGATGGTTGGCGCATAGGTCGAGGGTCGGCCAATGCCTTCTTCTTCCAGGCGGCGGACCAGCGAGGCTTCGTTGTAACGCGCGGGAGGCTTGGTTTCATGGCCCAGGGCATTGATGTCTTCGATCGACGCCTTCTGGCCGGGACCCGCCTTGTCGCCTTCGGCCAGCGCGGGCAGGAGCGAATCCTGCTGGCCGCTGTCGGCCACTTTCAGGAAGCCCGGGAAGGTGACCACGGAGCCGTTGGAGCGCAGTGTCGCTTTCTTGCCATTGGCGTCGGCCGTAAAATCGATGGTGGTCCGCAGCAGCTCCGCATCGGCCATCTGAGAGGCCAGGGTGCGGTTCCAGATCAGACGGTACAGTTTCAGGTCGTCGCCACTGATATATTTCGCGGCTTGTTCCGGGGTGCGGTTCAGGTGCGTCGGGCGGATGGCCTCGTGGGCCTCCTGTGTCATCTTGGATTTGGTGGAGAACTGGCGGCGGTGGTGATAGCGCTCGCCGTACTTGTCCTTGATGACTTTTTCCGCTTCTTCCAGCGCGCGATTGCTCAGCGTGACAGAGTCGGTACGCATGTAGGTTATCAAGCCTTCCCGTTCGCCGCCGCCGAGGTCCACACCTTCATAAAGGCGCTGGGCCACGCGCATCGTGTCGCGGGGCGAAAACCCGAGGATGGAACTGGCCGCCTGTTGAAGCGTGGAGGTGATAAACGGGGGATAGGGCCGGAGTTTGGCCTCTTTCTGCTGGACCGAGGTGATCGTCCACGGCACATGGGCCTTCAGACCCTCGCTGAGCGACCTCGCCTCCTCCTCCTTCAGCCATAGTACCTTGTCCGACTTCAGCAGGCCGGTGGTCTCGTCGAAATCCTTGCCGGATGCGATGCGCTGGCCATTGACTTCCACCAGGGTGGCCGTGAAATCGATGCCATCGGCCTTGAGGGAAGCCTCGATGTCCCAATAGTTCGCCTTGTGGAAGGCACGGCGTTCTTCTTCCCGTTCCACGACCAGGCGCACCGCCACGCTCTGTACCCGGCCCGCGCTGAGCTTCGTGCGGACCTTTTTCCACAGCACGGGGGAGAGGGAATAACCAAAAAGACGATCCAGGATGCGGCGGCCTTCCTGAGCGCGAACCAGCTCCTGGTTCACGTCCCGGGGATTGGCCACGGCTTCCCGGATGGCTTCCTGGGTAATTTCGTGAAATACAATGCGCTTGACCGGGACCTTGGGCTTCAAAATCTCCAGCAAGTGCCAGCTTATGGCTTCCCCTTCGCGGTCTTCGTCCGTCGCGAGAACAACCTCGTCGGCCTCCTTAAGGTGCTTCTTCAGCTCCGCAATCTGCTTCTTGCTGTCCGCCTGCACCACGTAAATCGGTGCAAAGTCGTTCTCCACATCCACCGCCATCCGCGCCCAGGGCTTCTTCTTATATTCAGCCGGAATCTCGTCGGCGTTGCTCGGGAGATCACGGACGTGACCGTAGCTGGCCAACACCGTGTGGTCCTTGCCCAGGAACTTCCCGATGGTCTTCGCTTTCGCCGGGGACTCTACAATTACCAGTTTCAAGGGGATATCCTTATCAGGGCAGAAATTGCCCGCACGGCCCTCCCGAATGTGGGGGGGGGGCCGTATTCAACAGCTCATGCTTTGGCCAGACATTAACACCTTGCCCGTCCAAAGGGCAAATAGGCTTGCCTGGGCAATTGTGTGCCATAATGGAACCCATGCTTAATATTCCATGCTTGCATTCGGGTTTTGCGGTGGGGGAATAGGACGGATTTGACCGATACGACGGATGGAACCGGTCCTATCGGTCGAATCGGTCCTATCACCCAACTTGCTTCCCATTCCCGCCTTCCCCACAATGGTCCCATGTCGCAAATCCCCATACTTCAGTTCATGAATTATCTCAAGATCGAGCGGAACTACTCGCCCCATACCCTGCGGGCCTACATGCGCGATCTGGACCATTTCTGTGCCTGGATGGTCCTCGGTCCGAAATCCTTTGACCTGCCGGACGATGAAATCCTGCCCCAGGCCTCCCTCGACGTGCTTCAGCGCGCCGACAAGCAGAACATCCGCTCCTACCTCGCCCATATCCAGACCCGGGGGAACTCCCCACGGACCACGGCACGAAAACTGGCCTCTCTTCGGGCGGCCTATCGCTACTTTGTTCAGTCGGACTATTTAAAGGAGAATCCCGCCAAGGCCGTCTCTTCGCCGAAGCTGCCTCGGGACCTGCCCGACGTGCTCTCCATTCCCGAGGTAACGGCTCTGTTGGAGGCCCCGGACACGTCGAAACCGCTGGGTATGCGGGATCGGGCCCTGATGGAGACGCTCTACAGCAGTGGCGCCCGCGCCAGTGAAGCCCGGGGCGTCAAGCTGGGGGATGTGGACCTGCTCCAGAGCACCATGCGGGTTTTCGGCAAGCGGAAAAAAGAGCGGATTGTGCACCTGGGCAAGTTTGCCAGGGACGCGCTCACGAACTACCTGCGGGTGCGGGCCTCCATCGGGGAGCCGAAGCACGACGTGCTTTTCGTCAACGCGCGGGGCGGCCCCCTGACCACACGGAGCATCCAGCGGGTCGTGGAGCACTACGTGCGCCAGGTGCTTCCCGGACGGCGAGAGGTATCGCCCCACACCCTGCGCCACACCTTCGCCACCCACATGCTCGACGGTGGCGCGGACCTACGCACGGTGCAGGAACTGCTCGGACACGAGAATCTGTCGTCTACACAGATCTACACCCACGTGAGCATCGAGCGCCTGCGGCAGGTTTATGAGCAGGCCCACCCCCATGCGTGAGGCGGGAGCGCGGGTTTTCTTACCCGCGTATCGTGCAACGGAGTTGCACGAAAAGATGGGCGGGAATGCCTGCGCGCCCGCTACTTCACCCAATACGCCGGCAATCCCGGTTTGGTATCGATCAGGATTTCCCGAATGGTCCGGCACTTCGCATTCGTGAGAAAGAGCAGGTCCGGCGTGGCCTCGACCCCCGTGAGGATGTTCCACAGCCGCTGGTAGACGTAATCTTTCATGGCGTCGGGCAGGCCGTCGAACTGGGGCGAGTAGATGAGATAGCTCAGGGGATACTTGAAGAGCCGGGTCGTCAGATCCAGCTCCCGCAGCGAGCGCCCCTGGCTGTCCCGGGGACCCCGCGCGGAAAACTCTTCCGCAAACCCCGAGGTGCCATGAATGGGGGATTCCAGCTCCTCCTCATGGGCGAAGATCATATAGTCCACGAGCGCGTCACCAGCGCTCTTGATGATGCGCTGGCTGGACTCGCTCAATTCCTCGGGCGCGCGGTCGAAGATCTTGTCCATGACCGCCTGGCGGTGGAGGGCCATGCGCGTTTCGAAGCTGGCCCGGGTCATCAGGTTGTGCATCTGGGCCTGGTGCTCCAGTACCAGCATGGCCACAATGTCACTGTGTGGCGTCAGGTAGTCCGCCGTGTTCACCCGGGGCGGCAGTGTCGGCTGATTGGCCCCCGCTTCCACATCGATAACCGCGTCATACGGAGTCTCCGTGGCGATCTGGTTGCCCCGATGGCGGGCGTTGCCATGGGTCCCCGTGATATACCAACCGCCCCAACGCTCGTCCATGGGTGTGGTATGGTCCGTAAGCGCGGAGCCCGCCTTCATGATGGGCTGGCCGTCCTCCGACGGGAAGACCGAGCGCACGATGTGTCCCGGCATATTCCGCGTCATGCTGCCGCCGTGGCACTGGAGGCACTCGTGCCGCTGACGCACAATCTCGGGCCGTGACCCGGCGCCGGGCGACAGGGTGTAGAACACCGTTCCCAGCTTCGGGTCGGCGGCGGATATTTCCACCACATCGCTGTGTTGCACCGAGCCAATATAGACGTCGTCGTTGAAATAGATGGCGCGGGGCGCGGCGGGGGAAATGTTGTTGATCTGGAGGGAGGTCTTGGAGAAGACCAGCACCTGGGAAGATTCGGGAATGCCCAAAAGTCCCAGCAGGGGCCTGAGATAGCCATGGTCATCGGGGTTGAGTGCGACATCGCCCGACGCCAGTTCCGTCCGGAGCCACTCGATGGGATTCTCCGGTTCGGTCTCGCTGTAGCTGATCGGGGGCGCTTCAAAAGCGTCCTGGGCCATCGCGGTTCCCGGTGCGACGCAGGCGAGGAAGATAAGGTATCTTAAAAGTGTATTCATAATATATATTATGCCAGTGATTCGCCTCGACAGTCCAGTTGAATCAGGGGACCCGTTCTCCCATGGGAACAAAGGGTGTTCCGCTCAGGTGGAGCAGATATAATCCGCAGTTGGCCGTGCTTCGGCCACCTTCGAAGCGCTCGAAGTATCCTGTGTTCCAGAGAGCGGCCAGGGCGGCTTCCCAGTCCGCGTGGGCTTCGCGCTCCGCGGCGGCGATCTTCCGCAGGCCGACCAGAAGGGCATAGGACGTGGGATGGGCACCCTCGCCGATATCCACACCCGGTCCGAGCTGGGTCAGTTCCCATGCCATGTTGTCCAGCATGGCGATGGCGAAGGGGCGCAAGTCTGCGGCCTCATCCGTATCGCCCCGATCGCGGAAGGCGCAGTAGGCCTCCGTCATGGCCCAAGTGTTCATTGCCTGATACCACAGGATGCTGTTGTGCCCGTCCCACATGCGTCCGGGGTGACGGGCCACCGGATTGAGTTCGGCAAAGGGCTGATGGGCCATTCCGTCTACCAGACCATCCGCGTTGCGATCCAGGAGCACGCCCGGTTTGAGATTGCGTTCCAGTCGATCCAGCAGGGCATCTCGATAAGGCGCCTCTCCAGTAACGGCATAGAGCTGAGCCAGGAGCCAGATATTCTTGGCCGTGTAGTTGTGGTTTCGCACCGCCGGCTCTTTCGCGCTCCACACGGCCGCCAGCTGGGCCGAGGCTTCGAAGAGGCCGCGGTCTTCCGGCGTGCCCGCCTGCAACCACGCCTCCACCATCAGTGCGCCCGCCCAGCCGTGGTCATAGGCCGCGCCGCCATCATAGGCCCGAGGGGTCACCGAAAAATCGGCCACCACGAAGCGCTCGCCCGCCCAGGGTCCCGACGTATAGCCAGGGCAGAACTGGGGAAGCTTATCGCAGACTCGTTCCACCCGCTCCCGGACCACGCCGCCCCGATAGCATGGATCGTTTCGCTCCGCAAGGCGACCGGCATAGCCATACAGGCCCGCGTGGGTGACCAGCGGCTCCGGGGCGTGGGCCGGCCCGTACTGCGTGCCTTCCGCTTGTCTCGCGATCAGCGCGAGCAACGCCTCCGGCGCGGCATAGCCCGCGAGTCGCGCATAGTACCCACCCAGCGCGGCGGCGGGCCATTCACGACCGATGGGCGGGCAATCCTCCGCATAGGCGCTCAGGCCCGGTAAATGCACTGTGTTCCAGACCGCCGCAACGTCTTCCAGCGTGGGGGGCGTGGTGTCGGGTGCGGATCGGGCGAACTCCACATCAGGGCACCCGACGCCAAAGGCACGGGTCTCCCGGGCCGCCGAAATGGCTGCAACGCACTCCGCGACCGAGCCACGATACATGGCGTCTTCAATGGCCGTGGCCTGGGCGGCGGTGCCATAGGGATTGCCACAGCCTTTCGCCTGGCAGCCGGAGACGAGGGGGGTAAGCAGGAGCAGACAGGTAATTGATTGGGGCCGGAGAAGAGGCCGTCGTGGTCGTAGCGAACAGAAGATTCTCAGTTGGTGTCATCCTGTATTGAAGAGGTGAAAAAGTCTACCTCACCATGATAGCGCAACATATCATCAGGGTGGAACGGCTTCGATCGCAAGATGTCTCCGTTCCACCGAAACCCTGATCATTCCTTGGTAATTCGAAGTTCGTACTTCAAATTCCCTTTGGTCTCAGGTAGACTATACCGTATCCCCGATCAGGTTCGACTAGATTCTCCCGGGTCAATCTTCTCTCAAGTGCCAAACAGCCGAATGGAATCCATAATGGAGCGACTGATAGCAACGAATTTTCTTGGTATCGACCAGGCCGATTTGGAGGTCGCCAGGTTTACCGTAATCATCGGGCCCCAGGCTTCCGGAAAGAGCGTGCTCGCAAAGCTCGTTCACTTTTTTCGGAATGGCCTATCGTCCAGTTTCGTGAATTCCGCTTCCCGACCTCTGGACGTCGATCGTGTCGTGAAAGAGTGGGCCGACCTTTTTTGTGTATATTTTCCTGTATATTCTTGGGGTGCGGGGTCCTTTTCCATTGCATACCGTATAGAAAATATATCCGTGCGAATTGTCAGAAGTTCGCACAAGAGTTTTGTCGAGGTCGCGTTTGAGAATATCGACAAGCTGAGCGAGAGTATTGAAGCCGCGCTTGCCCATGAACTGGCGGTATCCGATTTTTTTAGAATTGTTGGTCTGGACTCCACTGCCGCACGGAAGGCGGTTACCCAGTTTGTTGAATCGAAAATCTACGACGAGGTTGGGCTGGCAAAGCCGCTGTTCATACCTGCGGGCCGGTCATTTCTTTCGATTCTTCAGCGGAACGCGTTTACGGTATTTCGTGAAGGGCTAGAACTCGATCCGTTTTTGTGGGATATTGGTGCACGACTGGAAAAACTGAAGCGGTCGCAAGCTGAACCCTCGTTGGACGACGCGGAAGCTCACATCAATTCGCGGGTTCAGGATTTGGTCGATCTGGTCATGGTGGGAAAATATCGGCATGCCGACGACCAGGATTGGATAGATAGCGAGGGGCGAACGGTGAAACTTTCACAAGCTTCCTCGGGGCAGCAGGAAGCTCTTCCGATGTTGCTGTTGTTATCATCGCCCCAGACGAGGCGGAACAGGACTTCCATAGTCATTGAAGAGCCGGAAGCCCACCTTTTTCCCGATTCGCAAAGGCATATTATTCGGCTGCTGGCATTGCTGCAGCGGCGCCACGGGATGCAATTTCTCGTTACGACACACAGCCCGTATATACTGACAGCCCTCAACAATCTCATCATCGCCAACGACATTTCAGAGAAGCTCGGCGAGGACAGTATTCGGGATGTGGTGGGCGGCTCCGACTTCCTGGTGTCGTACGACTATGTGCGCGCGTATACAATACAAGATGGCCGACTGGTCGGCATATTGGATGGGGAAAGCCGCCTGATCGGTGTGAATGATATCGATGGTGTGTCGGAGGTGATGTCCGAGGAATTTGACGCGTTGCTGGCGTTGAAGTACTCGGAGGTCGTGGGGTGAGGCTTCCAGACGAGTGCGTTGAGGCACGAACTACCCGCGTAATCGTGGCCGAGGAGAACGGTCAGCGAATGGTTCTGAAGAATCCGAATCGTAAATTCATCAACAAGATAGATGTCGACAAGTGTGTCTTTAAGGACGACTCTTCTCGTAAGCGCTGCGACTTCGTGTTTGAAATTGCGGAGCCGATGGAACTGGTCTACTACCTGGAGCTCAAGGGATCGAAAATCGCCCACGGAATCGAGCAGCTTGCAGCGACTCTAGGGTATTTCGCCGAGCGGCACAAAGGAGTGCCGAGACGGTGTGTGTTGATCGCCTCATCGGTTCCCGCTCTCAATGCTGGGACTCAGGCCACGATGGACAGGTATTACCGGGAGCACGGGGTAAAACTCGATATAAAGCGATCAGCGTATACCGTTACCGTTTGAGTAACTGAGCGAGGGAGCATATAGGAACTGACGCGCGCAGGGTGCCTGCTGGTGTAATCGGTCCATTCCCCGGGCGACGGGACATCCACAGCCGTCGTAGTCTATACCGCTCGAACACGAATACATCTAACTCAACGAACTTCCACAACCATGGAACTCTGGTCCGCGTCAGTCCCTATGACACCGTGAACGGCTGCCATCATTCAGTTTCTCTTGCCACCGCCTCCTTCACCTGGCCCGTCTCCCCATCGATGTTCAAGTTCAGGTTTTCCTCTTCATCCAGATAAAACACGTACCCGTCGTTCATCTCATGGATGGTCTGGTCGCCGTAAGGCACCTCCACCGTGGGATCGGGGTTGTAGGGGTTGAAGGCAGAGTTGTCGTAGTGAGAGACGGTCCGGATCTTCGTGCCCTTGGGGAAGCGCTTCGTGCCGGGGGCGTATTGGTAGGCGAGCTGCCAGTCGAAGCTGTAGTTGGGAATGGTGAGCAGGGTCTCGCTGCGGCCGTCGGGGTAATCGGCAAAGAACGTCATGTCTCGCCCTCGCGTGTGCATGTGGGTGAACAGCGCGATGACCGTGGCGTTGTGGGGGATGGTTTCCTCCGCGCTCATTCTATAAAAGGGCTCGCCCGGCGGAATGGCGATGGTCTCGGGGCGTATGCGCTGGTGGAAGGTGCGCTTGACGATGACCCCGTCCGCATAGCGGATTCCCACCCGCATCTGGTCGGTCTCGGGCTTGCCGGTGGTGACGTAGTGGATCTGAATCGTGAGCACGGCGCCTTTCGGAATCATCATGCCGACCCCCGGCGCAAGATCCACGGGATTGCCGCCGGGCACTTTGCCCGTGAGGAAGCCGTTCTGCTCGTCGTAGGGTTGGCCGGGCAGGGTGTAAATCAAGTTGGCGTGGTGTACCACCTCGGGATTGCCCGGCAGGATCTCGAGTCCCTGTATCCAGGTGTCGGCGGCAAACTGATAGGGGAGTGTTACGTAGCGGTAGGGTATAAAGCCCTCGGCGGGAATATGCTCCACATCCTTCGCCGTGAGGACCAGGTCGGGCTCGCCGATGGCCCACTCCGAATCGGGAAATACAGGGGGCGCGGGTGCGAGCGCGGGATCGCCTTCGAGCTTATTTCCCTGGATCCACTGGGAGAGGAGGGTCTTTTCCGCTTCGGTGACGGTACGCTCGTTGACGAAGGGACCATGCTTTCGCGCGCCATACCACGGGGGCATGCGCTCCTCCAGGACCACCTCAAGGATCATGTCCGCCCGCGTGACCGCGTGGCGATAGTCCTGCAAGGCGAAGGGCGCGGTCTGGCCGGGACGGTGGCAGACCACGCAGTGGGTGTTCAGAATTGGGGCGACGTGTTCATTGTAGGTGATGGGCGTGGATGCCTCGGGGACCGTGCGGACTGGAAGTGCGCTACCTTGCACGGAGCGCTCAGCCTCAGAGACGGGCACACCCGCAAGCACCTCACTGAGTGCGGCTTCCAAACCCTGCAAGTCACCGCGATATCGCAAGGATTTGTCCCTGCCATCGATGATGACCAGGGTTCCGAGCCGTTCCACGCCGAGGGCCCTGGCGCACGCGCCGTCTGGATCACCGAGCAAGGTGACGGGGATCTCGTATTCTATACCGTGGATCGCAATCTTCGGAATGGTATCGCTCGGGGCGGGGTGGATTGCCGCAATCTCGACGTTTTTGTCTTTCAGCGAATGGTGGAGCGCCTTCAGCCGCGTATCCAGTTCAGCGCGGCCTGTGTCCTCGATGGAGGTGAAGGCGAAAACGAAAGCCGTTCGCGGGCCGAAGTCCTCCAGGGAGCGGGGGAGGAAGCGGATGTCTTTGAAGGAGAGTTCTCCCACGGCCTCGCCAGGCGAAAGCGCCCCGGCGCCCAGCGCCACCGCCCAAGTCAACAAGACTACAAGCACTCGTCTACACATCACAGGTCTCCCGGCCCGACACGCGGCCTCTTGACCGCCCCGACGGCGGACTCTTGCCCATACTATAGCGACCCTCCTTCCAGAAGTGCTACGTGATTCGGTTGTTTCGATTATCGCGGTTGCCTCGGAAATTGAGGCGCCTGCCGTCCCTGAAGTCCCTGTCGTCCCCGAAGCG
This sequence comes from Candidatus Hydrogenedentales bacterium, assembly GCA_041859365.1. Lineage (GTDB taxonomy): Bacteria > Hydrogenedentota > Hydrogenedentia > Hydrogenedentales > JAEUWI01 > JAEUWI01. The sequence continues at coordinate 12,832 of JBHEKR010000220.1, forward strand.
CCCCATCGTCGAGCCGGAGCATCGGCGGAGTGCCGCTTCCGGTTTGACATCAAAACCCTTAATTTCGTATAGTTACGCCCTTAGCTCAATCTTTGGAACTGGGACGGGCGCACTATGTCTGTTTCCGGACGGTCCCGGTTTTCTTTTCTGTTGTCTAAAGTTACGAATTTGAGATGTAAAAGGAGCATAGCGTGAAGCGCACTTACCAGCCTTCGAACATTAAACGGAAGCGCACCCACGGTTTCCGTGCCCGCATGGCCACCAAGAACGGTCGCCGCGTAATCAGCAGCCGCCGTCGCAAGGGCCGGAAGAGCCTCACGGTTTAATTTGAATGTGATGATCCTGTAGTGCGGGACCAGACAGTCGAATCCAGCGACTTGACGCCGGACCCCTCCGCAATTCCATCGGGCGGCCCCCGCGGCGCTTCATTGCGCCGCGGCGGAAACAGCTTTCCGCCGGCGGACAGAATCCGGAAGAAATCTGAATACGGCGCGGTGTTTTCCAACAGCCGCAAGGTCGCGGATCGCTATTTTGTCTGTTATCTGGCAACTCAGGAGCAGCAAGGGACCAAGATGGGCCTTGCGGTGTCTCGCAAGGTCGGCAAGGCCGTAACGCGCAATCGCGTGAAGCGGTATCTCCGCGAATTCTACCGTACCCACCGGTCACTGGTATCGTCACCCTGCCACTTCGTGGTGGTGGCCCGACCGGAGGCGGCGGGGCTGGACTACGCAACCTGTGTACAAACGATGAAGCGCTTGCTCCATCGCGGCGGCGTAATGGATGGTTAAGGTGCTGGTCGGCATAATCCGCCTTTACCAGCACTGGCTGTCCCCCTGGCTTGGCCAGAATTGCCGATTCTATCCCTCCTGCTCCCAGTATGCCATCGATGCACTTCGGGCTCATGGCGTCGTCTACGGACTCCTCCTGGGCGCCTGGCGCATCCTCCGATGCAACCCCTTTTGCAGGGGCGGACACGATCCCGTGCCCGAGAAGCGCCACGGCCATTGAGGATCATCCGCCACAACACCGGCCCCCGCACGCGTTGCGCCTTATGCACGGCGCCTTGGGCCGAGGAGAAGCACTTTTATGATGCTGGGTGACAATCAGCGCGACAAAGACGCGCAGCGGAACAATTTCATCTTTATTGTTCTCATGTCCGTACTCGCGATTGCGACGTTCTATTTCATGCCGCCAACTCCGCCGCAGCAGCCGGCGCCCGCGGGCGGCCAGGCCCCCCCAGCGGCGAGTAGCACCCCTGTTCCCGGGCAACCGGGTACTCCGGGCGCCACCCCCGCGGCGACGGCAGCGGCACTGCCACCGGAAAGCGCCCAGGCCCTCGCCGGTCTGCTCTTCGATCCCGCCCAGGGTCCCGCGCAGGAAATCACCCTTTCGAACGCCAATGTCGACGGCACATCGGGCCTCGATCTCGTCTTCACCGATGTGGGCGCACGACTTAAACAGGGCACGGTTCACGTGGTCCACGGCGAGAAGCAGTCCCTTGTTCCCGTCTGGGGCGATGTTTCCGATAGTGAAGCAGTCTATCCCCTGGGCCTCGAATTTCAGGACGAATATCTGGGCGATTACCTGAATAAGGTTCGCTGGACCCCCGAGAAGAGCGCCGATGGCCTTTCCCTCTCCTTCCAGGTGCAGCTTCCCGAGCCCTATGCCGCCACCGTCAAGAAAACCTTCACCCTGTCCTCCGTCGAGCACCCCAACGTTCTCGATGTCTCGGTGACCTACACCAACAACGGCGGGGAGACCCGTCGCCTGGGCCTGGACACCGAACCGGCCTACTCCATGTACTGGGCGCCCAACGTGAACTCTGGCGACCAGAGCAACGCCATGTCCCACCAGGAGATCGTGTGGCGTGAAGGCGAAGCCAACATCCACTTCCCCACGAAGGATCTGGAGCGCCCCATCGACGGTACCTACTCCAAGGTGATGCAGGCGCCGAACTGGGTCGCCATCAAGAGCGCTTTCTTCATTGTCGCCATGAAGCCCGAATATGAAGGCGCCCGCGGCTGGAGCCTGGGCGATCCTAAACACTTCCAGGTGGCCCTGAGCGTCCCTCGAACCGAGGTGGCTGCCGGTGGCGAAGACACGCGCGCCTTCAAGGTTTACCTCGGTCCGCTACAGGGGCACAGCCTGGCCAAGGCCTGGCCCGATCTGAAGACCTCCCTCGAGTTCTTTACGATGTTCGGCATCATGGACACCTTCGCCAAGGGCATGCTCTGGGTGCTGAACTCGTTCTACCATTCCATCATCGCCAACTACGGCTTCGCGATTATCTTCCTCACCATCGTCGTGCGCACCGCCATGTTCCCCTTGACCCTCAAGGGCATGAAGAGCATGAAGAAGATGCAGAAGCTCGCGCCCGAGATGGAAGAGATCAAGAAGGAAGTGGGCGAAGACCAGCAGGAACTGCAGAAGCGCATGATGGAGCTCTACAAGGAGCGCGGCGTGAATCCCCTCGGCGGTTGCATGCCCATGCTGCTTCAAATGCCCGTGTTCATCGCGCTGTATCGCGTCTATGCGACGGCCTTCGAGTTCCGCGGCGCGCCTTTCCTCGGCTGGATCACGGACTTGTCCAAGCCGGATGCCCTGATGACCCTGCCCTTCGTGATTCCCATGCCCTTCATGGCCAATGGCATCAGCACCTTCAACCTGCTGCCGTTCCTCATGGGTGGGGCGATGGTCCTGAGCACCAAGCTCATGCCGACTTCCGGCCCGGTGCAGAATCCGCAGCAGAAGATGATGATGACCCTGATGCCCATCTTCTTCAGCGCGATCTGCTACAACATGGCCTCGGGCCTCAATTTGTATATTTTGACGAGCACCCTGCTCGGTATCCTGCAGAATTATTTTGTCCATGTGAGTGATGAAGAACTGAAAGCCAAGCCGGGGGCGGTGGCCAAGAAGAAAGCCCGCCCGAAGCATTTCTATGCGGCGGCGCAGGCTAAAAAACGGGAGATGGCGCGGGAAGAGCGCCGGGGAAAGAAAAAAGGTCCGCGGGGCAAGGAGTCCGGTAAGGACTGAAGGACGTATCCACTAACCTTCCGGCGAGAGCGCGGTACAGCCGGAGTAACGAGGGCGGAGGCCCCGAAGGAGATAGAGAGCCATGAAAGCAGTGGAGGCCAGCGCGAAGACACGCGAAGAAGCCATTCAGAGCGCGCTGAAGCAGTTGGGTGTCGAGATGTACGAAGTCGATAAGATCGAGATTATCGACGAGGGAAGCAAGGGAATTCTTGGATTTGGCGCGCGACCGGTCAAGGTCCGCCTCGTTGTGGAGAACATGCCCGACGAGCCCCAGCGCCCTGCGGCCGATGAACGCCCCCGCCGCGAGGGAAATCGCCCGGAACGGAGCGAGCGCGGGCGTGGCGAACGCGGGCCGAATCGGGAAAAGACCGAAGGCCGCGAGAAGAGTGAAAGCCGCGATAGCCAGGGCGGCCGGGACAATCAGAATGGCCGCGGTGGTCGTGGCGACAGACCCGCCGGCGAACGGGGCAACCGGACCAAGACCGCCGAGGGCCAGCCCTCTGGTGGCGATCGGGAAGGTCAGCAACCCCGCGGCGAGCGGGGTGGACGCGGTCGCGGCCGGGGCGAGCGCAGCGAGAAGCCGGGCCAGAATCAGCAGCCCCGTGGCGATCGCGAAGGACAGCGCAACCGTCCCGAGCGCAAAGAGAACCGTGGCGAGCGCACGGAACGTCCCGAGCGCAAAGATCGCCCGGAACGCAAAGAACGCCCCGAGCGCAAGGAACGTCCGGAACGCAAGGAACGCCCCGTAGCCGCATTGGCCGACGGGGAGGCCACTTCGGATGAATTTGCCGAACAGCAGGAAAGCTCCGGCATCGACACGACCGCGCCCATCACGGACGAACAGGGTGTGGAAGCGGCGTCGCTCCTGGAAGCGATCATCAGCCATATGGGTATCGTCGGCACGGCGGCCTTCGTGCGCTCCGAAGACGGTAGCGCGCGGATCAATGTGTCTTCCGAGGATAGCGCGATTTTGATCGGGCGCAAGGGCCGCAATCTGAGCGCCATGCAGTACTTGATCAACCGCATGATATCCCGGGGCGACACGAATGAGAATACCGAGCGCATTGTCGTCGATGTGGAGGGCTATGTCGACCGCCGCCGCGAATCCCTCGAAGAACTGGCCCGCACCATGGCCAACCGGGCGAAAGAGACCCAGCGCAACATGCGCCTGAAGCCCCTCAGCCCTCAGGAACGGCGCATCATCCACCTGACCCTTCAGGGTGATGAGGAGATCCGAACCTTCAGCCTCGGCGAGTCCCTGTTCCGCAGCGTGGTCATCAGCCCGAAGAATGCGGTGCGCCCCGAGCGCGCGCCCCGTTCCAGCCGGGGTAACCGGGGCGGACGCCGTCGCGGTGGCCGTGGCCGATCCGGGGGCGGCGAATATGCCGGCCGGAGCGAAGGCGGCGATATCGATGTAGGCGCCCTGAGTGACTGACACCAGTGATACGATTGTTGCCATCTCCACCCCCCCCGGCGAAGGGGGGGTGGGGATTGTTCGTTTAAGCGGTTCCGATGCGATTGCCGTGGCCGCCACCATCTTCCGCTCGTCCAAAGGGCGAAGCCTGAACGAGCGTGACCGCGCCGTGTTCCATGGCCACATCGTCGGCGCGGACGGCGCGCCCCTCGATGAGGTGCTTTGCCACGTCATGCGCGCACCCCACACCTACACCCGCGAAGATGTCGTGGAGATCAACGGCCACGGCGGGCCAGCGCCCCTGAACGCCATCATGGAAGCGGCCCTCGCTCAGGGGGCCCGCCTCGCCCGCCCCGGCGAGTTTACCTTGCGCGCCTTCATGAACGGGCGCATCGATCTGGTCCAGGCCGAGGCCGTCATCGACCAGATCCAGGCCCGGACTCGCGCCAACCTTCAGGCGGCGAACGCCGCGTCGAGCGGGGTACTCTCCCGCACCCTTCACCACATGCGTGGTGTCCTGCTCGAACTGCTCGCCCGTGTCGAAGCGGTGGTGGATTTTCCCGAAGACGACATCCCCGATCTGATTGATGAAGCCCTCATGGCGCAGGCTGCCGAGGCCCACTGGCAAATGCTCGAACTGCTGCGCAAGAGTGAGGCCGGTCGCGTCTTCCGCGACGGCGCCATCCTGGCCATCGCGGGCATTCCGAATGTGGGCAAGTCGAGCCTCTTCAATGCCCTGCTCCGAGACGCCCGGGCCATCGTGTCCGCCCAGGCCGGCACCACCCGGGATCGTCTCGAAGAATACATCACTCTCTCCGGTGTGCCGGTCAAATTGATCGACACGGCCGGGGTGCGGCAAACCGACGACGAAATCGAACGGCAGGGGGTTCAGATTGCCCGGGATGTCCAGAGGTCAGCTCAGGTGGCCCTGCTCGTGCTCGATGGATCGCGGGAATGCAATGAAGAGGACCACGGCCTTTTCCGCGAACTCGTGGCCCTCGAGATCCCCGTCGTCCTCGCGCTGAACAAGTGTGACCTCGTCGGCGAGCCCCTGCTGCCTGGTTGGGCGAAGGAGGCGACGGCCTGTCAGGGTGTCTCGGCGCTTACGGGGACAGGTCTCAACGAACTCGAGGAAACACTGGGGCGGATTCTCCTCGGCGGAGCCAACGTCGCGCCGGACGAAGCGCTCGTGAATCGTCTTCACCAGCAGGATAGTCTACGCCGCGCCGCGGAGTGCATCGAGCGTTTTCTCGGGGGGCGGGGGATGTCGCCGGAGTTTCTGGCGCTGGATCTGCAGGAGGCGCTTCAGGCACTCGGCGAGATCACGGGTGAGACGACACCGGACGATGTGCTGGCCGCTATCTTTGGATCGTTTTGCATCGGAAAGTAGCGAAGCGTCTCGGTAAGGCACAAAAAAAGAGGCCTGACACGACGAACCGTACCAGACCTCCGCGGAAGGAGAAACGCCACTTGTGGCGCTGACCAACCCAATTCTACCACAGGCCTCTGGAATCGGCAAGTGATCTTTGCGTTTGTTGCTGTTTCGGGACCTTGCTGCCGGCATCGAAAGCCACCAGGAATAGGCGTATTTTGGCGGCTATTGCAGACAAAAGAACAAAAACAGACGATAACAACCATCGAAACTACAGGCGAATAACCGATGCATTCAGCCGCTCGGCTACCGTTACCACGTCTTCCCGACAGGTGAAAAGCAGAATCTGATTGCGCCCCACCAGCCCGTTAATCAGCGTCATAGCCGATTCCAGGCGTTCGTCATCGTAGTTGGCAAAGGGGTCATCCAACAGCATCGGGATGCCCTCCCCGTTCTCGCTGACACTTTGAACGAAGGCCAGACGCAAAGCGAGATAGATCTGATCCACGGTTCCCTTGCTCAGGGATTTCTCCGGGGCGTCGTTCACTTGATCGGTTTCGGGCACCCGCACTCCGACGCTCAAATCACGGGCGAGAAATAGCTCGCTGTAGTTGCCGCAGGTGATCGCCGCGAGATACTCGCTGGCGATGTGGGCGAGCTTCGGGGCAATCTCCGCATGCTTGTCTTCAGCGACGGCCTCCATGAGGGCCATGGCATAACTGGCGGCCTCGACTTCGGCCTCCAGGGCAAGAATGCAGGCTTCCACGAGAGCTATCTCTTCCTCCAGCTCACCGAGGGAGCGACCGCGCACGCTCTGCTCCGTGAGCTCCACATGAAGGGCGTGTTCCTCCTGGATCTTGCGATCAATGCTTTCGTTGAGTTGCGCAATTTGCTCCCGCAGCGCCTCGGGAGGTGCGTCGGGGAACGTTCCAATAGCGCCGAATCGCGCCACCCGTTCCTGTAGCGAAAGCAGGGTATGGCGGTCGAGCTTGTCGTGGAGTCGGCCTTCGAGGTGTTCCCGTTCCTGCTGGAGCGATTCGAATTCGCGCGCGTCCGAGGCCCGGAGATTCCAGGCTTCCACCGTATCTATGCCCGCCCGATCGAGCAACGCGGCGAGACTTCGTTCCGCGGCATCCAGTTCGGCGCGCTCGTCATCCATCTGCCGTTCCAGATTGCGCAGGTTCTCGCTCAGCATGTCGTGGCGACCCTGAAGCTCGCGGCTGTCCGCGATGTTCTCCCGGAACGCGTTGATGAGGTCTTTTACTTCGGCGTATTCGTCAAGACCAGGCAGACCATAGTCGCGCACAAATTCCCGGGCCTCCAACTCCAAGAGCGCGAGGTCTTCGGCGGTCTGCGCAGCGAGCAACTCGAGCCGTTTCAACTCGGCATCGTGCCGCTCCAGCACGGACCGGTTGGAGGTCGAGCGCCGTTTGGCTTCGCGATAGGCCTGGTAGCGGGCGATGGCCCGTCCGGCGGCCTCCTGGACGTCGTTTTCGCTCTGGATCGTTTCACCGGCTTTGGCGAAAGTATCCTGGAAGCGGCTGAGCAATTGAGGGACCCGCTCCTCGGCTTCGGCGGCCTTTTCTTCCTGTCCCGCGAGTGCCGTGCTGCGAATCCGGAGTTCCATCTGTGTCGACTTGTACTGGTCGTAGAGGGCTTCCAGTTCGCGTACGCTCTGGAGTCCCGACTCCCGAAGCATATCGTCGATCCGTTCCAGGCTCTTGTCCCGCTCCACGGCGGCGACATTGGCCAGTTCCTGTTCGGCAATGCCGATATTGCGGGCGAGTCGCTTGAGGTGGCCCTGCTGGGAAAGGTGCATGGTGAGGAAAATAAGACCGACGGCCAGCGTGACCAGAGCGCCGATGCCCGTTTCGCGGTTGTCCGACAGGAAATAATATCCGCCGATGGCGCAGGCGATGAGCAGGCTCACGATACCCAGAGGCAGGAAGGCGCGCAGTTCGCCCTTCACCTCCTCGTACGTGCCTTGAAGGGAATGGAGATCGCTGGCGTGCTGGTTGCGCTGGCTCTCGTGGAGCCGCACCTGAACCTGATACTCGCGGGCCAGCTCCGAAAAATCGGCGCAGGGTTCAAAGAGGGGGTCGTAGGGCGCGTTCAGAGCCTGCAGCGACGCCACTTCCTTGCGCAGCGATGCGCGCAGCGCACACTCCTCGTCGCGGGCGCGGAGCGCCACCGCAAAGGAACTGGCCAGTTGGGTCAGCCACTCCACCGGGTCGGCGGAGAGTCGGCTGAAGTCGGGCAGCTCGGCGAGTTGCTGCTGCACCTCGTCCATGCGGTCTTTCGCTGCATTGACGAGGATGCGCGCCTCGTCAATACGCTGCTCCAACTGATGCATGGTGGCCTGGGTCTGATTGATCTGCTGCTCGAGCGCCGGCGGAAACTCGTTGGACTGAAGGGAGCGGCCGCTGCCGGCTTCCTGTTCGCCCTCCAGTTTCTGTTTCAACGCAGCATGCTGCGCCTGAGACTTTTCCCACTGTCGTTGTGCGGCGACCACGCCGGCGCGGGCCGCCTGGACCTGGCTGTCCAAATCGAGGGGGAAGTCCTGCAGCGCGCCCAGGGCCTCACATTTGATCGAAATGGCGGCGATCTGCTCCTGCAGACGCTCGACATCGCGCAGTCGCTCCAAATCGCCCTGATGCTCGTGGGCGGCGAGGTCGGCCTCCGCGTCAGCTTTTTCGCGTTGGAGTAACGCCCCCTCATCGAGGACCTTTTTTCGCGCTATGGCCAGCGCGCGCAGGGTTTCCTGCTGCTCACGGGCAATCTGATATTCCTTTTGCAGCGCGGCGAGTTGCTGACGCGCGGCCGGCAGAGGTTTGTTCCGGGCATCGGGTCGCCCGATCGCGGAAATGCGCCGGGCCAGGGCGTCTAGCGCGCCCTCCACCGTGCCCGCGCCGCCACCGGAGTCGGCCAGTGCAAGGACGGCCTCCCGGATCTGGTCGAGGGCCTCGCTGTCGCCGAGGTCCGTCAGGCTGGTGTGGGTAATGGTGGCGGTGCTGAGGAAGACATCCTTGCCGAGGCCCAGGTGACGGCGCGCGAAATCCAACTCACGATTGCGGAAACGGGTGAAGGTATCGGTGACGTCCTTATTCTCGATACGGTCGAAAACCTGGATGGACTCGTGGTCCTTGTCAAAGTTGCGCAGGACTTCGTAGAGGCCGCCGTTGTCCAGTTCGTAGGTGAGGGAACCGCCATACACGCCGTTGCCATTCCAGGGGGCCCGGAGAACGTTGGCGTCCTCGTAATCGCGCTGAACTTCATTGCGTTTCTGACCGTAAAGCATGTCGGCCAGAAAAGCGCGGATGGTGGACTTCCCCTTTTCATTCGGGCCGATGATGATCTGGAGTCCGGGTGCAAATTCGATGACTTCGTCGCAGAAGCGGCCATAGCCCGCCATGTTGATCGATCGGAATCTCAACGATAGTCTCCCGTCAGGCCCTTGATGGGCAGCGCTGTGGCGCGGTAGGCACAGACGCCGAGATCGCGGCTGCGAAGGCGTTGCAGTCGCAGGGCATCGCTGGGGGCGTCGTCAATCTCCTCGCTGATGCGCTGAACGAAGGCCCCAAGACTTGTGCGTTCACGGGCGATGGCCTTGTAGTCGTCGCCAACCTGGCAGGCTTCGCGCCACTGCAGGAAATGGACCTCTTCCGCGAGAATATCGCGGATACCCTCCAGTTCGTCATAGATTTGCCGAAGCAGGGCTCCTTCCAGCGTAATACGGATCAGAGGACAGTCCCGCACCGGCAGAAGCAAGGCCCGCATGGCATCGAGCAGTTCCTGGCCGCTGGTGAAGGCGCTGCAATCCAGCGTCAGCGCCTGGAAACGCCCGGAAGACAGCTCAAAAGGCACAATGGTCGTGGCGCCACCAACTTCCACGTCAATTTCCAGGCAGGCGTGGCTGCCCGATTCGCCCGGGTGGCAACTCTCCGGTGCCCCGGGATACCAGATCGGCACCCCTGACGAATTCGTGATCTCGGTGCGCCCGTGGAGACCGCCCAGGCCCAGATAGGCGAGGCCGACGGGTAGTTCGGGGGCCGTCTCAAAGGTCGCCATGCCTTCCCGCCCGCCGTGAAGCACCGTGTGCTCCAGTCCGTGGCCAATGGCGATGTGGACGCGGCCATCTTGTGGCACTTCGAGTACACCGGGGAGGTCTCCCATCGGCGTCGAAGAATCCAGACCAAACCCGTGCACGGTAAGGTTCCGCCCCGGCACATCGATACTGCGCCAGGCGGGTTCCGTGAATAGATGGACATTGGCCGTCCAGGCCTCGGTCAGATAAGGCGAGCCGGGAACGGCGGGGTCGTGCCGTCCGGCGCAGAGGAAAATCGGAGTGGGGGCCAGGGCCCCAAAGGCTTCGCGCAGGGAATTGATGGTGTTGCGCGTGACGCGTTCGTGCTCGAAGAGATCGCCTGTTATGAAAACCGCGTCGGCCCCGGTATCGCGGGCCCGATTCAAAATTCTCTGGAGCACCGCATGAAGGTGCGCGCGGTACTCGTTGCCCAGCACGGGCGGAAGTTCCATGGCGGCACAGGACTGGTCGAGATGTATATCGGCGGTGTGGATGAACTTCATTGGCGTGGCGTGGTACCCGATCGGTTGGCAGCGTCTTGTAAAATTTCATCCCTAGTGTGGCAAATTCCAACGCCGGATCCAAGTATGGGCAGGAAAGCACGCAAATGCGGGCCTAGATGGCGGGCGGCGTGGGGGATGGAGCGCGTCGGGGCCGCCCGTGCGCGGCGTCATTGAAGCCGCCGGCCCGATCATGGTGAAGGATGCGCCGCCGCAGCGCACTGGCGAAAACGGGATTCTCCCGGTTGTTCCGCTGGCATGCCCGAAGGTAATAGGGCATCATGAAGGCGCTGAGCGTGCGTTCAACAGAGCCGCGCTTCAGCCGGTAGCGGTCCACGATGGTGTCTGATCGCGTCATGCGGAGCACCTCGAACATGGCATAGCCCATATGGTAGTAACGCGCGCGTTCGGAGGCCAGCGAGGCGGGCTGCCACACATAGGAGCGAGTGTCGTCAAGACGCCGTATCTCCACCCCCGACTTGCCCAGCCGATGGGCCCAGACAACGTGCTCCAGCGGGCAAAGCGCATCTGCTTCGTCGAAGCCCCCGATCCCTTTAAAAAGCGCTTTGCCCATACTCAGGTTGGATGGTTGCGCGTCCAAGTAGGAGACCTGCTCAAGATACTCATCCTCGTAGGAGGTTTCGTCAATGGAGATTCGTGTAAGGCTGGCGGGGGACAGTTGGGGGTGGACGTGAATCTCGCCGACGAAGCAGCGCTCCGCGTGCAGTCCCGCGTGTGCCTGCCAGTGATTTTCCAGGAGCCGGGGGCTGGCCAGTTCGTCGTCGGCAAAGAAAAGGAGAATTGACCCGGATGCGGCCTCGACGCCGATGTTCCGTGCCGCCGCGAACCCGACGTGCGCCGCCCGGATGGGGCAAATGCGGACCGGTGCGCCTTGTGCATAGCGTTGGAGCACCGAATAGGTGTCGTCCGAGCTGCCGTCATCCACGATGATGATTTCAAAGCGTGCCGCAGGAAAGGTCTGCTGTTCGAGGTGGGCAAGGCAGGTGGGCAGCCAGTCGGCACGGTTCCGGGTTGGAATGATGATGGAGGCGTCCATGGGCAGCAAGCACCGTTTCCCCAAAGTGCAGTCGAAGGTCGCGTCGCGCGGCTTGCGTTTGTTTCCGGTGAGCTTACCCAAGGCGGGCGGGAGGTTGCAAGCCTCTGATTCCAGACTCCCCCGTGGATCCCGCCGGCCCATTGCTGCTACCCTTCCGGGGTGCGATGGTACCAACCTGTGGGGCAGGAGCCAGTCCATGACCGAAGAAGTCCGAGAATTGCTGCTTGAAGCGGGGAGCCTGCTGAAGGCCCGCTACTTCGACCCGCCGCCGTGCGACGTCCAGGCCCGCCGCGAGCTGGTCACGGAAACGGACCGGGAGATCGGGCGGATGATCGTGGAGCGCCTGCGCAAGCTCTTTCCGGGGGACGGCATACGGGGGGAAGACCTCGGCCGGGCCCAGGGGCACTCGGGCGGGAACTGGATCATCGATCCCATTGACGGCACCTCCAACTACCTCATGGGCAAGCCCTATTTCGCCATTTCCATGGCCCGGGAGCAGGGCGACAAGATCACTGAGGCCTATGTCTATAATCCCGTGAGCGGCGAGCTCTACCACGCAGACAAGGGCAAGAAGGGGGCTTTCCTCAACGGTCAGCCCATCAAACCCTCCCCCACCACCGAGATTCGCGATGCGCTGGTGGCCTTCGGCTTCAGCGCCAACATGATGGCCATCCAACGCTACTACGACGAGTGGAAACCGGTCTTCGATCAGTGCGCCAAGGGCGTGGGATGGATCACGCCCGCCGTCACCCTCTGCAACGTGGCCCGGGGCCGCCTCGACGCCTACTTCGACTTCGGCGCAAGCCCGGCAGGGCAATCCTCAGGTGGCTATATCCTTCAGAAGGCTGGCGGCATCGCCATGGACTACGACAGCTTCGACCACTACGACTACCGCACCAAGGGGATTGTCGCCTGTGGGCCGGGTCTGGTCGAGGCGCTGAAGAAGGCGCGGAAGTAAGGGGGGAGGCTGTAGGCTGGAGGCTGGAGGCTTACGATTCTTGAACTCGCTCCCAAGCTGCTCCTGCCTTTGTCCAAATGTTTTGATGACTATGGAACCGCAAGAGTTTGTTGGCGCGGCCTCCTCTTAGCCACGTAGTGGCGGCATACCGTAGCCTGGGGTGGAGCGAGGCACGAGCGGAACCCCAGGAAAGCCCCCCATATCATTGAACCCCGGAGGGGTGACACACCAACCCCGGCACCGTATTCACTCGTTATCTGTGCCCCCCCATGCGGGGTTGAGAAAAGGACGGCTGTGCTACCCAGGGCTCGCTTCGCTCGCGCCTGGGCTACAATATGCCTTCCCTTCGGGACTAAGACGATAGCTTCCTATCCCCTGAAGCCGGTAGATAGTTCCTGTGTCGGATAGCCATTTCTGGCGGATGCTTCGAGGTAGTTTTCATTTCTAGTTCAGTGTTTGGCTGCTGGATGGCGTCCATGATGCTGTATTTCGCCATCGAGCGTCGATTTTCGGCACATCGGGACGCATC